>JAICWE010000044.1 GCA_025934955.1 Gemmatimonadales bacterium | reverse complement strand
GGCGCGCGGGTGCGGTCGGTGCGGCTGGCGGCGAGTCGGGGCGGTGCCCACGCGGGCAACGCCGGAGCGGCGCGGGCGCGCGGGGCGTACCTGATGTTCCTCGACGCCGATGACGTGCTCGCGCCCGGTACCCTCTCTGCCCTCGCCGCCGCCCTCCGTGACGAGACCGCCGTTGCCGCCGTCTGCTCCTGGCACCGGCTCCGGCAGCGTCGCGGCGCATGGCGCGTCGAGCAGCGGGATATTCCGTTCCCGCCGCCGCCCGATCCGCTGCTCGGCTGGCTCACCGGCACGTGGGTGCCGCCGTGCGCCGTCCTCTGGCAGCGCGATGCGTACGAGCGCACCGGCGGCTGGGACGAGATGCTGACGCTGGACGACGACGGCGACCTCATGATGCGAGCGCTGGCGCGCGGGGTCCGGCTCGTCGTCGCCCGCGGCGGCGAATCGTACTACCGCTGGTACGGCGAAACCCGGCTCTCGGTGAGCCGGAACGTGTTCAGCGAGCGGAAGCTCCAGTCCCAGCGACGGGTGCTCGACAAGATCGCGGCCGAGTTGGACGGCCAGAGCCGGCTCGCGCCGTATCGCGACGCGCTCGGCGTGCGGTATCAGCGGCTCGCGCTGCTGGCGTTCCAGCATGGCTTCGCCGAATTCGGGCGCGACTGCCTCCGCATCGGACTGTCGTACGGCCCCCGACGGGCGGTCTCCCGCACCTGGATCGGACGGATGCTGGACGTCGTGCTCGGGCTCGAGCGGAAGGAGCAACTCGCCAACGTGCTCGCGACCGTCGGTATCATGACGCTGAAGCGCCGACGCAAGGCGCGGCTCCGCCGACACACCACGGGCGATGCGGGCCCGGCCGCGGCGCCGCGCGGCGGCTGACGCGATGCGGCCCACGATGCGCGTCGTCGCCTGGCCCGCGAGCGAGCCGGAGAACCCGTACCCCGGGCTGCTCTACGCTCACCTGCGCGCGCGCGGTGCCGAGGTCGTGCCGTTCTCGCCGTGGGCATCGTGGCGCCACGGCGCCGACGTGTGGCACATCCACTGGGTGGACTCGATGTGGAATCGGCCGAGCGCGCTGGTCGCCGCACTGCGCGGGCTCGCGATTCTCGCGCTGATGCGCCTGGCCGGTCTGCGGGGCACGAAGCGGGTGTGGACGATTCACAATCTCCAATCGCACGAGCGGTACCATCCACGACTCGAGCGGTGGTTCTGGGCCGCGTTCACCCGACGACTGGACGGATACATCGCCCTCAGCACCCTCGGCCGGGAGCTGGCCCGGGAGCGTTTCCCGGCACTCCGGCGCATCCCCGGCTTCGTCGTCAGGCACGGCCACTACCGCGGCGCCTATCCCGCCACGGCATCGCGTGAGGACGCGCGCCGCCGGCTGGGCCTGCCCTGTGCGCCCCAGGCGCGCGTGCTCGCGTTCGTGGGGCGGATCCGGACGTACAAGGACGTGCCGCGGCTCGTTCGATGCCTCCGGGCCTCGGACGATCGCGACCTCCATCTGATCGTGGCGGGCCGGCCGTCGTCGCCGACGCTCGAGCGCGAGGTGCGCGAGGCCGCAGCCGGGGACGAGCGGGTCCGGCTCTTCCTCGGCCGCATACCCGACGACGAGGTTCAGCTCTATCTCCGCGCGGCGGACGTCGTGGTGCTGCCGTATCAGGAAATCCTCAACTCGGGTAGCGCCCTGCTCGCACTCTCGTTCGACCGTCCGGTGCTGGTTCCGGACCGCGGCGCGATGGGCGAGCTCGCCGAGCTCGCCGGGCCCGAGTGGGTGCGCACCTACCGCGGCGAGCTCACGCCGGCGCTGCTCGGCACCGCCGCGGCCTGGGGAGTGGCGGCCCGAGGTCGCATCTGCACCGAGCTCGCGCGGCTCGACTGGGACGAGCTCGCTACCCAGACCGACCGGGCGTTCCGTGCCGTGCTCGACGCAGCGGCCCCGGTGGCCGTCGAGCTGGGGTCGGCGGGGAGCGCCGGGTCGTGAGCATCGCGGTTCAGGGACGCGTGCTCCCTCCCCGGTTGCAGGCCACGCGCGGCAGCCTGTGGGCGATGGCCGCAGCGGGCGAGTGGGCGTTCGCGGTGTACTGCGTCCTCGTCTTCGCGGGTGTGCCGTTCGCGTTCGTCGATCGCGGCGCTCCCTTCCTGGCGCCGGCGTTCGCAGGCACGGCCGCGCTATCGCTGATCCGTCCGAGCGCGACCTGGCGGACGCTGCGGCGGGATCCGCTCACGCTGGCGCTGCTCGCCCTGGTGCTCGCGTCGCCACTCTGGTCCATCGATCCGCAGCTGTCGCTCAAGCGCGGGATCATGCTCGCGGCCGCATCGGTATTCGGCGTCTATCTCGCCACCCGATTCACCATGCGGCAGCTGCTCGTGCTCCTGGGCGCGAGCTACGCCCTCGTCGGTGTGGCGAGTCTCGCGCTCGCCCTCGCGGTACCCAGCATCGGGGTCATGGGTGGTGGCCACGCGGGCAACTGGCAGGGCGTCTTCACCCACAAGAACCTGCTCGGCCGGCACATGGCGGTGGCGCTCGTCGCCTTCCTGCTGCTCGCCCGCGAGTACGCGGGCCGTTCGGGTCCTCGCACGCTGGCCTGGTTGGGCGCTGCGCTGTCGCTGCTGCTCGTGGTCCAATCGCGGTCCATGACGAGCATCGTGGCCGCGGCGGCGATGCTCGTGCTCCTGCCGCTCCTGGCGGGACTCCGGGCCGGCGGCGGACGCAGGATGCTCGCGCTGCTCGGCATCCTCGCCGTCCTCTCGACGGCCGGACTCGTACTGTATGGCTTCAGCGCCGATGTCCTGGTGCTGGTCGGGAAAGACCCCTCGCTGACCGATCGCGTGCCCCTCTGGCGGTTCCTCCTGGACCAGATCGCGGCGCGGCCGTGGCTCGGATACGGCTACGGCGCCTACTGGACGGGCTGGAACGGTCCATCGCTCGAGATCATGCGGGTGACCGGCGGCTGGTACCCGGGTGAGGCGCATAACGGATTTCTCGACCTGGCGCTCCAGGTCGGCGCGGGAGGCGTCATCCTCTTTGTCGCGGGTTACCTGAACGCGGTGCGCCGTGCGCTCGGCCGGCTCGCCTCCGGCTCGCTCGGCGACGCACTCTGGCCGGTGCTGCTGCTGGCGTTTCTGCTCCTCACCAGCGTCACCGAGGCGGTCTTCCTCCGGTACAACGACCTCTTCTGGGTGCTGTACGTGGCGACCGTCTTCCTCCCCCGGCCGAGCGGTGCCGTGCGGATGGGCGCGCCTGGCCTCGCCGAGCTCACCGGCGCCCGCGGGACGCTCGGCGTCCGCCGGCCGGCCGCCGCACGGTGACGGCGCCGCACCCGCGGCTCACGATCGGCTACCTCTCCGGGGCGCTCAGGGTGTCGACGGCCGTCGACGCCGAAGCGAGCGGCCCTCGATCCCACGTCCTCGGCATCATCGGCGCGTTCCGTGAGCTCGGGTGCGACGTCCGAACCTACATCGCCGGTGATCAGGTGCCGCGTCGCGTGGCGACCGACTCGCGCCGCGCGCTGAGCGGCTCGGCGGCCGCAGCACTGGCCGCCGATCTCACGCGGCTCGCGCTCCGCCGGGTAAACGCCCGTCGCGCGCACCGCGCCATCGGCGACGACGTGGACTGGGTGTACGAACGCTTCGCCAGCTTCCAGGCACTCGGTCGCCCGTTTCAGCGACGGGGGATTCCCTGGATCCTGGAGACGCAGGGGCCGTTCTACGAGGAGGCGGCGCGGGACCGGAAGAGCATGGTGCTCACCGGCGTCGCGCGGCGGCTCGAGCTCGACGCATACCGCCGCTGCGACGTGTTGATCTGCGTGAGCGACGCGCTCCGCCAATGGCTCGTAACCGACGCCGGACTCCCCCCCGGCAAGGTCCTCGTCGTGCCGAACGGCGTGGATGCGCGCGCGTTCGACCCCGCGGCGCATCTCGCGCGACGGAGCTTCGACGGCTTCACCATCGTGTACGTCGGCAGCCTCACGGGGTGGCAGGGCGTCGATCTGCTACTGCATGCGATGCACGACCTCCGGGACGAGGTGCCGGCGCACCTCGTCGTGGCGGGAGACGGTCTGGTCAGGGAGCCGTGGCAGCGGCTGGCGACCGACCTCGGACTCGCCGAGCGAGTCCGCTTCCTCGGGCAGCTCTGCCAAGGTGACGTCCCGGCGGTACTGGCAGGGGCCGAACTGGGCTTCGCGGGGCACCGGCCGAGCCGGCGCGGATCGGTGTATCACTCACCGCTCAAGATCTACGAGTACCTCGCCGCGGGCCGGCCGGTCCTGGCCTCGGCATCGGAAGACGCGGTCGCGGTGCTGCGCGAGGGGGAAACCGGCTTCCTCTTTCCCCCCGGCGACCGGCCGGCGCTGGCCGACGCGCTGCGCCGGGCATGGCAGCGGCGCGGTGACCTCGCCGCGATGGGTCGCCGCGGGCGGGAGGAGGTCACCGCGCACCACACATGGCGCATCCGTGCCGGGACGATCCGGGACGGCGTAGCGCGGGTTCTGGTGCGCGCGTGAACCTCGCGTCCTACCCGATGCTGGGCAGTCGCGTGCAGGCGCTGACGATCGAGGATCTGAACGCGCTCATCGCGAGGGCCATCACCCGGGGCGAGCAGAAGGTCTTCCTCACGCAGAACGTGCACAGCCTGTACTGCCTGCAGCGCGATGAGATGCTGCGCGAGTTCTACGAGCGCGCCGATCACGTGCTCATCGACGGCATGCCGCTGGTCTTTCTCGGACGGCTGCTCGGGATGCCGCTCCGGCGCGAGCACCGGGTGGCGTATCTGGACTGGCTCGGACCACTCCTCGCGGAGGCGGAACGGTCAGGCTGGCGGGTGTTCTTCCTCGCTGCCACGCCGGCGGTGCTGGAGCGCGCCACGGCGATACTGCGCCAGCGGTATCCTGCCGTCCGGCTCGCGGCTCACTCCGGCTACTTCGACGCCCGATTGGGCAGTGCGGAGAACGCGGCGGTGGTCGAAGCGATCAACACATGGCGGACCCAGCTCCTGATCGTCGGCATGGGAATGCCCCGGGAGCAGCGCTGGATCCTCGAGAATCGCGACCGGTTGGCGGTCAACGCCGTGTCCAACTGCGGGGCAGTGCTGGACTACGTGGCGGGAGCGATCCCGACGCCGCCGCGGTGGACCGGCCCGCTCGGGATCGAGTGGGCGTTCCGGCTCGCGGCGGAGCCGCGCCGGCTCGCGAAGCGATACCTGGCGGAGCCGTGGTCGCTCGCGCCGGCGGTGCTGCGCGAGCTGCTGCGGCATCGCCGTCGCTGAGAAGCGTCAGGCGCGGCCGGATCCGGCGGTCTTCTCCAACAGCGCGCAGAGCAATCCCGGCCGCTTCGCCGGGCTCGCGTGGTCAAACGGCACCCGCCGGTCGAGGCTCTCATAGATGGGGCCCACCGGCTTCTCGAAATGCGCTTCCCAGCGCGGTACGAGCGCCGGCGGAAACTGCGCTATGATGTCCCAGCTGAACGTGACCGGCTCGGTCAGGGTGGCCTCATGGTTCACCTCGACGATGAGCAGCAGGCGGCCTCCGGGCGCCAGTACGCGTTCGATCTCGCGGAGCGTCCCGGGAAGATCGTCGACGTGGTCCAGCGAGTTGAATGAGGCCACGATATCGAACGCGCGATCGGCAAGCGGCATCGCCGCCGAGCTCGCGCTCACGTAGCCCATGGCGTGCCGGGCGGTGCCGAAGGCCCGGTAGTCTCGCGCCAGCGGGTCGAGCCCGATGCGCCGGCGCGTGCCGCCCGCCCACTCGAGGCTGCCGCGCGGGCCGCAGCCGATGTCGAGCACGCGCTTGCCGGCGTAGTCAGCCAGCGTCAGGCCGAAGAACGTCGTGAAGTAGTGCGCGTAGTGGGCGTTGTCGGCCGGCTGCCCGGCGCGGAGCGTCTGTCGCCAGAAGGACAGCTCGCTCCGACCCTTCGCACGGGTCACGTCGCCGCGGTAGCGCAGCAGGACCAGCGCCCGCTGCAGGCGGGCCAACTGCTGGACCAGCGGCGCTGGGGCGATGCGCTTGATCGCGGCCTTGATCGCGGCCACCGGATGCGGCATGAGGGCGACTCCGACTGCGGGTGCGAGCTGCGCGGTCGGCCGAACATCGCTCCGGCCAGCGCGCGCCGCAAACACAGCGGCCGCCGCGCCCGGATGGGCATCGGCGGCCGAGCGCTTAGCGCGAGAGCGGGAGTGCTACTGAGCGCACGCGGTGTTGGTGAGACCGGCGCCGTGGACCACCGAGTTCCCGTAGCTGCTGTTGCTGGCGCAGTAGACCGTGCTGGTCACGCCGCTGCCGATGAGGAAGCCGTAGCCGGTCGCGGAGCCGAGATCGAGGTCGTTGGACTGGAACACATTGCCGGTCGCGGGGTAGGCGGCCGCTCCGCCGTCGGACTGCACCGAGAAGCCGTGCAGCGGCGGATTGACACCGGTGTTGCCGCGGAACAGCGCGTTTTGGCCGTTGATGATGGCGAGGCCGCCGCACCAGTTGTGATCCGAGCAGAGATTCCCCATGCCGCTGCCGTCGATGAAGTTGTCCTGCACCAGGGTGCCGGTGGTACCGGCCTTGATGTCGATCGGATCGCTGCCGATGTTCGGCCCGATCGAGTCGGCGATCACCTGGTTGTTGTCGCTCCGGTCGGGACCGCAGCTCGACCAGGTGCACCACTGGGTCGGCGCGGCGCCGATGTAGACCGCCTCGCCATACTGGGCGACGTACTTGCCGGTGTCGTGCAGATAGCTGTTGCGCACCACGTTGTGCGTGCTGAGCCCGTGGATCTGGACCGCTTCCTGACCGACGTTGCGCACCTCGACGCCGTCGATGACGTTGTAGCTGCCCCCCTCGATCGCGATGCCCTGCTGCGAACTGGCTACGGTGAAGCCGGAGAGCGTCCAGTAGTCGGCCCGAACCGCGAGCTCGAAGCCGCCGGAGGAGACCGAGCCCGACTGGATCACGGCGCTACGGGGCCCGCACATCATGATGGGCGCGGTCGCCGTGCCGGAGGTGACCAGCTTCTGCTGGCCGACGGTGTAGGTGCCGGCCGCGAGCTGGATCAGGTCGCCGGGGCGTGCGTTGGTCACGGCGCTGGTCAGCTGCGACGCCGAGCTCACGTTCACGAGCCGGGTAAAGGCATACGTCGAGCAGGCCGGCGAGCTGACTGCCGCGCCGGAGGAGGTGCTCGATGCGGTGCCCAGCACGCTGATGGTGACCACCGACGTGTCTGCCATGCTGCCATCGGTGAGCGCCGCAACGACGCGATAGGTGCCCGCGGTGGCGCCGGCGGTATAGGCGCCGCCCGAGCTGACCGTGCCGCCGGTGGCGGAGTAGGTCACGCTCACCGCCCCGACGTTGCCGCCGGTGGAACGGCTGGAGATGGAAAACTGCTGGGTGCTGCCGGGGGCGAGCGTTGCGGACGCGGGCGAAAGCGAAATGCTCTGCAGGGTCGGCGAGTGATGCAGCTTGTTGCTGGCGCTCATGGCGGCGGCTTCGGGCCCGGTGAGGGCCGACGAGCCGGCAGAACACGCGGCGAGGAGGAGTGCCGTGAGCATGCCAGATACGTGCACCATCGCGAGGCGCTTGGCAAGTTTGTAGGTATAGGTCATGAGTCTTTCCCTCACTGCTCGAGAAGAAACGGCAGGGCGGCGTCGTACGGGTCGCGCGCTAGTTATCGAGATGGCCCTGCGAAAAACTTAGGCGAATCCTATTGCCTGTGCAGTCTTCTGTAAATGCGAATTTCCTTGACGCGTAAATAATTCGTACAGAGCGCGTTATATCGCGCCACAGATCCGGCCCGCGACCTGCAACGGGGGTGTATTATGATTGAACATGTCTAGGAATTGGTCGGAAAGAGCGGGGCTCATCGTGCCGCTGGCGCTGGCTGCGGCGCTCGGTTTCTACCGGATCGGCGCGCAAAGTCTCTGGCTCGACGAAGCGTTCAGCGTCGCGCTCGCGCGGGTCCATTGGCCGGAGCTCCGCGGCATCCTGGGGACCGACCAGGTCAACATGGCGCCCTATCACCTGCTCCTGCACTTGTGGGTCAGGCTGGGCACGAGCGAGGCCGCGGTCCGTTCACTCTCCGCCATCTTCGTCGCCGCGACGGTGCTGCCCTTGTACGATCTTGGCCGGCGCCTGTTCGACCGGCCCACCGCTGCGACGGCCTCCCTCCTGTTCGCGGTGAATGCGTTCGTCATCGCGAACGGCGCGCAGGAGGCGCGGGGCTACGGGCTCGCCCTCCTTCTGGCGACGACCTCCTCGGCGCTCTTCGTCCGGGCGCTCGATCGGCCCGGTCTCGGTACGTGGGCGGCCTACGTCATCGCCGGCGCGTTGACCATGTACGCCCACTTCTTCGGCGCGCTGGTGCTCGCGGCCCAGTTCGGCGCCGGCCTCTTGCTGCCGGCCCGCGCCGGCCGCCGGCGCGACGTCCTGCTGGCCGGCGCGGCAATGGCACTGCTGCTCAGCCCGCTTGTCCATCCGATCGTCGCCGGCGGCCATCTGGAGTGGGTGCAGCGGCCAAGGGCGGGAATGCTGCTGGAGGTCTTCAGTGACCTGGCGGGGCGCGGCGGGCGAAGTCTCGCGGCCGCGTACGCCGTCCTCTGCGGAATGGCGCTGATTGCCTCTCGTCGGACCGAGCCGCGAAGCGGCAGCCGCTCGGCGCGGTGGGGCTATCTGTTCGTCGTTCTCTGGTTCCTGGTTCCGGTGCTCGGCAGTTTCCTTTTCTCAGTACTGGTGAAGCCGGTTCTGGTTACCCGTTACCTGATCATCGCCGCGCCGGCGCTCCCGCTGCTCGCGGCAGCCGGCGTCCGCAGCATGCACCCTGCGAAGCTGCGGGCCGCCGTCCTGATCATCGTCGTCGCGCTCGCCGCCCGTGGGTTGGCGCGCTGGTACACCGGGCGCTATCCCAAGGAGGACTGGCGCACCGCGACGCTGGAGCTTCTCGCGAGCGCGCATCCCGGCGATCTGGTGGCGTTCGAGCCGGCCTATGCGCGGCTGCCCTTCGAGTACTACCTCTTGCGGCGCCAACCGGAAACGGTGCCGCAGGCGCTGATTCCCTCCGCGCCGTGGGGGCGCGTCAACCCGGTCGGCCCGGAGCAATCCGGCACGCTCGACATCTGGCTCGCGCAGCATCCCCCGCCGGCGAGCCGTGTCTGGGTGGTGCAGCGGGATCTCCAGCCACTCAACCCATCGCAGCCGAGATGGTACCCCACCGCACTCGAGCGAAGCGCCTGCCGCGTAGCCGAGCGGCTCTACGCCCGGGTGAGAGTACTGCTGTACGATCCCGCACCGTGCCCGGTGCAGGCGGGGCGCACCCCTTAGTCGGTGGGACGGGCTTGCGCCTGGGCGCGGCCCAGCTCCGGCAGTACCGTCCCGGCCAGGATCAGCGCGCCGCCGCCGAGCTGTGTGAGACTCAGCCGCTCACCGAGGACGACGAAGCTGGCGAGGGCGGCGAAGACCGGCTCGAGGGTGAAGATGAGCGCCGTCTCCGCCGGCGACACGCGTTGCTGGGCGCGGAGCTGGAACCAGAAGGTGAGCGTGGCCGTGATGCTGAGGAACGCGAGCGCGGCGATGATTCCCCAACCCCACTCCACGCGCGGCGTCTCCAGGAAGGGCAACGCCAAGCCGCTCAGCACCGCGGTGAGCGTGAGCTGCACTACGAGCAGCCGCTCCGGCCGCACGCGGCAGGCGTAATGGCCGGCCGAGACGATCTGGCAGGCGAACAGGATGGCGCAGCCGATGGTCAGCAGGTCGCCGCGGTTGAGTCCGCCGCCACCGGGATCGGTCAGCAGGTACATGCCGGCGGCGGCGACCGCGATGCCGAGCAGCATCAGTGCGCGCGGGACCGAGCGGAAGGCAACGAAGGCCACGAGCGGCACGAGCGGCGTGCTGAGCCCGGTGATGAATGCCGAGCGACTCGGCGTGGTCCACACGAGCCCCGTGGTCTGGAAGACGAAGCCGCCGAAGAAGAAGAGCGCGAGCAGCCCGCCGCCGAGCAGCTCCGCCACGGAAATGCCGCGCCACCAGCCAATCACGAAGAGTGCCGCGAGGCTGAAGCGGACGGTGAGGAAGGCGAGCGGCGACATCGCGCCGAGCGCCAGCTTGATTACGACGAACGACACGCCCCAGGTGAGCGCGACGACGACGAGCCCGCGCGCAGCGGCGCGGCGAGTCATCGGGCGGCGGCCTCCTGCGGGCTGGCCGGCTCGGCGGCGGCGAGCAGCGGCGCGAGATAGCGGCCGGTATGTGATGCCGGAACGGCGGCGACTTGCTCCGGCGTGCCCTGCGCCACCACCTGGCCGCCCGCGTCGCCGGCTTCGGGCCCGAGGTCGATCACCCAGTCGGCGCGCTTCACGACGTCCATGTGGTGCTCGATGACGACGACGGTGTGCCCCGCGTCCACCAGCCGGTCCAGCACCTGGAGCAGCACTCGTACGTCTTCCAGGTGTAGACCGGTGGTCGGCTCGTCGAGGATGTAGAGCTTGCGGCCGCTCTTCCTGCCGGCGCTCGCGAGCTCGCGCGCGATCTTGAGCCGCTGCGCCTCGCCGCCGGAGAGTGTCGTCGCCGGCTGACCCAGCCGGAGATAGCCGAGTCCCACCTGCTGCAGATGCCAGAGCGCGGTGCCGAGCTTCGGCTGGTGCCGGAAGCGGGTCATCGCCTCGGCGACGGTCCACTGGAGCACGTCGTGAATCGAGTGGCCGTCGATCTTCACGTCGAGCACCTCGCGCTTGTACCGGGTGCCGTCGCACACCTCGCAGGGGACGAAGACGTCGGCCAGGAAGACCATCTCGACCTGCACGTGTCCCGCGCCCTCGCACGCCTCGCAACGGCCGCCTTCCATGTTGAACGAGAACGTCGCCGCGGTGTACTTCCGCTCGCGGGCGAGCGGCTGCTGGGCGAAGAGCTCGCGGATCTCGTCGAATGCCTTCACGTAGGTGACCGGGTTGGAGCGCGGCGAGCGGCCGATCGGCGACTGGTCGATCAACAGCACATCGTCCAGCGCCTCCCACCCGGTGAGCGACTCGACTGCGCCGACTTCCTCGCCGAGATGCGACTTGGCGGAGTGATCGCCATGCAGCCGGGCCTCGAGGTTCCGGTACAACACATTGTGCACCAGCGTGCTCTTGCCGGAACCGGAGACACCGGTCACCGCGGTGAGCGCGCCGAGCGGGATGTCGGCGTCCACGTCGCGCAGGTTGTGCAACGTCGCGCCGCGGATCCGGAGCCACGGCGGGCCGGCCGGACGGCGAGCGCTGGGAACACCGATGCGGCGCTGCCCGGTGAGGTATTGGCCGGTGAGCGACTCGCCGGCGGTGACGAGCGGGCCGGCGTGCACCACGCGGCCGCCGTGCTCGCCGGCGCCGGGGCCGAGCTCGAGCATGAAGTCGGCCTGCTGGATGGCGGCGAGGTCGTGCTCGACGACGATGACGGTGTTGCCGCCGTCGCGCAGGCGCCGCAGCAGCGCCAGCAGCCGATCGGTGTCGCGGGGATGGAGCCCGATGCTGGGCTCGTCCAGCACGTAGAGCGTGTCCACCAGCCGCGAGCCGAGCGCGTTGGCGAGCGCGCTGCGTTGCGCTTCGCCGCCGGAGAGCGTGCGGGTCTGGCGGTCGAGGGAGAGGTAACCCAGGCCGACGTCGCGCAGATAGGCCACGCGGGCGTCGAGCTGCTCCAGGATGGATACGGCGACCCGGCGCTCGAACTCGGTCAGCTCCAGCGCGGCGAGCCAGGCGTGCACGCCGTCCACCGAGCGGGCGGCCACGTCGGCGACGGTATCACTGCCGATGCGGATCGCGAGGGCGTGCTCGTTGAGCCGGGTGCCTCCGCATGTGGCGCAGGTATGGGCGAGCTGATACTGCCGCAGGAAGACGCGGACGTACTGCTTGTACCGCTTCTCCTCCAGGCCCTTGAGGAAGGGGAAGATCCCGACGTAGCGCCCCTTCTTCCCGTGCAGCAGCTCGCGCCGGATGGCGACCTTGAGCTTGCGCCACGGCGCGTTCACGTCGGCGCCTAACGCGCGCGCGGTGTCGAGCAGCAGCTTCCGGCGGGCCTCGTACCTCGGCTTGGTCCACGGGTCGATCGCGCCCTCGGCGAGGGAGCGCTCGGGGTTCGGGACGACCAGCGACTCGGCGTACTCGAGCGTGGCGCCGAAGCCGTTGCAGGCGCCGCAGGCGCCGCGCGGGTTGTTGAAGGAGAAGAGCGCCGGCGTGACCGGCTGCGCGGCCGTGTCGCAGCGACTGCAGGCGGGAAACTCGGTGAAGCGGAGGCGCCGTGCGTCGTCCAGGACGACGGCGACACCTTCGCCCTCCTGAAACGCCGTCGCGATGGACTCGACGATGCGCGGCAACGCGTCCGCCGTCGCGGCGAGACGATCCACCACCACGAGCAGCTCGCCGGTGCGGGTGAGATCGGAGCCGTCGGGCAGCTCGTCGAGCCGGAGCGGGGTGCCGTCGGCGATGACGCGCACGAAGCCCATCGCGCGGAGGTTCTCCACCACGGCATCGTGGCCCAGCCGCGCGATGGGCGGCAGCGGAAACGTCACCTGAACCCGTCCCGCGAGCGCGCGGAGCACGTCATCGGCGGCGGAGCCCGGCGTGTCGCGGCGCACCGGCGCGCCGCAGATGCGGCAGTAGCTCCGGCCCACGCGGGCCCAGAGCAGCCGCAGGTAGTCGTAGACCTCGGTCGCGGTGCCGACGGTGGAACGGCTGGAGACGGTGGGATTCCGCTGCTCGATGGCGATGGCGGGCGCGAGTCCCTCGAGCCGGTCCACCGCGGGCTTCGGCATGCGCTCGAGGAACTGCTTCGCGTAGGTCGACAGCGATTCGATGTACCGCCGCTGGCCCTCGGCGTAGATGGTGTCGAAGGCGAGCGACGACTTGCCCGAGCCGGACGGCCCGGTGACGACGATCAGCGCGCGATGCGGGAGGTCTACCGAGACGCCACGGAGGTTGTGTTGCCGGGCGTTGACGACGCGAATGACGGATGCGGCGGGCACGGGGCGAATAGTAGCGGCCCGGCGGGCTTCGGAAAAGTTTCGGGCGCGGCGGGTACTGCGCGCATCACGGGCGGGGCAGTACCTTCCCCTCCCACATGGCCACCACGTTTCTCACTCCGCGGATTCTCCTGCGCGGCCTCGCGTTCTTCGTGATCGCGTCGCTGGTGGGCTACGGGGTCACGCTGCTCTACGGCGACAATCTGCCGGCGTTCGTCGCCGGGCTCGAGCGGCTGCAGTGGCAATGGCTGCTGGTGGGACTGGGACTGGCCTCGATGGACTGGATCGGGGGCGGACTCAGGCTCTGGGTGCTCGCGCGGGAGGTGCACCCCAGGCCGTCGCTCGGCGGGATGATCCTGGCCGGGGGGATGGGAGCATGGGCCGGCTATCTCACGCCGCTCCAGTCCGGCTCGGGCCCGATGATGATGTACACGATGCGGCGCTACGGTCTGCCGCTGCCGGTGGCGGTGACGACGGTGTTCATGTCGTTCGTGGCGACCGTGGCGTTCTTCGCGATCGCGGGCCCGCTCGCCGTGCTGTTCGGCGCCGGCCACTCGCTCGGCGCCAAGGGCGGGGTGCTCGGGCTCTCGCTCTACGATCTCTTTCTCGGCAGTCTCGGCATCTTCGCCGGGCTGGGCGTGCTGCTGGTGCTGGTCGTCATCTTCCCGCGGGTGATCCGCGACGTGATCCACCGTGCGGCCACGTGGGCGGGAGGACGCAGCCGGCGGATCGCGGCGCGGCTGGAGAAGCTGCGGGAGGGGATCGACCAGGCGCACGAGAGCGTGGTCGCGTTCAACACCCGGCGGGGCTGGCTCGCGCTCGTCTGGGCGACGATCCTCTCCGGTCCGTCCCATGCCAACAAGCTGCTGGCCGGCTACGTGGCACTCCGCGCGCTGGGCATCCACGCGCAGTTCGTGGACGTGTTGCTGGTGCAGGTGCTCATCACCTTCCTGCTCTACTTCGCGCCGACCCCGGGTGCATCGGGCATCGCCGAGTTCCTGTCGGCGCTGATCATGACGGCATACGTACCCAAGAGTCTGACGCCGCTGTACACGCTCGCGTGGCGGCTGGTGCTCAGCTACTACACGATCGGGTTCGGGTTCTTCGTCTTCTCGAGCTGGGTGCGGAAGGGGCTGCGGGGCGTGGGCGAGGAGGCCGCGGTCGGGCGGGCGGAAGCGCTCCCACTGATGCACGATGGCTGAGCAGTCTCCCGACCCGACGGTCGCCTCCTACGACCTCGCGCTGCTCGGGCGACTGCTGCGATACCTGCGGCCGTACCGGTGGCAGACGCTGTCCGCGCTGGCGCTGCTGCTCGGCGGCGCGGCGCTGGCGCTGGTGGGGCCTGCGCTCACCCAGCGCGCGCTCGACGTGGCCATTCCGCGGCACGACACCGGTCTCCTGGCGACGCTGGCCGGACTCTACCTCGCGGCGCTGCTGCTTGAGTTCGGACTGGAGTACGGGCAGACGCTGCTCACCACCTATCTCGGCCAGCGGGTGATGTACGACCTGCGGCTCGGGCTGTTCGGCCATCTCCAGCGTCTGGCGATCCCGTTCTTCGACCGCAATCCGGTCGGCCGGCTGATGACGCGGGTGACGAGCGACGTCGAGACGCTGAACGAGATGTTCGCGTCCGGCGTCGTGACGGTGTTCGGCGACGTGTTCACGCTGATCGCCATCATGCTGATGATGCTGCTGGTCGACTGGCGGCTCGCCCTGGTGGCGTTCTCGGTGATGCCGTTCGTGTGGCTCACGGCGCGGGTCTTCCGCCGGCGGGTGCGGGAGGCGTTCTCCGACATCCGGGTGCGGCTGGCGCGGCTCACCAGCTACCTGCAGGAACATCTGAGCGGCATGCCGGTGGTGCAGCTCTTCGGGCGCGAGGCGGCGAGCGCGGCGCGCTTCGCCGAGCTGAACGACGAGCACCTCGAGGCGCACCTCCGCTCGATCACGGTGTACGCGATCTTCTTTCCCGTGGTGGAGCTGCTCACGGCGGTGTCGCTCGCGCTGCTCCTCTGGTACGGCGGCGTGCGCTCGATCGGCGGCACGCTCACCGTCGGCGTGCTCGCGGCGTTCATTCAGCTCACCCGTCGCTTCTTCCAGCCGCTGCAGGACCTGGCCGAGAAGTTCAATCTGCTGCAGAGCGCGATGGCGTCGTCCGAGCGGATCTTCCGCACGCTGGACGAGCCGATCACGATCCCGGAGCCGGCGAAGCCGGCGGCGCTGCCGGCGCCGATCCGGGGTGAGGTGCGGTTCGAGCACGTCTGGTTCCGCTATGCGGCCGATGGGCCGTGGGTGCTGCGTGACGTCTCGTTCACGGCGGCGCCGGGTGCCACGGTGGCGCTGGTTGGTCACACCGGGGCGGGGAAGACGACGGTCATCAGCCTGCTGCTTCGCTTCTACGAACCGGAGCGCGGCCGGATCACCGTCGACGGCGTGGACATCCGCACGCTCTCCTTCGCCACGCTCCGCGGGCTGATCGGGTTCGTGCAGCAGGACCTCTTCCTCTTCACCGGCGACGTGCTGCGCAACGTCGTGCTCGACGCACCGGTGCCGGAGACGACGGCGCGCGATGCGGCGCGGCGGGTCGGCGCGGACCGGTTCATCGAGCGGCTTCCCGCCGGGTACGCGCACGTGCTGGGCGAGCGCGGGCGCTCGCTCAGCGTGGGCGAGCGGCAGCTCCTGAGCTTCGCCCGCGCGCTGGCGCGCGACCCGCGCATCCTGGTTCTGGACGAGGCGACGAGCTCGGTGGACGCGGAGGCCGAAGCGCAGATCCAGCGGGCCATCGCCGAGCTGATGGCCGGCCGGACGAGCATCGTCGTCGCCCACCGCCTCAGCACCATCCTCCACGCCGACGACATCCTGGTCTTCCACCACGGCGCGATCCGGGAGCGCGGCACGCACCGCGAGCTACTGGCGCGGCGCGGGCTCTACGAGCGACTTTATCGCCTGCAGCTCGGCCGGGCCGCGGGCGCCGCGTGACCGCAATACTGGATGAAGACGTAAGCTCACGTTGCTTGCGCGCTTATGGTGCGGCGGGTACGTTTACGCGACTCGTCTCGACGCCCAGGATTCTCGTCATGGTGCAGCTCGAAGTCGGCGGCACGCGGTACCCCATCCCCGCCGGCGAGACGGTCGTCGGCAGCGAGGCCGGGGCCGGATTCCGCGTCACTGGCGAAGGCGTTCTTCCACGACATGCTCTGCTCACCGGCGGCGACGCCGGCGCTTCGGTCCGGCGCGCGGTTCCTGCTGCGCCGATTCTCGTCAACGGCGTACGGCTCGGTGATGATCCCACTCCTCTCCTGCACGGCGACAAGCTCCAGCTCGGCGGCGTGGAGCTGCTGGTGGTAGATCCCGCGCGGACCGGCGGCACCCGGCACGTGAGCGCCATCCAGGTGCCGGGCAGTACCAGCGGCTCCCGGCCGGCCGCGGCGGGCGATGCCACGGGTGGCCGGCTGGTCTGCCTCACGGACGGTCGAGAGTATCAGGTGGGCGACCTGCTCGTCTTCGGTCGGGACGCGAGCAGCGACGTCGTGGTGACCGGGAGCGAGGTGTCGCGCACCCACGCCGAGATCCGCCGCAGCGGCGGCGGTTACCTGCTGGTGGATGCGAGCGCCAACGGGACCTACGTGAACGCCGAGCGGGTCGAAGGCGAGCGGGTGCTCGCGCGGGCCGACGTGATCCGGATCGGGCCCGACGAATTCCGCTTCTACTCCGAAACACCGAAACCGTCGGCCCCGTCGCCGGCGCCGCGGCCGGCGTCTGTGCCGGCGTCCGCCTTCCGCACCGCGGAAGGGCCCGCGACTCCGCCGGCGGGCGCGGCGCATCGGCTCTTCGACACGATGCACGGCCTTCCCGCCACGCCCCAACCGCAGCCCGCCATTCCCGACACCGCCTTCCGCCCCGCCATGCCTCTCGCATCGCTTCTGGTGCGCTCGGGCACGCTCAAGGGGAAGCGGTTGCCGGTGCGCGCGCCGGTGGTGAACATCGGCCGGGCCGACTACAACGATCTGGTGCTGCCGGAGCCGAGCGTGAGCACGGCCCACGCGAAGCTGCAGCGGCGCGACGGCGTCTGGGTGCTGGCGGACCTCGGCTCGACCAACGGGACATTCATCGAGGGTGAGCCGGTGACCGACGAGACGCCGCTCACACCCGGCGCCACGATCAAGTTCGGCGAGGTGGCTGTGCTGTTCGAGCCGGCCGACGACACGATGGACGAGCCGGTGACCGACACTCGCATGCTCCCACGGGTGGACGCGGAGTCGCCGGCGGAGCCGGCGATCGCCGCTCGGGGCCCGGCTTCCGATGCCGAGCCGCTGCCCGCGCGGCCGGGCCGACCGATCGTCGGCTCGGCCCGCCGCCGGGGCGGACCGCCGGCCTGGGCCGTTCTCGCCGCGCTGGGTGCGGCGGCGGCGGCCATCGCCTACACGCTTCTGACGAGATAGCCAGACAGTGCGCTTCATCTGTGCGGCCCGGACCGATGTCGGCGTCGTCCGATCGGGCAACGAAGACAACTACCTCATGCTCGCGGATCGCGGCGTTTTCATCGTCGCGGACGGCATGGGCGGGCACGCGGCGGGCGAGGTCGCGAGCGAGATGGCGGTGCGCCTCATCTCGCAGGAGATCGGCTCACTGCGCGGGCTGACCGACGAGCAGGCCACCGGCCGGATGCGGCACGCGATCCAGTCCGCCAACGAGGCGATCTTCGCCCGCACGCTCTCGGAGCATGACAAGCGCGGCATGGGCACGACGGTGACCGTGCTCGCGCTGCTGCCGCAGCGCTACCTCCTTGGCCAGGTGGGCGACAGCCGCGCGTACCTGCTGCGCGACGGGCAGTTCCTCCAGCTCACCAAGGACCACTCGTACGTGCAGGAGCAGGTGGATGCGGGCCTGCTCACGCCGGAGCAGGCGCGGGTGCATCCGTACAGCAACGTGATCACGCGCTGCGTCGGCGCCAGCGGCGACGTCGTCGCCGACGTGTACTTCGGCGCGCTCCGCACCAACGACGTGGTGCTGCTGGCGTCGGACGGGCTCACCGGCATGCTGGAGGACGAGCAGCTCACCCGCATTCTCCAGAGCGACGGGGGACCGCAGCGCTGGGTGGACCGGATGATCTCGGAGGCGAACCGGCGGGGCGGGTTGGACAACATCACGGCCATCGTCGTGCGGATCGAGACGGCCGAGAGCACGACCGGCGAGCAGCCGGCGGTGAGTGGGGCGGCGGGGGCTTCGTAAGGTTCCGCACCTCCGCACCAGACCGGACACGATTTCGCCCAGACTTTGCGCACTCTGCACCTGCCTGCTTCTCCTCTCCCATCAGCGGTCGCGCAGCCAGTCGATGCCACGCCTCGCTTCGGTCCCTACTGCGCGGCCGATGCCTCGGGCGACCGCGATCACCGGGGACTGCTGGGTGAAGGCGGCGGCGATCGCGTACAGCATGCGGGGCTCGAAGCGGGGCTGGTCGGCAATGGCGTAGATCGGTTCCCAGCGCTCGGGGCGGAACTTGGCCTTGAAGTGATCGAGTCCGTCGAAATTGTAGAACCGGCGGCCGTGGGCGCGGACCCAGACCAGGAGTCCTCTGAGCCAGAGCGGCTCTTCGGTGGCGCGGGGGACGCCGGCGTGACGGGACAGCGGTGACAGGCCGAGGGTGACGTAGTCGGCGCCGGCATCGGCCATGGCGCGGACGGCGGTGTCCACCAGCAGGTCGTTGGTGCCGTTAGGCGCGCCGCGGCCGCGCACGAATTGCTCGATGAGCCACCCGTTGCGCCGCGGTACCGGCGATGCCACCAGGAAGGCGACGACGGTGTCGCCGCGGCGGGCGACGAAGATCCGGCGGTCGAAGAGCCGCTCGAGGGTCGCCGGCTCGACCAGGAAGTGGAGCGGCGGGAGGCCGCGGGTCGCGAGCCACTCCCGCAGGCAGCGCTCCAGCTCGGGATGACCCTGCGCGTGCGCCGGGCTCCACTCCTCCACGCGCACGTCCTTGTTGCGCGCGCGGTTCAACTGCGCCCGCACCGACGCGTGCCGCGCGACCATGTCGCGCCAGCCGGCCGGGTGCCACGCGGGCTGGCCGCCGAGCAGCACGCGGGCGTGCGTCGGGTCGCCGTGAAAGTGGGTCTCGAGCCGGCCTTCCGCGCCGAAGTAGCAGACCCGATCGCCGGCGGCGTGGACCATTGCCTCGAACGCGGCGGCGATGGCGGGGAGCCGCTCGAGCGGGCACACCGGCGCGCCGGCGACGACATGCACGCCGCTCCGGCGCACGTAGCCGACCACCGCGTCGCCTTCGGGAGCGAACCAGTGTGCGATGCCGGGGTTGATGAGCTGGTAGGCCGTGGCGTTCCAGCCGTGCGCGAGCACCAGCGCGCGGGCCCGCGCGAGATCGGCGCCGGCGGCGGGGTTCAGAGCAGCGACGCGCCGGCCGCGAGCCGCGCGCGCACGGCGTCGGCGGACAGCGCGACCAGGGCGACCACGCCGTCGAGTGCCCGCTCGACCGGCCGCGCGACGAAGATCCGGAGCCGGCGCGCGCTCTGATACAGCTCATCGGCCACGCGGGGGAGGCCGAGCGAGCCGGCGCGGCCCTCGCCGGTGAGTCGCTCGACGCCGCCGCCGCGGGTCCGGAGCGGGAGGTCCACCGCGAGCATGGACTCGCGCGTCGGGAAGTCGAGCAGCAGCTCTCCCGGCGCCAGTCCGATCTCCCGGGCGAGCCGGTCTTCCACCTGCTCGACGAGATCGGGATCGTCGCTGACCCACGGCTCGGCGGCGCCCACGTCGCTCGCGGGGAGCTCGAGCGCGCGCTTGTAGAGCCGGCGCGCGCGGACGCAGGCGGCGAGCTCGTTGCGATCGCGGGTGAGCAGGAGCTCCATCAGCCCATCGTCGGTCGCCTCGGCGATGCCGCCCATGAGGACGCTGCCGCGGGCGACGGCGCCCCGCACGGCACGCTTGAACATGCAGGTGGCGCTCCGGACCGCGTGGTGCCAGTAGACGTTCCGGTACATCTGGTACTTGGCGAAGAGCAGCGACTCGAGCGCGCTCACCCCTTTCTCGTGCACCCCGACCTCGAGCCGGCCGTCGTCCCGCTCCACCAGCGTGAGCGAGCCGAGCAGGCGGTCCACGTCCACCGTGCCGTAGGGCACGCCGCACATCCGCGCGTCGCGACTGAGGTAGTCGATCTTGTCGAGGTCGAGCGAGCCGGAGATGAGCCCCTGGAGCGGGCTCGCGCTCCGGCCGGCGATGAGCGCGCCCACCGATTCGGCCAGCCCGGCGCCGCCGATCGACGTGAGCCGCGCCCCGAGCTCGCCCTCGCGCAGCTTCCGGACGCCTAACGTCTCGTGGGAGAGGAAGCCGGCCTCCTCCAGCGCGTGGGAGAAGGGATAGTGCCCGATATCGTGCAGCAGTGCCGCGAGCTGCACATCGCGGCGGTCGTCCGGGGGCACCCGGGCGAGTTCGCCGCGCTCGTCCAGGGACGCGAGTGCGCGGCGGGTGAGGTGGTAGGCACCGAGCGCGTGCTCGAAGCGGGTGTGGGTGGCGCCGGGATAGACCAGAAAGGCGTGGCCGAGCTGGCGGATGTAGCGCAGGCGCTGGACGGCGGGCGTGTCCAGCGCCTGTAATGCCGCGCGATCGAGGCGGATGTTGTCCCAGAGCGGGTCGCGGACGATCTCGAAGTCGGCGGTCACACCGCCGGACCAGCCTCGGCGACGCTGGCGGGGACGTGGGCGCGGTACTGCTCGAAGTTCTCCCGGAACATCCGCGCCAGCTTGCGCGCCTGGGCATCGTAGGCGGCGGGATCGCTCCAGGTGGCGCGCGGGTTGAGCAGCTCGGCCGGGACATCGGGCACCGCGGTCGGAACCGCGAGGCCGAAGGCGGACTCGCGCACGAATGCGGTATCGTCGAGCGCGCCGGCAAGGACGGCGCGCACCATCGCGCGGGTGGCGCCGAGGCGCATCCGGCTACCGGTGCCGTAGGGGCCGCCGGTCCAGCCGGTGTTCACCAGCCAGACGCGCGCGCCGTGTCGCGCAATCCGCTCGCCCAGCATCTTCGCGTACACGCTCGGATGCAGCGGGAGGAACGGCGCGCCGAAGCAGGCGCTGAACGTCGCGGCCGGCTCCGTCACGCCCCGTTCGGTGCCCGCGACCTTCGCCGTGTAACCCGAGAGGAAGTGGTACATCGCCTGCTCGGCGGTGAGCCGCGCGATCGGCGGCATGACCCCGAACGCATCGGCGGTCAGGAACACGACATTCTTCGGGATGCCGCCCTGGCCGCCGGGGAGATGATTCGGGATGTACTCGATGGGGTAACAGGCGCGGGTGTTTTCGGTGAGACCGTCGGCATCGAAGTCGGGAGCCCGGGTGGCGGGGTCGAGCACCACGTTTTCGAGCACGGTGCCGAAGCGCTGGGTCGCCGCGTAGATCTCCGGCTCGTTGTCGGCTCGGAGTCGGATCGCCTTGGCGTAGCAGCCGCCCTCGAAGTTGAAGACGCCGCGGTTGCTCCAGCCGTGCTCATCGTCGCCGATGAGGTGGCGCGCGGGGTCGGCGGAGAGCGTCGTCTTGCCGGTGCCGGAGAGGCCGAAGAAGACGGCGGTGTCGCCCGCCGGGCCGACGTTGGCGGAGCAGTGCATCGAGAGCACGCCCTGCTGCGGCAGCAGATAATTGAGCACGCTGAAGATGGACTTCTTCAGCTCGCCGGCGTAGCGGGTGCCGCCGATCAGGATCAGCCGTTGGGCGAAGCTCAGCGCGATGAAGGTTCCGCTCCGGGTGCCGTGACGCGCGGGGTCGGCCTGCATCTCGGGAGCGTGGAGCACGGTGAAGCCCGGCGTGAACTGCGCCAGCTCGGCCGGCTCCGGTCGGATCAGCATGTTGCGCACGAAGAGGGCGTGCCACGCGTTGGGCGTCACGAAGCGCACCGCGAGCCGGTAGCCCGGGTCGGCACCGCCGAAGAGATCCTGCACGAAGACGTCCTGCGCGTCGAGATGCGCCCGCACGTCGGCGTGGAGCCGCTCGAAGGCCGCGGGCTCCATGCGCACGTTCTTCTCCCACCAGATGCGGCCCGAGGAGTCGGGCTCGTCCACGACGAACTTGTCCTTCGGCGACCGGCCGGTGTGCGGCGAGGTGACGGCGACGAAGGCACCGTGGTCGCTCAGCACGCCCTCGCCGCGGCGGAGGGCGTATTCGTACAGCGCGGGGGCGGTCAGGTTGGCGTGGATGGCGGTGGGAGTGAGCCCATGCTCGCGGAGCGTGAGCGTTTCGCGTTGGACGGTGCGGCTTTCGGTGGACATACACTCCAGGTGCGCGGCGGGCGCGCGGCAAGAGTCGTCGTGCGCGCCCGGATGCGTACCCTAGCGAAGCGAACCAGCCGGCCCGGGCGGGCCCGAAAGATCGGCGGGCGGCGCCGCTCCGGCAAGCCGGCCGGTGGCGCCGAGGGCGCGGGCGGGCTAGCGCGCTACGGGCACCACGTTCGGCGTGACATGATAGATGCGCTCGATCGTCTCGCGATCGCGCTCGCTCGGCGCGCTCACGATCGGATCGCCGTACATGATGTCCGACGGATCGGGCGAATGGTTCCAGATGCCGATGGTGTGACCGATTTCGTGGATGGAGGTGAGATCGAGGCAGTCGCTCTCGCCGGCGGTGGTGCCGTCGAACTTGGGCTCGATGTACACCCGCACCGGAAGAAAGAGGTGGCCTTCGTCGCCGGGCCGGATGTCGAGATCGGTGGCGCCGCGGCAGTCGGGAGCGAACGCGGCCGCGAACGCGGGCGCGAACGCGCCGAGCGGTACGCCCGGGCTCGCCGGCGGCGAGCCGATCCTCACGATCACGTCGGCGGTGGATGAGTCAGCGACGACGGTGCCGCGGAACTCGCGATAGAGAAAGACGCCCTGCCACACGTCGAGTGCGCGCTGCACCCGCGCCGGCATGTCGAGCGTGTCGGCCACCCAGTAGCGGACCGGCTGATTCGAGGCGGGCCACTGGAAGGACAGCGTATCGAAGCCGCCGGTCTGCTTGGGGGCGACGAGACGCCAGTCGTACACGTTGCTGCGGATGGGCGACGAGATGTCGCTGCACGCGGCCGCGGTGACCGCGGCGAGGATCGTCGCCAGCCCAATCGTCAGGCGCCTCATCGGGTTCCCCGCGCGAAGCCGACGCTCACGCCGATGCGGGAGATCTGCTGGACGCCTCCGAAGTTGCGGGCCCGCAGCGCGTCGGTGGTGAACGTGTGATAGTCGTAGCGTGCCGAGGCGAGCAGGTCCCAGCGGGAGAAGGCGCGACGGCGATAATCCACGCCGGCGCCGACCAGCCACCGCGTGGTGCCGCCGGAGAGGAAGATGCCGGCGTCGTCCGACGGGAGATACGACATCGTGCCGACGCCCGCGCGCCAGCGGAGCGGGCCGAACAGCGGGCCGTCGAGATTCAGCAGCACGGCGAGCGTGCGCAGCGTGCCGATGCGGGTGCTGATGCCGTTCTCCTCGCGGCTGTAGCCGCCGCTGGTGAGCGCCGCCTCGAGGCCGAGACCGTAACGCGGCATCACCCGCAGGGAGCCGCCGAGCACCAGCGTCGGCGCGAGCGACTGCCTGGCGTCGAGCTCGCTCACGATCTGATCGTGCACCAGCGTGCTCGCGCCGGTCACGCCGAGGCGCATGTAGTAGTCCGTCTGCGCGTGAAGCGCAGCGGCGCCGCCCGCCAGAAGCAGGGCGGCGATCACGATGGATTTGGGCATGGCGGGGAAGATCGCGCGGCGAGCAGCGACGGTCAACGCGCGCCCCGCGCGTAGGTGCGGAGCCGTCGCAGCATGCGACGGTCGGCCTTGGCGGGCTCGTCGCCCTTCGGCGTCTCGATGATCTTGACCACGTCGGCGAACCGCGGCTCGCGCATGAGCCGGCGGAATGGCGCCGCGCCGAGCGAGCCCTCGGCGATCAGCTCGTGCCGGTCGCGGTTGGACGCGAACGGCGTCTTTGAGTCATTGAGGTGGAGCACCCGCAGGCTCCCGGCGCCGAGGATCCGATCCCAATCGGCCCAGACGGCGTCGAATTGCCGCACCAGATCGTAGCCCGCGGAGTAGAGGTGGCAGGTGTCGGCGCAGAAGGCGATGCGATGGCGCACGTCGTCGGCCACCAGCGTGCGGAGCGTCGCCAGCTCCTCGAAGCTCCGGCCCAGCGCGGTCCCGGTGCCGGCCGTCGTCTCGAGACAGACCACGACATCGCCGGGCACGGTGCGGAGCGCCTCGGTGATCGCGGCGGCGTTGCGCTCGAGACCGGCGTCGCGATCGTCCATGTAGTTGCCGGGGTGCGACACGACGTACGGAATGGCGAGCGCGGTGCAGCGGCGCAGCTCGCCGACGAACGACGCGCGCGAGCGGGTGCGGAGCACCGGATCGGGCGACGCGAGGTTGATGAGATAGGAGTCGTGCGACACCAGCGCCGCGAAGGCGCCGTCGCAGGCGCGCCGGAAGCCGTCGCAGTGCTCCGCCGCGATCTCCGGCTCGCGCCACTGGCTCGGCGTCTTGGTGAAGAGCTGGAGCGCGGTCGCGCCGATCTCGGCGGCGCGCGCGGGCGCGGTGTGGACGCCGCCCTGGGTGGAGACGTGGGCGCCGAGGCGCTCGGGACCGGCGGACGGGGTCATCGCTTCCTGAGCCAGTCCGCCGGATCCAGCGCGACCTGGTTCTCCCCGCGGATCTCGAAATGCAGATGCGGGCCATAGTCGCTGTTGGCACCGCCGACGGTGCCGATCGTCTCGCCCTTCGTCACCTTCTCGCCCTGTTTCACCGTCGCGGTCTCGAGCTGCATGTAGAGCGAGTAGACGCCGTTGCCGTGCTCGATGGCGACGGTGAGGCCGTAGGTGCCGAGCTTCTGCACCAGCGCGACCGTGCCCGCTTCGACGACCTTCACCGGCGTGCCTAACGGCGCCGCGATGCCGATCCCGTTGTAGCGGATCACGCCGCCGCTCGGCAGTGTGGCGCGGCCGAACCGGTAGACGATCGTGCCTTCCACCGGCCAGTCGAGCTTGCCGATGTCGCCCGTAGTCAGCGTGCCCGGCGTGGTCGGCGTGCCCCGCAGCGCGCCGCGGGCGGCGGCCTCGCGCCGGCTCCGCTCCAGCGCCGCGAGCACGGTATTGAGGTGCTGCTCGTCGCGCTCGAGCTGGGTGAGCTTCCGCTCGGTGCTCCTGGCCGAGCGCTGGAGCGAGGCGAGCCGGGTCTCGCGCTCGTGGGCCAGCGTGCCGTAGCGATCGAGCTCGGCCTCGCGCTCCTGGCGGCGGCGGTCGAGCTCGCCCTTCACCTGGAGGATGTCGTTGCGCTGGGAGACGACGCGGTTCCGGAGCTGCTCGACCTCGGTCACCAGCGCGCGGTCCTGCCGGCTGGTGAGATAGAGGTACTTGTAGCGGCTCAGCAGATCGCCGAACGATTCGGCGGTGAGGATGACCTGAAAGGTGTAGAGCGGGCCGCGCTTGTAGATGTCCACCAGCCGGCGCTCCAGCACCGCGCGCCGCTCGGCGAGGTTGTCCTGCGCCAGGATCAGCTCGGCGCTGCTTCGATCGAGCTGGGTGGAGAGCCCGCCGATCTGCCGCTCGATCTCGTTGACGATGCGGTTGGTGGATTCCTTCTGCCGCTCGAGGTTGGTGAGCTCGTCCGCGACGTCGTGCACCTGGCCCTGCAGCCGCTGCTGCTGCTGCTGCAGCCGCTCGCGCTCGGCCCGGATCTCGTCGAGCCGGCGGCGCGACTCCTCCAGCGACTGGGGCGACTGGCTCTGCGCGGCGAGGGATGCCGGGCGCGCGACGAGCACTGCGGCGGCCGACAGCGCGAGCAGAAGCGCGGCGCCGCGGAGCGTCCTAGTGCACATCCCGCAGGTGCCGCCCCACGCTCACCAGGCTGCCGCCCAGGCCGAGCAGGACGCCGAAGAGCACGATCAGCAGCATGTGGCCGGTGTTGAAGAAGATGAGGCCGCTCAGCGCGCCGCCGACGTTCTGCTGGAACAGCGTGTACGCCGCCCGGCAGAGCGCGAGCGAGAGCAGTCCGCCCATCAGCCCCTTGAACGCGCCCTCCAGCAGGAAGGGCCCGCGCACGAACCAGTTGCTGGCGCCGACCACGCGCATGATCGCGATCTCGCGGGCGCGCTGGAGAATGGTGAGCCGGATGGTGACGCCGATGATGACGACGGCGACGGCGGCGAACGCGGCCCCGATCAGGAAGCCGACGAGCCCGGTCAGGTTGCGGAGCTGATCCAGCCGCGCGATCCAGTCGCGCCCGTAGCGCACGTCCTCCACGAACTTGAAGCTCCGCAGCCGCTCGGCGACGCTCTGCACGTGCCGGGAGTCGCGGTAGCCGGGCTTGAGCCGGATCTCGAGCGACGCCGGCAGCGGATTCACCTGGAGATCGCGGTAGGCGTCGCGGAACTCGACCAGGTCCTTCCGCGCCCGCGCGAGCGCCTGGTCCTCGCTCACGTAGGCGACGTCCGATACCTCGGGGAACGCGGCGACGTCCTGGGAGGCGAGGGTGATCGTCTCCGACGGCGTGCCCCGCAGCACGAACGCGACGATCTCCACCCGCTCCTCCACGCCGCGGAGCGCCTGCCGCAGGTTCACCGCGACGAGGCCGAACAGCCCGACGGTGAAGAGCGCAAAGGCGATCGTGGTGACCGACAGCGCCGAGAGCAGCGGCGTGCGGCGGAAGGAGAGCAGCACCTCGCGTAGCAGCAGTCTCACGCCTTCACCTCGTCCACCGCGCTGTCGAACACGATGCCGCCGTCGCGCAGCTCGATGGTGCGATAGGTGGTCTGCCGTACGAGGTCGAGGTCGTGCGTCGCCATGACGACGAGCGTGCCGCCGCCGTTGATCTCGCGGAGCAGCTGGAAGACGCCGCGGGTGGCGCGCTCGTCGAGATTGCCGGTGGGTTCGTCGGCGAGGAGGATCGGCGGGTCGTTCACCAGCGCGCGGGCGATGGCGACGCGCTGCTGCTCGCCGCCGGAGAGCTCGCGCGGGTAGGCGCGCGCCTTGGACGCGAGGCCCACCTGCGTGAGCACCCGCATGACGCGCGCGGGAATCGTGTCGCGCCGCGCGCCGGTCACCTCGAGCGCAAAGGCGACGTTCTCCGACGCGGTGCGATCCGCCAGCAGCCGGAAGTCCTGGAAGACGACGCCGAGCCGGCGGCGGAGCCGCGGCACATCGCCGGCGCGCAGCGTGTTCACGACGAAGTTCGCGACCCGCACCTCGCCCTGTGTCGGGCGCTGCTCGCCGAACAGGAGCTTGAGGATGGTCGATTTGCCGGCGCCGGAATGACCGGTGAGAAAGACGAACTCGCCCTTGTTGAGCAGGAACGAGACGTCCTTCAGGGCCAGCGCGCCGTTCGGATACGATTTGAAGACGTGGGCGAAGCGGATCACGCGAACAAGATAATCACTTGAGCGCTTGCGTCAGGTCCGCGATGAGGTCGTCCACGTCCTCGATGCCGCAGCTGAGCCGGAGGAAGCCGTCGGGAATGCCCATCGCCGCCCGCCGCTCGGGCGAGAGCGAGCGGTGCGAGGTGAGCCGCGGCTCGCTGATGAGGCTCTCGACGCCCGCGAGACTGGGCGCGTGGGTGATGACCGTGAGCCGCCCGAGCATGCGCTCGGCCGCCGCGCGGCCGCCGCCGAGCTCGAGGCCGACCATGCCGCCGAAGCCGTCGAGCACGTGGGCGGCGTGCGCGTGATCGGGGTGCGAGGACAGTCCCGGATAGTGCACCCGCGCAAAGGCCGGATGCCCGGCGGCCCACTGCGCCACGGCGAGGCCGTTGACGTTGTGCCGCGCCATCCGCACCGCGAGCGTGCGAAGCCCGCGGTCCACCAGCCATGCCGCGTGCGGGTCGATCGGCGCGCCCCACGTCCTGGCCAGACGGGTCACTTCCTCGATGATCGGCGCGCTGCCGGCGACGGCGCCCGCGATGACGTCGCTGTGGCCGTTGAGGTACTTCGTCGCGCTGGTGATGACGACGTCGGCGCCGTGCTCCAGCGGGCGGAAGTTGCAGGGGCTGGCGAACGTCGCGTCCACCAGGAGCGCCACGCCGGCGTCGCGCGCGATCTGCGCGATCAGCGTCAGGTCCACGACGCGGAGCAGCGGGTTGGTCGGGGTCTCCACGAAGATGG
>JAICWE010000050.1 GCA_025934955.1 Gemmatimonadales bacterium | reverse complement strand
GAGCTTGCCCTCGGTGCCCACCTCGCGAGCCACGCGAGTCACCTCGGCCGCGAAGGAGCGGAGCTGATCGACCATCGTCGTAATCGAGTACTTCAGCTCGAGGATCTCGCCCTTCACGTCGACCGTGATCTTCTTGGAGAGGTCGCCGTTGGCGACCGCGGTGGTGACCTGCGCGATGTTCCGCACCTGCGCCGTGAGGTTCGACGCCATGAAATTCACGTTATCGGTCAGGTCCTTCCACGTGCCGGCGACGCCCTTCACCCGCGCCTGCCCACCCAGCTTCCCTTCGGTGCCGACCTCGCGGGCCACGCGCGTGACCTCGGAGGCGAACGAGCTCAGCTGATCGACCATCGAGTTCACCGTCTTGCCGATCCGGAGGAACTCGCCTTGGAGCGGCCGGCCTTCGATCTCGAGCGCCATGCGCTGCGACAGGTCGCCCTTGGCGACGGCGCCGATGACGCGCCCGACGTCGCTGGTGGGCGCCACCAGGTCCACGATCAGACCGTTGAACGCCTCGACCGTCGTGCCCCACGCGCCGCCCACCCGGCTGATGGTGGCGCGCTGGTTGATGCGGCCCTCCTTGCCGACGGCCTTGCTCACCCGCACCAGCTCTCGGGTGACCTCGTCGTTCGACTCCAGGATCTCGTTGAGCGCGTCGGCGATCTTGCCGGCGACGCCGACCTGGTTCATCGGCATCCGGACGCTGAAGTCCCCACGGCGCGCGGCCGTCAGGACGGCGATCAGCTGATTGGTGTCGAGCAGATCGCTGCTCCCGCCGGCCGCGTGGCCGTTGCCGAGCTCGGCGGGCGGATCAAACCGACGAGAGGACGCTTTGCGCTCGCTCGCGCCACTGCGGGGCGGCTGCATGAAGACTCCGGGGGCTGGAGGGCCCTGGGTGCGTAAGTGCTGATGGGGACCGATTAAGTTGAAGCAATCTGGTGATTTGGAACAGAGCTACTGTGATCCGCATCACATCGGCGCCGCCGAGCCGGGCCCCATGCTCCCGTGATCCGTTGACGCCATCGTAGACCGGGGGAATGTTAACCCCCCTGTCCGGTCTCATTTCGTCCTGGAAGGCCATGACGCTCTCGCCGCTGCGCATTCTGATGCTGGAAGACGTTCCCATGGACGCCGAGCTGCTCGAGTACGAGCTGCGGCGCTCGGGACTCCGCTTCAGCGCGCGCGTGGTGGACACGCGGGAGAGCTTCGCCGCGGCGCTGGGGGAGTTCGCGCCCGATCTCATCCTCTCCGATTACTCGCTCCCCCGGTTCGACGGCATGAGCGCGCTGGCCCTCGCGCGGCAGCACCTCCCCCACACGCCGTTTCTGATCGTCACCGGTTCGGTCAACGAGGAAACCGCCGTCCGCTGCATGCAGGCGGGCGCGACGGACTACCTGCTCAAGAGCAACCTCGCGCGGATCGGGCCGGCGATCGCGTCGGCGCTGGAACGGGAGCGGGCGCGCTCGGAGCGGGTGGAGGCGGAGGCGGCGCTTCGCCGCAGCGAAGCCAGCCTCCGCGCGATCTTCGACAGCAGCCCCGCCGCGCTGGTGCTGGTGGCGCCGAGCGGCGTGGTGCAGGCGCTCAATCGCCCGGCGCAGGACTGGTCGGCCCGGCTCCTCGGCGCTCCGCTCGAGGTGGGCCAGCAGCTGGCCGCCGTGCTTCCGGCCGCGGTGCAGCCGGCGTGGCAGGAGCTGCTGGGCCGCGCGCTGCAGGGCGAGTCGGTGACCGGCGAGCACCATGTGCGCGACGTCGAGGGCACCGAGCGCTGGTTCGAGGCGGTGCACACGCCGGTGGTCGACGACGGCGCCGCGGTGATCGGCGTGTGCCTCGGCGTCACGAGCATCGACGAACGCAAGAGGGCCGAGCTGGCGCTGCGGGAGAGCGAGGCGCGGTATCGCGATCTGTTCGACAACGCGAGCGACCTCGTCTTCACCGCGGCGCCGGACGGGCGATTGCTCTACGTCAATCAGGCCTGGCGCGACACCCTCGGCTACGGCGACGAGGAGATCGGCGGCCTCGGGCTGAGCGAGCTGCTCCACGCCGACAGCCCCACAGACTACCGGCAGGTGCACGAGCGGGTGCTGGCGGGCGAGCGACTCGACCGGGTCGAGGTCATGGTGCGGACCCGGAGCGGTGCCGGGATCCTGCTGGAGGGAAACACCAGCTGTCTCTTCCAGGACGGTCGCCCGGTCGCGGTGCGCGGCATCTACCGCGACATCACCGAGCGCCGCCGGGTCGACGATCAGCTGCGCCGCGCCGAGCGGATGCAGGCTGCGGGGCGGCTCGCCGGCGGCGTGGCGCACGAAGTGAACAACATGATGACCGGGGTGATCGGGTTCAGCGAATTCCTGATCCGGAGTCTGAGCCCCGGCGATGACCGCCGACGCGAGGTCGAAGAGATCCAGAAGGCAGCCAACCGCGCGGCGAACGTCACCCGCCAGCTCCTCGCGTTCACCCGCCAGCAGTTCCTGCGGCCCGAAGTGCTCGACGTCAACGTCGTCGTCGCCGAGCTCGACGGCATGATCCGGCGCTCGCTCGGCGAGGACACCCGCGTGGTGATGGCGCCGCAGCGGGGACCTGCGCGCGTGCGCGCGGACCGGAGCCAGCTGGAGCAGGTATTGATCAACCTGGTGCTCAATGCGCGTGACGCGATGCCGCGGGCCGGCCGGGTGCTCATCGAAACCGCCGATGTCCAGCTCGACTCGCGCTACACGGCGCGTCATCCGGGCATCGCGATCGCGACCGGCAGCTACGTGATGCTGGCCGTGAGCGACAGCGGCGTGGGCATGGACGCCGAAACGCAGGCACGGATCTTCGAGCCGTTCTTCACCACCAAGCCCATCGGCCAGGGCACCGGGCTCGGGCTCTCGACCGTGTACGGCATCGTCAAGCAGAGCAGCGGCTACATCTGGGTGTACAGCGAGCCGGGGGTCGGCAGCACGTTCAAGATCTACCTGCCGCGCGCCGCCGCGCCGATCGAGAGCGACGTGAGCGACGAGCCGGTAGTTGGCGTGGCGCCCGCGGGTTCCGAGACGGTGCTCGTCGCCGAGGATGAGGACATGGTGCGCGGGCTCACCTCGCGGGTGCTGCGGGAGTACGGCTACACCGTGCTCGAGGCGCGCGACGGCGCCGAGGCGCTGGAACTGATGCGCAGCGGCGCGCTGGCGGTGGACCTCGTCGTCTCCGACGTCGTCATGCCCGACATGGGCGGCCGGGAGCTCGGTCTCGCGCTGGCGCAACTCGACCTGGCCGTACCGTTGCTGTACGTCTCCGGCTACACGGGTGAAGACATCGTGCAGCGCGGCCTGCTCGATCCCGGCGCGCCGTTCCTGCAGAAGCCATTCTCCCCCGCGGGGCTCGCCGCCAAGGTGCGCGAGCTGCTCGACCTCCGGCACGCGCACGGCGCCCGCGCCCCGCGTGCGTCGCGACCGGCATCCACGACCGCCTGACTCCAGCCGGAAACCCTCGTCGTGGCCGGGCCGTAGGGTGGCCGCCCGCGATCGCGGCGCTCGTCATCCCACTCACCGGCTTCGGAGGTCCCCGTGCGGCGCACCGCGTCCCTGCTGCCCATGCTCCTGCTCGCGTCGCCCGGCGTCCTTCCACCGCCCGCGGCGCCTAACGGCGAGGCCGTCATCCGCCAGATGCACGGGCGCTACGTGAAGAGCTGGTATCACAACCTGACATTCGTGCAGACGACGACGCGTCCCGGCCGGCCGGAGGAGACCTGGTACGAGGCCGGGAGCATTCCGGGAAAGCTCCGCATCGACATCGCGCCGCTGGACAGCATGAACGCGTTCATGTACGTCGGCGACAGCGCGTACGCCTTCCATGGCGGCAAGCTGGTAAGCGCGCGCGCCGACCGGAACCTGCTCATGACCCTCGGCTTCGACGTGTACGGCCAGCCGGTGGACACGACCCTGGCCCAGCTTCGCGGCGAGGGGATCGACCTCGCCAGGGTGCACGAGGATATGTGGAAGGGGAAGCCGGTATGGGTCGTCGGCGCCGATGCCGGCGACAGCACCACCAGCCAGTTCTGGATCGAGAAGGAGCGGCTCTTGTTCGTGCGGCTGATCGAGCAGCGGCACAACCCCGCCAAACCCGACGCGCCACCCACGATTCTCGACGCGGAGTTCAACAACTACCAGCCGCTGGGCCGCGCGTGGGTCGCGCCGGAGTGCGTGATCCGGGTGAACGGGAAGGAATTTCAGCGCGAGGCATATCGCGACATCGTGGCCGACGCGAAGCTCTCGCCGGCGCTGTTCGACACCCGGGAGTATCACCGGCCCGAGTGGGTGAAATAGCGGCTGATGGTCTGATGATCGGGGCGCCGGGATTCGAACCCGGGACCTCCTGCTCCCAAAGCAGGCGCGCTACCGGACTGCGCCACACCCCGTGGCGGGCGAGTGGGAAGATAACCGCATCAGCCGCGGCGGATGACTCCGAGCAACGCGGCGAGCGCTCGGCCGCGGTGGCTCACCTCGTCTTTCGCGGCATCGGTCGCCTCGCCGAAGGTGATGCCGAGATCATCGCTCAGGAAATACGGGTCGTAGCCGAAGCCGCCGGAGCCGCGCGGCTCCTCGAGAATGGTCCCGGTGCAGCTCCCCTCGAACACCTCGGGCCTGGCGCCCTGCGCACGCAGGAGCACGAGCACGCAACGATAGCGCGCGCGGCGCCGCTCCGCGGGTGCGCCGGCCAGCCGGCGCAGCAGCTCGGCGTTGTTGGCGGCGTCGACCTCCGACTGGGTGCCACTTGCGGCGGCCCAGCGGCGCGAGCGCACACCGGGCGCGCCGCCCAGACTGATTACCTCGAGGCCGGAGTCGTCCGCCAGCGCCGGCAGGTCGCTCCGCCGGAGGAAGTGCTCGGCCTTGCGACGCGCGTTCTCCTCGAAGGTGTCCGCGGTCTCGAGCAACGCTTCGTCCGGGCCTTCGTAGAGGCCGACGTCATCGGGAATGACCAGGTCGTGGCCCGCGGGCTCGAGCACCCGGCGCAATTCCCGCTGCTTGCCGGCGCTCCGCGTCGCGGCCAGCAGCTTCACCAGCCGAGCGCCTGCCGCTGGGCCTCGAAGAGCCGCGCGATGCCGGCGTCGGCCAGCTCGAGCAGACGGTCGAGCTCGGGGCGGGAGAAGGTGGCGTGCTCCCCGGTGCCCTGCACCTCCACGAAGCGATCGGGCTCGATCATCACGATGTTGGCGTCGACGTCGGCGTCCCTGTCTTCGGCGTAGGCGAGATCGAGCCGCGGCTCGCCATGCACGATGCCCACGGAGATCGCGGCGACCAGGGTCCCGAACGGCGTCGGCACACCGGTCCGCGCGGCGAGCCAGGCGCATGCATCGGCCAGCGCGACACAGCCGCCGGTGATCCCGGCCGTACGGGTGCCGCCGTCGGCCTGGAGCACGTCGCAATCGACGCGGATGGTGTATTCGCCGAAGGCCATCGTGCCCATCGCCGCGCGGAGGGAGCGGCCGATGAGCCGCTGGATTTCCTGGGTCCGTCCGCCCGCCCCGTTGCGCTCGCGCGAGGTGCGCTCGAGCGTCGCGCGCGGAAGCATGGCGTACTCGGCGGTCACCCACCCCTCCCCACTCCCCTTCTTGAAGCCGGGGACGCCGGGCTCGACGCTCGCGGTGCAGTGCACGAGCGTGCCGCCCATCCGTATCAGGCACGACCCTTCGGCGTAGGGATTGGCGTTCCGCTCCAGCGCGAGCGGACGGAGCGCGTCGGGAGCGCGGCCGTCGGGACGGGACACGGGACTCTCCGGAGTCAGAGCGGCTCTTCGGCGGTGGGGTGAAGCTTGAACTCGTGCTTGAACAGCGGCAGGTCCACCGTCTCACGGTACTCGGTCTCGATGGTGATCTTCCGCGGGCGGCCGGAGCGGGTAATGACGAACCGCTCGGCTTCGGGCGGGAGCAGCAGGTCGTCCACCACGGCGACGAGGCGGCGGCGAATGACCCCGTCCGTCAGGCTGGGCGCGAGCCGCGCCTGCGATTCCATCTCCGCCTGCAGCTCGTTGTACTTCCAGTAGACGCGGCCGATGAAGAAGCCGTAATAGCACACTGCCGCGAAGACCAGCAATGTGACGAGGCAACCGACGGTGCTCGCGCCGCGCCGGTTGCGCCCGACTGTCGCTCGTGCCTTGCCCGTTGCCGTCACCATTGCGATTGGGCTCCCTCGACGATGTTGGTGACCAGCTTGTCGAGCGCGCGCTGCCGCCCGACCGACTCCTGCCCCGGATCGTAGTCGCCCTCGAGCGTGAGACCGCTGCGCTGCCACAGAGTGCGGCCACCGTGCTGATCGATGATCTCGACCGAGACGGTGATCTGGACCAGCCGGCGGGTGACGGTCACCTGATTCTGGGTGTTGCCGGTATAGGCCACGGGCACGTCCGGCTCGTAGCGCGAGATCGTGCCGCGCACGACCGCGTCGGCCTGCGCCTCGCCGGCCTGGCGCAGCCCGAGCCGGCTCTCCACCGCCTCACGCACGCGGGTGTTGACCTCCTGGGTCAACGTCGGCTCCGCGGTCTGGTTGTCGAAGGGAAGCACCGCGACGGTGCGGATGTTCGGCGGCAGGCCGCCGCCGGCAAAGCCGTAGCATGCGGCGAGCGCCGCCACGAGCGCCGCGGCGCACGCGACGGCGAACCTACGGCGCAGGCGGTGTCCAGGTCTCCGGAGCAAAGGCAGAGGGACGGGTGCTCGCGGTGAAAGTGAGGTCCAGCCGTGCCGGCACGCTCGGCACGGTGAGGCGGGCGCTGATGGGCGTGCCGTCCGGCCGAAGCTTCGACTCCGCGCGGCCGACAATCTTCTCGCCCTGCCGCACTTCGGCGACGAAGCGGACCGGATTGCCGGCGGTCCGCGCATACGCGACAGTGTCGGCGCCGTTCACGTACTGCCACGCGGTGGTGTTGCCTTCGGCGAGTCCGCGCAGCTCGGCGCCCGGCGCCGGCATCCGCGCGATGCCCATCATCGCCCACATGAGCGGATAGCTGGGCACCAGCTTCTTCACCGCGTCTTCCGGCTGGGCCCACTGCGCCGCCTCGCCCACCACCACCGCGGCCGACTTTCCCGATCCCAGCGGACCCGCCACATCGAAGCGCAGCGAGTCGGGCGGCGCGATGCGCACACTCCCGCGGCCGCCGGCGCTGGAGACTTCGTCGCGGAAGCGCCAGGTGAATCGGTGCAGCTGATACGTCGTCGGCGCGCTCGGCGCGACCCAGCTCTGCACCTGCGATATCGGAACGGGAGAAGCGCCGGCCGGTACGAGACGAGCGGGTGCACCCGCCGCGCAGCCCGCACCGAGCACCGCTCCAGCAAGATAGGCCGCGGAGCGGCGAGGGTCAACACGAAAGCGTTGCCGCATCAGTAGTTATAGCCGAAGAAGAAGTGCACGAAGGTGCGGTGCTTGTCGTTGTCGGTCAGGCTGTAGCCCTCGAAGCCGTTGTTGCCGCTGCTGAAGCGGCGGCCCCAGTCGAGCCGGATCACCGCGAGCGGGGCGAGCGCCATGCGGAAGCTCGCGCCCCAGCTGCCGAGCGTCGCACGCGGGCCGATATGCTCGAAGGTCGCCTTGCCGACGTCGAAGAATAGCGCGCCCTGGATGCCGGGAAAGGGGAGGTCGCCGGCGGGCGTGCCGAGCGTGAGGTGGCGCAGCAGCGGAAAGCGGAGCTCCTGGTTCACCATCCATGCGCGCGAGCCGACGATGTAGCCATACTCGGGGTAGCCGCGGAGCCCGAGCGTGCCGCCGAGATTGACGCGGCGTGGCCGGTCGCCGCCGGCGTAGAAGCCGTAGCCGCGCAGCGCGTAGGCGACATCACCGGTGAGGCGCAGGTACTTCCGCCAATCGCCGCTCAGGAGGTAGCCGTCGAAGCGGCCGTGGGAGAAATCGTTGGAGAGTCCAACCGTGGCGCTGAAGCGCTCGCCGTCGATCGGGCCGGTGGGAATGAACAGCGAGTTGTCGTGCACGAAGCTGAGATAGTGCGATGCGATGACACCGACCCGCCGCGGCTCATCCACCGGCAGCGTGAAATCCACGCGATCGGACCGCTCCAGCGTGAACGTCCCTTCGACGCGGTCGAACACCGAGAGCGGATAGCGCAACAGTCCGATGCCGCCCACGGCGCTCTCGTCGTAGGCGACGGTGAGATCGCCCTCGAAGTTGCGCAGCTTGGTCCGGAAGGCACCGAGTCCCCAGTTGAGCCGGTGGGTCTGATTGATGTAGATGCCGACGACGCTCAGGTTGGAGAGCAGACTGCCCAGCTCCCTCCCCTGGTACGACGACACGGTGCCGACGAAGGCGTTGTCACCCAGCAGATCGCTGGCGATGAACGCCGCGCCCTGCGCGCCGCCGAAGCCGGGCACGAAGACGATGTCGCCGGTAGCGAGGTCGAGCGTGTAGCGGCGGTGGTACGGCTCGCCGGCCCGCCCGCCTTCAGCGAGTGCCGCGGTCGAATCGGGGAGCCAGGCCCAACCGGCCGGCGGAACGGAGTCGGCGGCGGCAAAGTGCTCGGCGCGCGCGGTAGAGTCCGGCCCGTAGTAGTAGACGTTCCAGCTCAGGTTGTGGAAGCCACTGACGAGGAGCCCGTCGCGGCCCGGCACCGGCTCGGCGTCGAACGCGCCGGTCCACGCCGACGTCTCACGCCGCGTGGCACCGGTGGTGTCGCAGGAGAAGATGTTGAGGACGCCGTCGCGGCTCGAGGTGTAGTAGATGCGGTTGCCCTTCCACACCGGTGTCTCGTCCACCCATTGGCCACTGGTGAGCTGTCGCACCTTGCCGGTCGCGACGTCGAGCACGAAGAGGTTGACCGCGCCGGTGAGCCCGCCCGCCGTGCGGTCCGACGCGAACACGATCTCGCTCCCGTCGGCGTTGGGGCTGGGATCGAGATCCTGGTATCGGTCGTCCGTGAGGTGCTCGAGCCCGCCGCCGGGCAGCCGGAGCCGGTAGAGATCGGAGACGCCGCTCTCGGCCAGGCCGCTGAACACGATGGTGCCGTCCGGCATCCAGCGGGGCGAGAGAACCGAGACGAGCTCGGGAAACTGGTAGCGGCCCGCGAGCTTGTTCTTCCTGACGTTCCAGACCACCAGCGCATCGCGGTCGTGGTAGCGTGCGCTCAGCAGCAGGTAGCCACGGCGGCTCGCGTCCATCCGCGAGTCGAAGGGATGGAAGTTCTCCAGCCCGGCTGAGCGGCCACCGGTGATGAGACCGCGGGCGCTGCCGCCTTCGATCCGCTTGCGGAAGACGGTGAGCCAGCCGGTCGAGGGTGACACGTAGATCGCGTCGCCGGGGCCGTCCGCCGCGGAGTCGGGCGCAACCGGCGTCGGCTTCACCGCGAGGTGCGCCACCTCGCGGGCCAGGAGCGGCAGCGGCTCGCGGGTCTGCGCCGTCGGGTAATAGGCGCGCCGCATGGCGAGCTGCCACTCCTCGTTCAGCTGCGCGAGCGGCTTGCCGTAGACCGCCGCGATGGCGGCCTCGAAGCTCTCGTGCTGGTTCAGCTCGGAGTAGAGCAGTGCCACGCGCCAGTCACCGTAGGTGTCGGCGAGCCAGCGGTGGATCCGGCCGCCGATCGGATACACCAGCCCGCCCTGCGCAAAGGCGAGCTGCTGCAGCGTCGGCATGCGGCCGCTGAGCACGAGGTCGCGCAGCACCATCTCGTCGCGCGCGTCCTCGCCGGCGGACCAGAGCTCGGCGAGCCCCTCGTTCCACCAGAGCGGGAACTCGGGTCGCGAGGCGCGCGGCGCCTTGAGGTAGGCCTCGGCCTCGATGTCGATCTGGAAGACGTGCACCATCTCGTGCCGCAGCGTGTGGCGGAACTCGGCGAAGTTGCCGCGGAACGGCAGCGAGACCCGCCGCTTGAGGAAGTCGGTGGCGCCGAGCAGCGCCTCGGGCGGGGTGAACGGGAGCACGTTGGTCTGCTCGTAGTCCACGTGCGAGGCGTACACGATGATCGGGATGCGGGTGGTGACCTCGTGGCCGAACTTGAGCGAGAGGACGTCGTAGCTCGCCTCGGCGTACGAGAGCGCCGCCGGCGCCAGCTCCCGCTCCGCGGCGTAGTAGTAGAGGTCCACGTGCGGCCCGCGCAGCACCAGCCAGTGGAAGGCGCGGTACTGGATCTTGTTCTGCTCGAGACTGAAATACTGGGCGGCAGCCGGCCGCGGCAGCACCGCCAGGCAGGCCAGCAACAGCGCCGCGGCCCCGAGCCGCGGCACTATTCCCGGCGAATCGTGCGGATCACATCGCCCTGGACGATGCGGCCAAGCGAGGCCGAACCGCCGACGACCGTGCCGAAGACGGTGTAGGTGCCGTCGAGGTGCGGCTGGGGACTGAGATTGATGAACCATTGACTGGAACCGGTGTCGGGTCCGGAGAGCGCCATGCCGATGACGGGAGCAACGTAGCGGTGACGGTTGAGCTCGTCCCGAATCGCACCGCCGGGTCCGCCGTTGCCGTCGCCGCGCGGATCGCCGTCCTGCACCACGAAGTTGGGGACGACGCGATGCCAGCGGCTGCCGTCGAAGAAATGGCGATCGGCAAGCTGGAGGAAGTTGGCGACGGTGAGCGGTGCGTCGGGCCCGAACAGCTCGAGCTCCACGGTACCGGCCTGGTCGACGTCGATCAGCACCTTGGGCGCGTGGTCGGTGCTCCCGGGGAGCATGTAGCGGCGGACGATGTCACGGTAGTCCTGGAGCGTGCGGCCGGTCGCGATGGGATACGCCGGCCCCCAGCGCCGCGCGGCGTCGGGCCAGTTGTCCTCGGCCCAGCGGCGCAGCAGGTAATCCGCGGGACGTGGGGCGCGGGCGAGGAAGCCGGTCTCGACGGCGCTCTTTCCGGCGGCCGAGGCGTTCGCGATCGCGGCGAGCGCGGTGAGAGCCGACTGCGCCGCATCGGGGATCGAATCGCGCCCGGTGCGGCCGTACATCGCGGCGAGCGCCGGCAGGTCCGCGACGTCATGCGCGCGGGAGAGCGCGTCCGCCGCGGCGGCGCGGACGACCGCGTCGGCGTTGCCCAGCAGCGGCCGCGCGGCGCGGATCAGTCCGGAGTCGGGACCCTGCACCGCGCCGGCCCAGGCCTGGAGCGCGGCGCCGACCACTCGACCGTCGGGATCGCGGAGCGCGCCGTCAAGCCGCGCGCCGCTCCTGGTCGCGAGCACGGAGCCCTCGGCGGCGACGGCGCGCTCCCGCCAATCGCGGCTGGTGGTCCACGGCTCGGCCGCCTTGAAGAACGCCCCGGAGTCGGCGCGCGCCAGTCCCAGCAGCGCCTCCCGGCGCAGCGCGAAGCTGCGTCGCTGACCCAGCACGCGCTGGAGCGGCGCGACGGCCTCGGGGCCGCCGAGATAGCCGAGCGCCTCCGCAGCCTGGACGCCGACGTTCGGCTGCGGATCGTCGAGACGCGGCGCCACCCGGCCGGCAAACGAAGGCAGGCGGAAGCTCTCGAGCGAGCGGATAGCGTTGACGCGAACGCCGGCGTCGGCATCGTCCACCAGCGGCGCGAGCGCGCTCGCGACGCTCTGCGCCGGCAGGCCGGCGAGGTCCGCGTATCCCTTGCTCAGCGCTCGCGCCGCCAGGCTCCGGATGAAGACGTTGTCGTCACGCAGTACATCCAGCATGCGGCTCGCGGCGACTTTCGCCCGGACCCGGCCCAGCGTGTACACCGCGGGCCAGCGGGTGTCGGGCGAGGTGTCGCTCATGAACGGCAGGATCGCGTCGGCCGGCGCGAGGTCGCCGAGGCGCCACGACTCGAGCAGCACCTGCCGGACGATCGGCGTCGGATCGGCGTACGGCAGTGGCGCGCTGCCGCGCAGTATCGCGGTGAAAAACGTGGCCACCGGCGCGCCGCCCATCTTGCCCAGCGCGGTGATCGCTTCGACGGCACTCGCGGTGTCGAGCGCCGGCGGCGTGCCGAGCCGGCGGATGAGCGCGCCGGCGGCGGCGCTGTCGCGCAGCAGTCCGAGGGCGAAGGCGGCATAGGGTCGCACCACGCTGTCGCCCTGGTCCATGACGTGAAGCAGGAGTGGAGTGCCCGCGAGATCGCCGATCCGGCCGATCGCCATCGCAGCGGTGGTCGCGACCAGGGAATCGGGCGAGCCGAGCGCGCGCTCGAGCACGCCGGGGTCGAAGCGGCGGGCGTCCTCGGCCGCAAGGACGGGCGCGAGCGCCTCGACGACTGCGGCATCCTGCGCGCGCGCCGCGCGGAGCGGCGTGGCGAGCGCGGCGAGCGCGAGCATGAAACCGCCGGCGAGTGGCGCGCCGGCGGCGCGGAGTTGAGACACGAAGGCGACTCCGATCGACATCGGGGATGCTGCGGCCGGCCGCCTCAGAGGCGCACCGGATCGGACACGGGGACCAGCAGCGCCGCGGCGGCATCGGGCAGCCGTGCCGGGCGCATTGCGGCGTCGAGAACCAGCATCGCGGTCGTGGCGGTGGCGACGAGCGCGCCGTCGGCGGACTCGACGGCGTAGCCGAACGTCACCCGGCGCGAGAGCCGTTCGCGCACCCAGCAGCGGGTGCGCACCACGTCGTCGAACCGGGCGCTCCGCCGGTAGCGAATGACCAGCTCGCCGACCACGAGCCGGAAGCCGCTCGCCTCGAGCTCGCGATAGCTGAGGCCGCCCCGCCGCAGGTGCTCGGTGCGCGCCACGTCGAGCCAGACGGCATACCGGGCGTGATACACCACGCCCATCTGATCCGTCTCGGAATAGTTGACGCGGTGCAGGACCTCGGACACGAGGCCCGCGCGCTCACTCGGTGCGGCCACGAGGGCTCGGCGTGTGGGGAGGCCGGAACATAATTATCTTGCTCCGTGCTCGGCCACCGGCTCATCGTCCTGTCGGACGCCCACCTCGGCGCCACACCCGCGGCCGCCGAGGCGGCGCTCCTCGGCTTCCTCGACGCGCTGCCGGCGCACGGCGACGCCCTCCTGCTGAACGGCGATCTCTTCGATTTCTGGTTCGCCTACCGTCACGCGGTGCCCCGCCGCGCTCTGCCGGTGCTCGCGGCGCTGATGGCGCTGGGCCGCCGGGTGCCGATCGCGGTGGTCGGCGGCAACCACGATCGCTGGGGCTCGGAGTTCTGGCGCCGCGATCTGGGGTTTCTGCACGGCCGCCGCCGGCTGCGCGTCGAAGTGGACGGCCGGAGCGTGCTGGCCTTGCACGGTGATCGGCCGGGTGACGGGCCGCTGGTTGCCCGGCTGCTCCAGGCGGCGATCGACAATCCGGTGACGACCGGCGCCTTCCACGCGCTCCATCCTGACCTCGGCGTGCCGCTCGTGCGCCGGCTGGCGCCGCTGCTTGGCGCCCGGAAGGCCGCCGGCCCGAACCACGATGCGTCGGCGATCCGGCAGCGCGCCTGGGCGGCGCGGCTCCTCGCCGCCGATCCGTCCATCGACACGCTCGTGATGGGCCACACCCATCGCCCCGTCGCCGAGGAGCTGCTGCCGGGCCGATGGTACCTGAATCCCGGCGCGTGGTTCGACGAGCTGCGTTACGCCGTGGTGACCGGCGCGGGCGTGGAGCTGAAGCGGTTCAGCCCAGCGGCACCACTTCAGCCGCAGACAGCCGCTCGCCGATGAACCGCGAGCCGACGGCACGGAACCGGGCCTCGTCGTCGCTCACCGCGAAGTGATGCGTCGGCACCGCGTCGGCCGGAGCCTCGAGGGCCCGCTCGCCTAACGCGTCCGCCAGCGTGCGCGAGGTCTCCTCCGCGCTGTCGATGAGCCGCACCTCCGGCCCCATCACCCGCTGCAGCAGCGGCTTCAGCAGCGGATAGTGGGTACAGCCGAGCACCAGCGTGTCCACCCCGCCGGCCCGCAGCGGCTCCAGGTAGTCACACGCGATCAGCTCGGCGGCGGGGTGATCGAACCAGCCTTCCTCCACCAGCGGCACGAACAGCGGGCAGGCCCGTTCCTCGACGATCGCGTCGGCGCGGAGCGCGCGGATGGCGCGGCCGTAGGCGCCGCTGGCAATGGTGCCGGCCGTGCCGATCACGCCGATCCGTCCGCTCCGCGTCGCGGTCGCCGCGGCGCGCGCGCCGGGTCCGATCACGCCGATCACCGGAACCGGCGACGCTTCGCGCAGCGCCATGAGCGCATGGGCGGTGCTGGTGTTGCACGCGATCACGACGGCCTTGACGTCGCGGCCGAGGAGCCAGTGGAGAATCTCGAGGCTGTAGCGGCGCACCGTCTCGGGCGACTTCGGGCCGTAGGGGACGCGTGCCGTGTCGCCGAAGTAGATCGTGGACTCGTGCGGCAGGCGCTCGAAGACGGCGCGCGCCACGGTGAGCCCACCGATGCCGGAGTCGAAGATGCCGATCGGAGCGGTATTCATCGGAGTCGGAACGGGACGGAGAACTCGGCCCGCATCCCGCGGTGGACCGGCGTCAGCTTGAGATCGGCCGGAAAATCATAGAGCTGCGAGGCGACGTACGCCTCGATGCCCGCGGCCACATGGTTGAGCGCCAGCAGGACGAGAAAGTCCTCCCGCTGCTGCCGCTTGTCGGCGGCTGCGGTGGGATCGGTCAGATCGAGCTGATGGGCCTGGCGGTTGGCCCGGAGCGCCAGCGTGAGCGTGGTGGCCTCGATGGCGACGAAGACACCGGCCGTGAGTTTCCGGCCCAGCCAGATCTGCCCGAGCCCGGGCACGAGCAACGATTGGATGAGCGCGCCGCCGGGGCTGATCGGGGCCTTGCGATGGATGGTGCTGTCGAGTGCGGTGCGGCCCGCCGCGACGCGGGTCGAGTCGGCACGCGGCGGCTGGGAATCGGCGGCGGAGCGGGATGCGGCGGTCGAATCCTGCGCCGCGAGCCTGGGCGCCGCGCCCGCGAGGAGCAGCAGCGCGGCGACCACGGTGCCGGCAAGGCGGCCGAAGGAAAGCAGAGGCATCGGGGAGAGCGGGGTGGCGGGAGCGTGTGGGAATCGAACCCACCAGAGCCGCCGAAGGCGTCTCCGACGCAGTTTTGAAGACTGGCCGGACCACCAGGCCCGATCCGCCCCCAAGCCGACTACCCGACCTCCGCCACGACGTCGATCTCGACCTTGGCGCCCCGCGGCAGCGCAGCGACCGCGATGGTCGAGCGCGCGGGACGATGGTCGCCGAACGCGCGGGCGTACGCCTCGTTCATGGCGCCGAAGTCGGCCATGTCGGTGAGATACACGGTGGTCTTCACCACCCGGCCGAGCGAGCTGCCGGCGGAGTCGAGCACCGCGCGCAGGTTGGCAAGGACCCGCTCGGTCTGCTCGGCGATGCCGCCGGCGTGGAAGACGCCGGTCGCCGGATCGAGCGCCACCTGTCCCGCGGTATACACCAGCCCGCCGGCGATCACACCCTGGCTGTAGGGTCCGATGGCCTGGGGTGCGGCGCCGGTGGCGACGAAGTTGAGCGTCATCTAGAAGAGTCCCTCGATGGTCCCGTCGGGAAGCACGCGAATACTCTCGGCGGCCGGCGCCTTGGAGAGGCCCGGCATCGTCATGATATCACCGGCCAGCGCCACGACGAAGCCGGCACCGGCGGAGACGTAGACGTCCTTCACCGTCAGCCGGAAGCCGGTCGGCCGGCCGAGCTTGGTCGGATCGTCGGAAAAGGAGTACTGCGTCTTGGCCATGCAGACCGGCGTGTCGCCGTAGCCGATCGCCTCGATCTGTTCGATGCTCTTGCTCGCGCCGGGCAGGAAGTCCACGCCGTCGGCGCCGTAGATCTCGCGGGCGATCGTCTCGATCTTGGCCTTGATCGGCTGGTTGGTGTCATAGAGCGGCTTGAACGCGGCCTTCCGTTCGTCGAGCACCGCGAGCACTTCCCGGGCGACCGCTTCCCCGCCCTCGCCGCCCCGGGCCCAGACCTCGGAGAGCGCCGCGCGCGCGCCCCAGCTCCGGCAGGCCTCGAGCAGCGTATCGATCTCCTCCTGCGTGTCCGAGGTGAAGCGGTTCAGCGCGACGACCGGCGGCACCCCGAACTTCATCACGTTGCGCACGTGGGCCTCGAGGTTCACCATGCCGCGCTTCAGGGCCGCGACGTCGGGCGTCGAGAGATTCTCCTTCTTGACGCCGCCGTTCATCTTGAGCGCGCGGATGGTGGCGACGACGACAGCGGCCTCCGGTTTGAGACCGGCAAAGCGGCACTTGATGTCGAAGAACTTCTCCGCGCCGAGATCGGCGCCGAAGCCGGCCTCGGTGAGCACGATATCGCCCAGCGCGAGCGCGAGATTGGTGGCCACGACCGAGTTGCAGCCGTGGGCGATGTTGCCGAAGGGCCCGCCATGCACCAGCGCCGGCCCCCCCTCGAGCGTCTGCACCAGGTTCGGCAGGATCGCGTCCTTGAGCAGCAGCGTCATCGCGCCGGCCGCCTTGAGCTGGGCCGCGGTGACCGGCTTCCGATCGCGAGTATAGCCGACGATGATGCGGCCGATCCGCGCCTCGAGATCCTGGAGGTCGGTCGCGAGACAGAGGATCGCCATGATCTCGCTGCCGGGCACGATGACGAAGCGGTCTTCGCGCACCGGCCCCGCGTTGACGCCGCCCAGGCTGATCACCATGCTGCGGAGCGCGCGGTCGTTCATGTCCATGGTGCGCGGCCAGGTGATGCGGCGGGTGTCGATGCCGAGCGCGTTGCCCCAGTGCAGATGGTTGTCGAGCATCGCCGAGAGGAGGTTGTGCGCCGACGTGATCGCGTGGAAATCGCCGGTGAAGTGCAGGTTGATCTCGTCCATCGGCCCGATCTGCGCGTAGCCGCCGCCGGCGGCGCCGCCTTTCACGCCGAACACCGGGCCGAGCGACGGCTCGCGAATGGCGACGACGACCTTCTTGCCCAGCCGCCGGAGCGCCATCGCGAGCCCGATCGTCACCGTGCTCTTTCCCTCGCCGGCGGGCGTCGGGTTGATGCCGGTGACCAGCACCAGGCGGCCCTTGGGCCGGCGCCGGGCGATCGCCTCGGGCGCGATCTTCGCCTTGTTGCGGCCGTACGGCAGGATCTCGTCGGGCGTGAGTCCCACCTCCGCGGCCACGTCGGCGATGGGGCGGAGCCTGGCGGCCTGCGCGATGGCGATGTCGGACGGCACTGCGGTCACCGGCGTTCCCCCGTGGCTGACGTCAACCGACTCTGCCGCCGAACAACCGGCGCGCGTTGGCGCCGGTTCGCTCGATCAGCTCCTCGACCGCGATCTCCCGCACCGCCGCCACCCGCTCGGCGGTGGCGCGCACGAACGCCGGCTCGTTCCGCCGGCCCCGGTGCGGTACCGGCGCGAGGTAGGGCCCGTCCGTCTCGACGAGGATGCGATCGATCGGTGTCTCGCGGATGGCGTCGTCCAGCTTCCAGCTCCGGAACGTCGCCATGCCGCTGAAGCTGACATAGTGGCCCATCTCCAGCCCGGTCCGCAAGAGGCCCATGCCGCTGGAGAACGAGTGCAGGACCGCAACGGTACGCGGGTGCGCGCGGAACGCCGCGATCACGTCGGCGTCGGCGTCGCGCGCGTGGATCACCGCGGGCTTGCCCGCCTCGGCCGCCAGCGCGAGCTGCGCGTCGAACGCGGCGCGTTGGACATCGCGCGGCGAGTGGTCGTAATGGTAGTCGAGTCCCATCTCACCCGCCGCGACGACACGCGCATCCTCGAGCGCCTCCCGCAGCCAGCGCTCGGTGCGCGGATGCCATTCGGTCGCGGTGTGCGGATGGATGCCGGCCGTGGTCGAGAGCCGCGGCTCCGCTGCCGCGAGCGCGAGCGCTCTGTCCGCCGCGTCGCGCGATTCGCCGATGACCACGATGTGGCCGACCCCGGCCGCCCAGGCGCGGCTCAGCGCGTCGGGGCGGTCGGGGTCGTAGGCCGGATCGGCGAGATGGCAGTGGGTGTCGACGAGCGTCACGCCACCGGCTGCGGCCGCCCGCCGCGGGACGCCGCCGGCTGCGCGCGACCCGCCTTGAGCGCGCGCGCCGCCGGACCGGGCCACCGCTGCTCGATCCACATCAGCACCGGCGACGCGATGTAGATGGACGAGAAGGTGCCGGTGAACACGCCGAAGAACATGACCAGCGCGAACGGCCGGATCACCTCGCCGCCGAAGATGGTCAGCGCGAGCAGCGTCGAAAGCGTGGTGCCGTGGGTCAGGATGCTGCGGGGCAGCGTCTCGTTGATGCTCAGGTTGAGGATGTCGGCAAAGCCCATGCGCTGGTGCTTCTTCAGGTTTTCGCGGACGCGGTCGAAGATGATGATCGTGTCGTTGAGCGAGTAGCCCACCATCGTCAGCACGCCGGCCACCACGACGAGGCTCACCTCGAGCTTCATCACGCCGATGAAGGCGATCGTCGCGATGATGTCGTGCGCCGTGGCACCGATGGCCGCGAGGCCGAAGCGCCACTCGAAGCGGTAGGCGAGGTACGCCAGCACCGCGAAGAACGAGAGGAAGATCGCCAGGAACGCCTGGGTGCGCAGCTCGCCGCCGACCTTGGGGCCCACCCCGGCGGAGCGCCCGCGCTGGTAGTGCCCCGCGCCCAGCGTCGCGTCGAGGGCCCGGAAGACGGCGTTGGTGGTGGCCTCGGTGTTGTTGGCGTCGCTTCCCGCCACCGCCTCGCGAGCGCGGATCACGTACCCGCCCGGCCCCCCGAACTCGGTGATCTCGGCGCCGTGGAGACCGTTCGCGTCGAGCCCGCGGCGGAGCTTGGCCACGTCCACGCCCTGCGCCTGCACCTGCACCATGGTGCCGCCGGTGAACTCGATGCTGTAGTTGAGTCCGCGAATGGCGAGCACGACGAGGCCGAGTCCGATGATGGCCCCGCTCAGCCCGTACGCGTAGTGGCGGAGCTTGATGAAATCGTAGTTGGCGTGGGCGAAGAGCCGCACCTTGCCGACGCTGATCGAGTCCATGGCCGGGTGCCGCTTGAGCCACAGCATGTAGAACGTGCGGGTGACGAACACCGCGGTCACCATCGAGGCGATGATGCCGACGATCAGCGTCACCGCGAAGCCCTTCACCGGCCCGGTGCCGAACTGGAAGAGGAAGAGCGCCGTGAGCACCGTGCTGATGTTCGAGTCGATGATGGCGGGCATCGCGTGCTTGAAGCCCTCCTCCACCGCGAGCCGCACGCTCTTGCCGTGCTGCAGCTCCTCACGGATGCGCTCGAAGATCAGCACGTTCGCGTCCACCGCGATGCCGACCGAAAGAATGAGGCCTGCGAGGCCCGGCAACGTCAGCGTGGCGCCGAAGCCGGCGAGCCCGCCGAGCGTGAGCAGCACGTAAAGCGCGAGCGCGCCGACCGCGAGCAGGCCGCTCATCGCGTAGTAGCCCAGCATGATCAGGACGACGAGCGCGGTGCCGACGACGCCGGCGGTGATGCCGTCGCGGATCGAGTCCCGTCCAAGCGACGCGCCGACCTCACCCTGCTCCACGATCTTGAGGGGAATCGGCAGCGCGCCGGCCCGGAGCGTGAGCGCGAGGTCCTGCGCCTCCTGGATCGTCTTGTTGCCGAGCGTGATGCGGCCGTTGCGGTCAATGCGGCTCTCGATGACCGGCGGCCGTCCCTGCACGTAGCCGTCGAGCAGGATCGCCATGTAGTCGCCGACGTGACGGCCGGTCTCCTCGCCGAACTTGCGGCCGCCGGCGCGGTCGAGCTCGAAGTTCACGACCGGCCCGTTGGTCAGCGGATCGAGCTGCGCCTGCGCATCCACCAGCCGGTCGCCGGTGACGATGGCGCGGTCGGCCAGCGCATAGAGGAAGCGGTACTGCTGCACGCCGACGCTCTGGGCGCCGGCCATCCAGCGCAGCACGACGCCGCGCGGCAGGAGGCGCTGCACCGCCGGGATGTTGATGAGACTGTCCACCCGCGGGTACGCGCTCTCCGGCACCATGTACTCGCCGGGCACGCCGCCGGGCGCGGGTTGGATGAGCGCGGAGAGAATCGCCTCACCCGGCGAGGCGGTGGAATCGGCGCCCTTCTTCGTCGTGTCGTTGCCCAGGAGCTGCTGCACCGCCGACGGCTTCCCGGCTTCCTTTGCGCCCGAGGCGGTGACGCCGAGCGCGTGGAGCTCGCGGTCCATCGCCGGGAGCGCCTTGGTGAGCGCGTCGGTCTTGTCGGTGATGCGGAACTCGAGGAAGGCGCTCTGCTGCACCACTGCCTTGGCGCGCTCCGGATCCTTGAGGCCGGCGAGCTCCACGACGATGCGGCTGTCGCCGACCTTCTGGATCAGCGGCTCCTGCACGCCGAAGGCATCCACCCGCTTGCGCAGAATCGCGAGGGCGAGGTCGATGTCGCGCTTGGGATCGGACGAGACCTGCTTCGACTGGTCCAGCTCGAGCGCCAGGTGCATCCCGCCCTGGAGGTCGAGGCCCAGACTGAGCGGCACCTGCCGGTGCTGGACGTCGGTCATGACGCCGGTCTTGGGATCCCGCTCGCGCACGGTGCGATTGCGCGGGATCAGGGCGATGATCGCCGCCACCACGAGAATGGCGGTCACGATGAGTCGGTTACGGATCGAAGTGAACATCGTCGGATCGTCAGCCTACGCGTCAGGGACGCGACTGGGGTAAGGACCGCGTTCAGGAGCGACACGGAGCGCCTGCTCCGCTCGCGCGCGATCGCGCTGCAACTGCGCCTTCAGCTCTTCCGCGGAGTCGAACCGCCGCACCTCGCGGAGCCGCTCCACCCATTCGATGCGGACCCACTCGCCGTAGAGATCGTCCGCCACGCCGAACAGGTTGGCTTCGAGGGCCCGCCGGCCGTCGGCGAACGTCGGCCGCGGCCCCTGATTCATCATGCCCTCGGCGGCGCCGTCCCGCCACTCCACGCGGACCGCGTAGACGCCGTCGGGCGGGAGGAGCTTACGCGGGTCGAGCTCACCGAGGTTCACCGTCGGGACGCCGAGGCGGCGGCCGCGGCGCTCCCCGGCGACGACGCGCCCGCTCACGCTGTACGGCCGCCCGAGGAGCGCCGCCGCGCCGGCAAGGTCGCCCTCGCTCACGAGCGCGCGGATCCGCGAGCTGGAAACCGGCGCGCCGTCGATCTCCACCGGCGCCACCACGTCGACCGCGAAGCCCTGCGCCGCGCCGAGCCGGCGGAGGAGCGAGACGTCGCCGCTCCGCCCGCGGCCGAAGCCGTGATCGTACCCGATCACCAGCTCCCGCACGGCGCAGCCCCCGACCAGCACCTCCTCCACGAACCGCTCCGGCGGCAGCGCCGCGAGCGCGTGGTCGAACCGGCGGAACCAGACCACGTCCAGCGCCGACTGCGCCAGGACCTCGCGGCGCTCGGCCGGCGTCGTGAGCAGCTGCGGCGCGGTGGCCGGGTGCAGCACTTCGAGCGGATGCGGCTCGAAGGTGACCAGCACGCTCCGCCGCCCCGCCGCACGGGCCCGCCGCGCGATCTCGTCGAGCACCGCGCGATGGCCCAGGTGCACGCCGTCGAACGAGCCGACGGTCACGACGCTGCCCGCCGCGAGCAGCGGCCCCAGCGCCGTCGCCGGTGCGGTCACGCCGGCTCCAGCACGACCGTCGGCTGGAGCGAGCCGCCCCGCACGGTGGCGACCGCGACGAGCCGTCCATCGTAGACCAGCGCGACCTCGCCCCCGCTGTCCGCCGACCGGCCCGCCACGACGTCCGGCGGCAGCGCCACCGCCCTTCCGTGCCCCACGGCCTCGAGGTCCGTCGCGTCAAGCGCGGCGCGCGGCATGTCGGAGAGCACCGCGAGCGGGGGCAGCAACGGCGGCGGCCGGTCGAGCGCGTCGACCGTCAGCGCCCGGTCCACCGTGACGCTGCCGATCGCCTCGCGGCGCAGCGCGCTCAGGTGCGCGCCGACACCGAGCCGATGGCCCAGATCGCGGGCCAGCGCGCGGACGTAGGTGCCGGCGCTGACGGTGACGCGGAAGCGAAGCTCGGGGTTGCGCCACGACAGGAGCTCGACGTCGTGCACCGTCACCGCCACCTCGGCCAGCTCCACCGCCGCGCCGCGCCGCGCAAGATCGTAACTGCGCTCGCCCTGCACCCGCTTGGCGGAGTAGACCGGCGGCCGCTGCCGGCCTTCGCCGCGGAACGCGAGCAGCGCGTTCCGTACTGCCGTCTCCTCGAGCGCCGCGACGTCATGCGTCGCGGTCACCGGACCGGTCGCGTCGTCGGTCTCGGTGGTGACGCCGAGCCGGGCGACGGCGACGTAGCGCTTCGGCTGCGCTTCGACGAACCGCGCCAGCCGAGTCGCCCGGCCCAGGAGCACCACGAGCAGTCCGGTCGCGAACGGGTCGAGCGTGCCGGTGTGCCCGACGGTCCGGGTGCCGTACGCGCGGCGAACCCGCTGCACGATGTCGTGCGACGTCGGCCCCTCGGGTTTGTCCACCAGCACCGCGCCGATCAGCCCTCGTCCTCCCCCGGCCGCTCCGGCGCCGCTTCGGCCGCCGGCGATCCGGGCCGTCCCAATCCCGCGAGCAGCTCGTTGATCCGCGCCGCGTGCTCCAACCCGCGGTCGAGCTCGAAGTGGAGCTCGGGCACCGTGCGGGTGGTGAGCACGCGGGCGGCGCGGCTCCGGAGAAACCCGGCGGCGCTCTGCAATCCTTCCACCGCGCGGCGCCGCTCCTCGTCGTCGCCGGTCGCCGCGACCAGGAGCTTGGCGTGCGACAGGTCGTTCGTCACCTCGACGTGCGTCAACGTGACGAGGCCGACGCGCGGGTCGCGGACCTCGCCCCGAAGCAGCGCTTCGCTGATGACCTGGCGCAGCGTCGCCGCCACCTGCTCCGGCCGGCGCGACGGCCCCTTCACCGGTAGCTCGCGACGGTGTCCATGACGCGGACGCCGTCGGCCTCCTCGACCAGCCGATCGGCCGCCCGCAGCACATCATCCACCACCGTCCGGGCCGAGCCCACCGTGGCACAGGCGATCTCCGCCCGCTGCCAGGCGTCCTGGTGCCCGGTCTCCGCCACCGCGACGTTCAGCTCGCGGCGGAGCGCCGCGGTGAGCGGCTTGAGCACGCTGCGCTTCTCCTTCAGCGAATGACACCCCTCGAGGTGCAGCTCCCACACCTGCGCCGCGACGATCACCCCGCCGACGCGCCCACGGTGGACTGGAGCGTCCGCTTCACTTCCTCGACCCGGAAGCACTCGACCCGGTCACCGACCTTGATGTCGTTGAAGTTCTCGATGCCGATACCGCACTCGAGTCCCTCGCGCACCTCACGCACATCGTCCTTGAAGCGCTTGAGGCTGCTGAGCGCGCCGGTGTAGACCGACACGCCGTCGCGCACCACGCGGACCTTGGCCGTACGCTGGATGGTGCCGCTCCGCACCATGCAGCCGGCGATGGTGCCGACCTTGCTCACCTTGAACAGCTGGAGCACCTCGGCCTCGCCGAGGACGGTCTCCCGCTCCTCCGGCTTGAGCAGGCCTTCCAGCGCGTCGCGCACGTCCGCCACCGCCTCGTAGATGATGCGGTAGGTGCGGACGTCCACCTGCTCCCGCTCCGCCGTGGCGCGGGCGTTGGTGTCGGGCCGGACGTGGAAGCCGATGACGATGGCGCCCGACGCCTTGGCCAGCAGGATGTCGCTCTCGGTGATGGCGCCGACGCCGCGGTGCACCACGTCCACCCGGATCTCCGGCGTGCTGAGCTGCGCCAGCGCGTCGCCCACCGCCTGCGCGGTGCCGTCCTGGTCCGCCTTGATGATGACGCGGAGTGCGGTGACCGCGCCTTCTTTGAGCGCGCGGCTGAAGTCCTCGAGGCTGGTGCCCTTCTGGCTGCGGCGGTTCTGCGCCTCGCGCTCGAGCCGCTGGCGCTTCTGCGCGATGTCGCGCGCCTCCACCGCGTCGGCGACCGAGAGGAACGAGTCGCCCGCTGCCGGCACGCCCTCGAAGCCGAGGATCTGCACCGGAATGGACGGGCCGGCTTCCTTCACCGTCTTGCCGCGCTCGTCGTAGAGCGCGCGCACCCGGCCGCTGAACCGGCCGCAGATGAAGTTGTCGCCGACGTGCAGCGTACCCTTCTGGACCAGCAGCGTCGCGAGCGGGCCCTTGCCCGGGTCCAGCGTGGCCTCGATGACGGTGCCGGCGGGCTTGGCCTCGGGATTCGCCTTGAGGTCGAGGATCTCGGCCTGCAGCAGGATCTGCTCGAGCAGGTGATCGACGCCGGTGCCCTTCCTGGCGGAAATCTCGGCGCTCAGCACCTGGCCGCCGAAGTCCTCCAGCACCACGTTCTGGGCCAGGAGGTCCTGCTTCACCTTCGGCACGTTCGCCGAGGGGAGATCGATCTTGTTGATGGCGACGATCATCGGCACGCCGGCGTTGCGGGCGTGGCTGATCGCCTCGACCGTCTGCGGCATGACCTGGTCGTCCGCCGCCACGACGAGCACGACGATGTCGGTCACCTCGGCGCCGCGGGCGCGCATGGCGGTGAACGCCTGGTGGCCCGGGGTGTCGAGGAAGGTGATCGCCTTCCCGTTGCCCAGCGCCACGTGGTACGCGCCGATGTGCTGGGTGATGCCGCCGGCCTCGCCGGCGACGATGTTGGCCTTGCGGATGTAGTCGAGCAGCGACGTCTTGCCGTGGTCGACGTGGCCCATGATCGTGACCACCGGCGGCCGCGGCACCTGTGCCTCACCGCT
>JAICWE010000062.1 GCA_025934955.1 Gemmatimonadales bacterium | reverse complement strand
TGGTCCCGCTCGGCGTCTGCGCGACGAGTGCCGGCGACGCCGCCAGGAGGGCCGCTACGGCCAGCCAGCCGGACGTGTGGTGCAGGCGCATCGGGTCCTCCTCGGCTCGGTGTGTCATAGCATGGCCCCGTCCGCTCGCGTCGAACATGATCGCCGTCACACTCGCCCGAGGTCATCATGCACCGCTTCCTCACGCGGCTCGCCCGCGCGCTTGCGCTTGCCTCGCTCACCGTTGCGATGGGAGCGCGCGCTCACCCGCTCGCGGCGCAGGAGGGCGAAGCCGACAGCGGCCAGCGCGCCGTCGTCCTCGCGCCCGACGCCGTGTGGGACGGTGTCGCCGACGCGCCGGCCCGCGGCTGGGTCGTCGTGGTGCGGGGCCAGCGAATCGAGGCGGTCGGTCCGGCGGATCGCACGGCTGCACCCCCCGGCGCCGAGCGCATCGCGCTGCCGGGGACGACGCTCATTCCGGGGCTGATCGAAGGTCACTCGCACCTCTTCCTGCATCCGTACAACGAGACGCTCTGGGACGACCAGGTGCTCAAGGAGCCGCTCACCTACCGGATGGCGGAGGCGGTGGCGCATGCCGCGGCGACGCTCCGTGCCGGTATCACCACGACGCGCGACCTCGGCACCGAGGGCGCGTTCGACGGTGATGTGCAGCTCAAGCGCGCCATCAACCGCGGCATCGTGCCGGGGCCGCGCATCCTCGCGGTCACCCGCGCCATCGTCGCGACCGGGAGCTACGGCCCGCGGCGGCCCAACTACGCCTTCGATCCGCCGCAGGGCGGGGAGGAGGCGACCGGGGTGGAGGAGATCGCGCGGGTAGTGCGGAGCCAGATCGGCCACGGCGCCGACTGGGTGAAGGTGTACGCCGACTACAGCTGGGGGCCGAACGGCGAGTCCCGCCCCACCTTCACGCTGGAGGAGCTGCGTGCCGCGGTCGAGACCGCGCGCGACGCGGGCCGGCCGGTCGCCGCCCACGCCATGACGGCCGAAGGGATGCGCCGCGCCGTGCTCGCCGGCGTGGAGACCGTCGAGCACGGCGACCAGGGCACGCCCGACGTGTTCCGCCTCATGAAGCAGAAGGGCGTCGCGCTCTGCCCCACGATCGCCGCGGACGAGGCGTACGCCCAGTACTTCAGCCATTGGGTGAAGGGGCGCGACGCACCGACCGCGGCGCTCAGGGCCAAGCGCGCCAGCTTCAAGGCGGCGCTCGACGCCGGTGTCACCATCTGCTTCGGTGGCGACGTCGGCGTCTTTCCCCACGGCGACAACGTTCGCGAGCTGGAGGCGATGGTGGAGTACGGCATGACGCCGCTCGCCGCGCTCCGGGCCGCGACGAGCGGCAATGCCAGGACCTTTCATCTGGACGACCGACTCGGCCGCATTGCGCCGGGCCTGCTCGCCGACCTCGTCGCGGTGACGGGTGACCCGACCCGCGACATCCACGCGCTGCGCCAGGTGCAGCTCGTGATGAAGGACGGCGCGCGAGTGCGTTAGGCGCCGGTTACCTCGTCCTTCACCCGTCCGGCGGACTCCTTCACGTCCTCCTTGATGTTCCGCCCGATGTCGCGGGCGACGCTCTTGATCTCGGGCGCGTGGTCCTTGACCTCCTCGCGCACCGAGCCGGCCATCTTGCGGGCCTCGTCGGTCGCCACGTCCTTCACCCGCGACGCGGTCTCCTCCGCACGATCGGCCAGTCGGTCGCGCGTCGGGCCCATCACCTCGTTTTCCTTCGAGGTCGTCGGCAGCGCCAGCCCGAGCACCAGCCCGAGGACGGCGGCGCCTGCGGCCACCATCAGCGGGTGCTCGTGGGTCTGCTGTTGCAGCGTGTCGCGCACCTGGCGGCTCTCTTCCTGAATCGTCATGCCGAGTCGCCGGCTCCGCTCTTTCGCGCTGTGCGCCAGATCGCCCGCGCGGCCCTTCGCGCTCGAGGCCAGCTCGCTCGCCCGGTCCTTCGCCGTGGCGGCGAGATCGCCGGCCCGCTCCTTCGCGCTGTCGGTCAGCTCGTGCGCCTTCTCCGAGACGTTGCTGGCCACCTGACTCGCGGTGTCCCTGGCCCGCTCGAGCCGGCTGGGCTCCTCGTAGTCGTCCCCGTCGCGATAGCGCCGGTCCGATCCGCCGGACGCGTGCGTCCCTTGCCAGCGGGACGTGGACTGCTGGCCGCTGCGCGCCTGGACCACCAGCCACGCGACGCTCGCGCCTAACGCCGCGGCGGGCCACGGGTTCTCCCGCACCACGGCGACGAGGCCGTGTCCGGTGTCGCGCGCGCGATCGGTGATCGCGTTGCCCGCTTCCGCCGCCAGGTTGCGCGGGCTCAGCTTCCGGCCGATCGCGTCGATGTCGCGGCTCATGCGATCGCGGGTGCCCTCGATGTCCCGCTCGATCGTCGCGGGATCGTCGGAACCCTTCGCTTTGATGTCGCCGCGCATCTCGCCGATGTCGCTCCGCTCGTTCTGATTCATGACCGCTGCTCCTTCGCCCACTGGACGTCGTCTCTGAGGGTTGCCACCGTTCGCCGGGGTGCGGGCTCGACCCGCTTGAGGTCGGCGAGTCCGCGCCGCAGCATCCCGTAGCCCGCGATGCCGAACACCACCGCGACGATGAGCGCCGAGAGCCAGCCCGCGACGCCCAGCGCCGTCAGGCCGAGAATCAGGAACGCCGTGAACGCCAGCCCGGCGATCCACGCGACCAGTGCCCCGGCGCCGACCGATACCAGATCGTGCGTCGCGCGGGTGAGCTTGACCGTCATCTCGGCCTTCGCGAGCTGCACCTCCTGGCGCATCAGCAGCGACAGGTCCTGAGCCAGCTCGCCCAGCAGCTCGCCCAGGGAGCGGTCCTCGCGCACGGCCATTCTAAGATCCGGCATTCGCCCCTCCCGCCATCGGGCGATCGTATCCGGACCCGTACCCCGAGCCGGAATAACCCTGAGCCGGGCTGTACGGGCTGAGCGGCCGGTACGCGTCGCGTCCGGTGTCCTCCTGCCGCTGCTTCCGCTCCGAGCTCTTCACGAAGCGCGCGCCGAGGAGGCCGAGCACGAACGCGCCGCCGACCACCAGCGTCGGCTGGCGGCGCGCGAGGTCTTCGGCGTCGCGCCGCATGGCGCCGAAGTCGGCGTTCCGCAGGTAGCCGGCGAAGCGGTCGGCCTGCTCGGCGAGCCCGTCCACGTACTCCGCGATGCGCTGCTGGTTCTTCGAGCGGAGCTGGTCGGTGGTCCCGTGGATGGCGCCGGCCACGGTCGAGATCTGATCCGCGAGCTTGTGCTTGCTGTCGCTGAGACTCGAAGCCGCGCTGTCGCGGGCCTGCGTCAGCGTCGTCTTTGCCTGATCCACGACCTGGTCCTTGGTTTCCTGGAGCTGCGCGCGGATCGGCCGCTGTCCACCGTCCCTGCCATCGCCGCCCCCGCCGGAGGGGCGGTTCGCCGTCGTCCCCGAGCCGAGCTCGAGGTCCGTGGGGCCCGCCCCGGTTCGCGTGCCTGGTGCCGTCATGATCGCGCTCCTTGAATCGTGACCTGGTTCGTTTCCGCGCACTGCGCCTTCAGCAGCGCCACTATCGCGGCGGGTACTGGTGCCGGCGGTGACGTGGCGCACCCGGTGGCGCGTGGCGGCCGGAGTGCGTTCAATGGACGGTCAGGCTCGCGAGCGGCAGCGCTGCACCTCAGCCCTTCCGGGCGGACATGTGACCGGTGACGGAGCGGCCCTTGTATGCGGTCGGACGCAGCTCGGTGCGACCCGCGAGCGAGTCACCCTTCAGGTGGGCGACGGTGCGCGTCACGACGCGCTCGCTCAGGCCGGGGCTCTGGTGCGGGGCCGATTCCATGATCAGCGCGGTGTCCGAACTCCACACGACGCTCGTCTGATAGGTCGGTCCGCCCGCGATCGCGACCGTGCCGTTCAGGTGTCCGTCCGGTGCCTTCTTCCAATCCATGGTGAAGTGGTGCGGAGTGGCCGAGCCGGAATCCGTCCGGACACCGGTCCACTTGCCGACGAGCTTCGACGCCAGCGCGACGGTGTCCGCCGGCGTCGAGCGAGTGGTCGTCACCTCGGCGCCCGACTGCGCGCCGACGGCGAGCATTGACCCGATGCCGATCACGGCATAGAGGGCCATTTGCATAGATCCTCCGGAATGTTGAGCCGCCGTTCAGCCGAAGAAGCTGAATAGCCGGGCGGCGAGCAGTGAGCCGCCGACCAGCATTGCGGCGCCGATGCTCAGCATCGCAACGAGTGCCAGTGTGAGCGGCGAATGACCGGTGAGCGCCAGGATGCCGAGCACCACCGCGCCGGTGCCGATCAGTGCCTCCCAGCCGGCCGCGGCGTAGACGCCTTCGCTCTCGGTCGGACGCAGAGGGTCGCCCCGGAGCCACCGCGCCGAGCGGGCCAGGCGCGCCATGCCGCCGCCGGCTGCCATCAGCGCGGCGCCGAGCACGAGTACCGCGATGCTCAGCAGCAGCGCCGGCGCAACGCCGAGCAGCGCCAGCACGCCGAGCACGATGCCGGCGACGCCGGCGAGTGCCTGCAGTCCGAGCGCGCCGGCGACCTCCTGCCGCCCGCGCGCGATCGCCGCGATCGGGACGGCGCGGGCGAAGCGGCGGGCCAGCGTCGCGCCGCCGAGCAACAGCCCCACGCCGAGCACGATCGCGGCGACTGACGTGAGCGTGAACGGCAGCACGCCGAGCAACCCCAGGATCGCCAGAATCAGCGCCCCGGCGCCCGCTACGGCCTCGCCCACCGATCCGACCTCCATCTCGGTGGCCGTACTGCTTTGCTGCGGCGGCGCGATGCCGGTGTCGCGCGCCAGCGGGATACCTCGATCAACCTCGATCACATCAACCTCCTGCTTCGGGAACGGCGCGCATGTCGCGCCGCCTTCATATTATATGGCCTCCCATATAATTCAACGACCTGCGTCACACGCCGCCCGACGCGGGCCTCGCTTCCTCGATCAGGGTGGTGGGGCGATGCCGGTGTCCGTGCCGGTGACGGGCGCCGGCGCGGCGGTTCCGCGCTCGGTGCGGAACAGCAGGTCCGCCCCGGTGGCCGCGCCTCGCTCGGCCTGGAGCGTCCAGCGCCGCGAGATGTCGTAGCGCAGCCGCAGGATGGACGTCGGGTCGAAGAGTCCGATCCCATAGCTCACGTAGAGGTTGGGCGAGAGATAGGTCCCGGCGACGAGCGACGCCTTCTGCACGTCGCCCGCGCTCTCCACGCTCAGGTTGCTGAGGCCGAGGTTCTGTCCCACCGCCTTGGCCAGGAGGTTGCCGCCGCGAAGCCCGAGCGATGTCGCCGCGCGCGAGAGCAGGTCGCCCTGCGCGCCGGTGGTCTGACCCGGCGCGTGGCCCAGCACGATGTAACCGAGCGCACGGCTCTCCGACATCGGTGGGTTCGAGAAGATGGTTACCTGCGGCCGCTTGAGCGTGCCCGCGATGTCGAGCCCCGCAACCACGCTGTCCTGCGCCGTACGCGTCGCCCGGATCGCGAGCGACGGATCGTCCACCGGGCCACCGGCGAAGCGGATGTGGCCTTGAGAAATGGTGAGATCCTGCCCGTACGCCTTGTAGTGACCTTCGACGATGTCGATGCCGCCGCTTCCCATCGGTGGATGCCCCGGCCGCTGAACCAGCAGCAGTTGTCCGCCGAGCGCCGCGGTGAAGTTGAATCCCGAGAACGAGACGCTGTCGCCCAGCACGATCCGGACGCGCGAGGCGATCCGCCAACCACTCCGCTGCTGCTCCGGCGTGCTGTCGCCCACGAAGATCACATCCTGCGACGGCGCGATCGCCGCCTCCGGCACCTCGGTGAGCTGCACGTGTACCAGCGGCAGCGTCACCTCGCCCTGCGCGTTGATGCTGTCGCCCGCGATCGCCACCTGGAGCGCCGGTGAGACGATGGCGTGCAGCTCGGGCACGTTCACCGCCTCGAAGTTCGCGCCCCGGATCCGGATCTGCGCCGGCCGTTTCGCGGTCGGCGGGAACGGCGAGTGGCCGTCGAGCGAGAGCGTGCCGCCGCCCGAGCGCGCCCGGCCGGTGAGCGCGAATTCGCCGGTGCTGTCCCCGGTCGCGGCGAGCTGGACGTCGCGATAGGTGACGCCGAGGAGCGCGAGCCGCGCCGCCGGTGCGTCGAGCCGGAGGCCGCCGCGCACCGCGGGCGCGCCCAGCGTGCCGCCGACGCTCGCATCGAGCGTGATTCTTCCGGTGAGACTGTCCACCTGCGGCGTGAACGTCTCGATCAACGCGAGGTCGTCGATACGGCCGGTAAGCCGGGCGCTCACCGCCTGAGAGTCGAGCGGCATGCCGATGTGGGTGTACGTCGGAATCGCGAGTTGCCCGTTCACCGAGCCGACCTCGCTCGCGCCGGCGGCCCGCGTGTCGTCGGTCATTCGCAGGGCGAGCGCGCCGTGCATCCCGTCGCGCCCCACGCGCAGGGTGACACCGGTGTCGGCCACCGCCACGTGGCGGCGCGCGGAGTCGGCACCGAAGCTCCACGCCATGCCGCGCGGCGTCAGGCGCAACGACGCCGACAATGAGCTGTCCCGCGCCACCGCCGCGTCGAGATCGCCTTCCAGCCCGCCGGTCACCACGCCGCCGCTCGGCAGGCGCGCCGTGAGTTGCGCCAGCCGCAGAGTGCCGGTGACGTGCGGTGCCGCGACGGTGCCGGTCGCGGCGACGTCCACGCGCAGGCGGCCGGTGAGACTGTCGAAACGCGCCGTCGCCGCCCGGAAGAAGGCGATGGACGGCAGATCTCCGGTGAACCGGAACGTCATCGCCTGCGGGCCGAGCGGCGCACCGAGCGTGGTGTACCGGGGCAGCTCGATCCGGCCGGTGAGCGCGGCGAGCCGCGCTCCGCTCGAATCGCGCAGCCCCAACGCCAGCGCGCCATGCACACCGTCGCCGCCGGCGCGCAGATCGAAGCCGCCGCTGTCCACCGCGATGCGCTGCGGCACGCCGGCAAGTGGGTACTCGTAGAGCACGCCGCGCGGTACCACTTTCACTTCACCGCTCAGGTGCCGGTGCTCGTCCATTGCGCCCGCGAGCGTCGCCCGCGCCGAGCCGCGCGCCACCCGGTCACCGGCGAGCCACGCCACCCAGTTCTGCAGCTGCAGGTCGCCGCTGACCCGCGGTGCGCCGATCGTACCCGTTGCGGTCGCGGCGATCGTCACGTGGCCGGTCAGGCTGTCGAGACTCGGGTACACCGCGCGCGCGATCGCCAGGTCCACGATCTGTCCGTCCAGCCGGGCCGCCACCGGCTCGCGCTTGAGCACGCTTCCGAGCCGCGTGTAGCGCGGCAGCGCGAACGACGCGTTGAGCCTGCCGATGGGCGCCCGGTCGGAGCCGACGAAGCGCACGGCAATCGTGCCGCGTACACCGCTGTCGCCCATCCGCAGCAGCGCCCCGGCGGTGTCGAACACGATCCGCTTGGGCGCGGTATCGGCCGGTGCCTGCTGATAGAGGAAGACCGCGTGCTCGGTGCCGAGTCGGAGCGTGCCGTCGAGCCGGCCCGCTGCGGCCCGCGCATCGAGCTGCGCGTTCGCGGAGCCGGCGAGCGCCTGTCCCGGAACCAGCGAATCCGGAAGCGCCCGTTGCGCGAGGGTGAGCGGAAGCTTCTCGAGCATCGCGGCGACGCGCCAGTCGTGCGCGTCGCGCCAAGTGCCGCCGCCGCACACCCGGGTCGAGTCGGCAGCGAGGCAGAGCGAATCGACGGTCGTCGCCTTCGCCGACGCGACGACCATCGCCGGCCGCTCCAGCTGCCAAGGGCCGGTGCTGCTGTCGTTGATGTCGAGACTGTCGATCGTGCCGCGCCAGCTTCGGCCGCGCACGCCGCCGGTGGCCGCGATCGCGAGCTGTCGCGCCGGGGCTGAGGCAGCGAGCCGGATGTGGTGCGCGCCGCGGGTGCCGCGCACCGCGAGCGCCAGGCTGTCCACCACCTGCGATCCCAGCCGCGCGCTTCCGCCCGAGAGCCGCAAGTCGGTCCGGCCATTCGGCGCGAGCCCGACCACCGCCGTCCCGCTGAGCCGCGCGATTCGAGCGGTTCCATACCCGACGTTCCGGCCGTCCAGGGTCGCGCGCACCACCGCCGCCTTCCGGCTGCCCGCCACCGTTCCCGTGCTCGCGAGCTCGCCACGCGCGCTCGGCTGCGCGATGCGGAGGTCGCCCACCGTAAGCCGATAGCGGACCGCCATCGTGTCGCCCACCGTGCCCCGGGCGACGAGGCGCGCCGAGCCCCAGCGGCCGTCGAATGACTTCACGTCGAACGCGGTGCCCGCGAAGCCGATGTCGGCCGTGCCGCTCACTGGCTCCCGGCGGAGCCGGCCACTTACGCTGTCCACCGCGAGCGTGCCGTGCGCGCCGGTGCTGTCGAGATAGCCCGCGGTGCGCGCACGGAACGAAATCCAGCCTGGCAGTGTCATCGAGTCGGCCAGCAGCAACGCGGGCCGCACCCGCTGCGCGTGCCCCGCGAGATTCCACGACACCCGCGGCCACCACGCGACGCGGCCGGCCGTGCCGATGTTCCCGTCAAGCAGGTCCACCGCCGCCTGGTCCAGCAGCAGCTGCTCGAGGTTGCCATGCCCGCGGAGCTGGAACGGCACCGCCGTGAGCTGGGGCGTCGTCGCACGCGCCGATGCCGTCAAACGGTAGTCGTCGGCGCTGCCGGTCATCCGGGCGGTGCCGTCGCTCAGGGCGACGCCGCCCTTTGCGTGGACCGTGATGCCGCGCGCGCGCACGTCGCCAAGCACCACTTTGATGGGCAGGTGAGGTCGCTGCGAGACGGCGGCCGTGGTGTCGCGCGGCACCGAATCGGGGAGGACCACATGCACCCCGACCAGGTGCAGTCGGTCGATCCGCACCTCCTTCCGGATGAGGCCGGTGGGCGACCAGTCGAGCAGCAGACTGTCGATGGTCGCGCGGTAGGTGCTCGTCTTCACCCGGACGTTCCGCAGCGCCAGCGGGCCGCTCAGGCTTCCGCTCACGTGTCCGATACTGACCGCGTTGCCCGTCTTCGCGAGTGCGAGCGCGATGAGACGACGCGCCGCGCTATCGCTCGTCAGCGCGAACCACACCGCTGCGACGACGATGAGGACCAGGACCAGCAGTCCGGCCAGCGCCCAACGCGCCATCCGTCCGATGCGCCCGCTCACAGGTCCGGCCCCACGATCAGATGCAGGCGGAACCGGCTGCCGGTGAGGTAGCTCGGCGGGTTGAGCGTATACGCGACGTCCCCGCGCAGCAGCCCGATCGGCGAGAGCCACCGGAGTCCCACGCCGACGGCCTGGCGCATCTGCAGGGTGAACGCGGCGGTCGCGTCGCCGACGTCGGTGAAGCCGGCGAATGCCCAGCGGTCGAGGAAGCGGTAATCCATCTCGACGCTGGTTGCGACGTACACCCGCCCGCCGACGATGTTTCCCGCCGAGTCGCGCGGTGCGAGCGTCTCGAACCGGTAGCCGCGCACGCTCTGGTCGCCGCCGGTGAAGAAGCGCACCGACGGCGGCAGCGCGTGGAAGTCGCGGCCCAGCACGTCGCCGACGTCGCCGCGGAGCAGCACCCGCGTGCGCGGGCCGAGGCCGCGCACCCACTTCACGCCGGCGTCGAGCCGCAGGAACGTCGAGGTTGCCAGCGGCTTCATGCTGCCCTCGAGCCCGAAGCGCGCGCGGTAGCCGCGGGTCGGGAAGACGGCGTTGTTGGAGCGGGTGCGGTCGTAGCTCAGCCCCCCGATGAGGAGCTTCGCCACGCCGGTATCGGCGCCGACCACGAACGACTCGCGGTGGAAGCCGAACGACGCGGTCTCGTTCCAGCCGAAACGCTGCCGGCTGAGTCGCGCCTCGACCACGCCGGCGTGGCTGCTGCTGGTGAGCGGGTTGAGCAGCGCGTAGCCGGCGACGAAGGTGAGCGCGCCCATCGGGTGCAGCACCGCCGGGATGACGTACCGCGCCGAGGCGCTCTGCTGCACCGTGGACACATCGAGATCCGCCTCGGCGTGATGTCCGCGCCGGTTGAGCCGGCGCAGGCGCGCGAAGCCGCGCACCCGCGGACCGTTGTCGGTCGCGTAGCCGCCGCCGATCTCGTACGCCTGCGGCCGCTGCATCGTGAGCGTCACGTCGATCGGCACCTCGAGCCCGACGGCGCGCTCCGGGTGCGGTACCACTTCGACCACACTGAAGTAGGGATCAGCCGCGAGGTTGTTCTGCAGCTCGAGCAGCTTGTCGCGCCGGTACGGCCGGCCGCGCTTGAACGGGATCCGGGTCGCGAGGAACGTCGGGCTGAGCGCCGTCTGCTCGAACCTTACTTCCCCGAAGCGGTACCGCGGGCCGGTGTCGAACCGGATCAGCACGCCGGCGGTATCGGCGTTCCGATCCACCCGGATCGCGGAGGTGTCGAATCTGGCCGAGAGATAGCCGCTGTCCGACGCGAGCGTGAGCAGCGCGAGCTTGGCGCTCTCGTACGGGAGGTGCTGCAAGGTATCGCCCGGGTGGAGCGGAAACTCGGCGCGGGACTTCTCAAACGCCGGCGCCGTCGCGCCGTCGCCCCTGATCTCCACCTGCACCGAGCGCACGATGACGGGCCGACCCGGCTCGATGTCGTAGCTCGCGAGCCAGCGGTCACCGTCCTGCGTCAGCGACTTGCGAATGACCGGCCGATAGAAGCCGAACGGCTGGAGCGCGAGGCCGATCGCATCGTCGCTGCTGCGGAACATCTGGCGGATGCGCGGCGGCGGCAGCTTCTCCTTGTCCGCTGCCGCGCGGCCCAGCGGGAGCTCGAGCCGGATGTTCCGCTCGAGGGTGGAGCTCACCCCTTCGATCTTGACCTGTACCGGGGCCGGCGCCTGGGCCGCCAACGGCGCGGCGAGCAGCAGCACGGCAACTTGGGCGCCGAGGCGGGCGGCTGCCGAATGGCGAGGCGACGCGGGTGCACTCACCCCCCGAAAGTGTCCCGCCGCACACCCGGGTGCGTTGACATTCCTCACCCGCGCACTGTGCGCCGGGCTCTATGGGCGCGTTTCGGCTACCCTCGCCGCAAGGTGAAGACCGGCAGCTCCGCCCGGCATCGAAAGCGGGCTCGGATCGTGGTGGTGCCGACCCCGCGGGAGACGTACAGCGGCACCGGCGTGTCGCGGTACCATCCTGAGACAAAGCGCCCGCTGCCGGATGGCGTCACCGCGGGCAGGAGCGGAATCCGGATTTGGCCTCCGTGAGTGTGCCCCGCCAGGACCGCGGCGGTGCCCCGCCGGGCGGGCACACCATCCACGTACCCGGGCTCATGCAGCAGCCAGATCATCGGCGCGCCGTATGACACGCCGGCCAAAGTAGCGGTGGGATTCGGCCCGCTCCCGAACGGATCATCCAGGCCGGCGATCACGAGCGCACCGACGTCGGTGCGAATGGTGCTGGCCCGATTCACCAGCACCTCCACCCCGATGGGGCTGAACGCGCGCTCTGCATCCTGCGGCGTGAGGCCGACCACGTACTCCCAGTTGCCCAGGACGAACCAGCTCGCCCGCGCACCGGCCGTGGCCGCCCGGGCGAACTCGACGGCTTCCGGCAGAGCAGGGAGCTGTTCGATGAGATCCCCCGTGAGGGCGACGAACGCCGGCCTGAGCTCGCGGATCAGCTCGAGCGTGCGCTCCGCCGCCGTCCGGTTGAACGGAAGATGGACGTCGGAGATCTGCGCCAGCAGCTCCCCATCGAGGGCGGCGGGCAGGCCGGGCACGATGACGTCATGGCGGGTGACTTCCACGTCGGTCGTGTCCCGATGCACCAGCCCGGCGGTCCCGCCGGCTCCCAGCGCGGCGGCGCCGGCCGCCGCCCGTCGCAGGAACTGCCGGCGGTTCAGCGGCATCGCGCGTCGGTCAATCGGGGCACCTGGTCCTCGGGCGTAGCGTGGAAGCGTCGGAAGGCATACCGGAGCCTAGGCGGGAAGTACGAGTTCGGGGAAGGCCGCGTTGGCGGCATGGTGACGCAGGATGACCTGAATCGGTGAGCCGGCCGCTCGACACGCCCGGTCCCGCGGCGTAGGGTCCGGCGTGGCCCGGCGACCGACCGGGTCCAGCCGTATCGCCTATTGGAGGGGTATGATGAACAAGGTCACATCCATCGCCGTCGGTGCGCTCGCCGCGCTCGCACTGGTCGCAGCGCCGAGTCGTGCTTCGGCCCAGCAGGACCAGCAGACCCGGCCGGGGGCGTCATCGAGCACCGACAGCAGCGCCAACAGCAGCAGCACGACGAGCAGCTCGAGCGTGTCGGACACCGGCATGGCTGCGGACACGACGCATCATCGCGCCGGACACATGCGCCACGGCGTCTCCGACTCCGCCAAGTCGAATCAGAGCAAGTCCGGCGTGACCAATACGAAGACTCGCAAGTCGACGCTCGGCAAGAAGGTCTTCAAGACGCGGCCGGATGAGGATCAGCCGGTCATGTCGAAGGGCGACACGATCCGCAAGGCGGCAGACAGCGCGTCGATCCACAAGTCACACGACAGCACCTCCGGCCAGTCGCCCCGGTAGCGGTTTGGTACGTTTGCAGTCGTTGAGGCGCGAGTCTGACTCGCGCCTCGACTCATTTGTGTGAGCCCGGCCACGTCGGTGCGCGGCACCCGTCCCCATCGTGCCGTCGGACGGAAGCGAGGTGACGACATGGCGGGGCACGACAAGGCGGTCAGCGACTTCCTGCTCGATCGGCTCGGAGAGTGGGGCATCCACCGCATCTTCGGCTATCCGGGCGACGGCATCAACGGCGTGATGGGTGCCTTGGAGCGGGCCGGCGATCGCTTCGAGTTCATCCAAGTGGCGCACGAGGAAGTCGCGGCGCTCGCCGCGTGCGCCCACGCCAAGTTCACCGGCGAAGTCGGTGTCTGTATCGCGACCTCGGGCCCCGGCGCGATCCACCTCCTCAACGGTCTCTACGACGCGAAGCTCGACCACCAGCCGGTCGTGGCCATCGTCGGCCAGCAGGCCCGGCCATCGCTCGGCAGCCACTTCCAGCAGGAGATCGATCTCCTCGCGCTCTTTCGCGACGTCGCCGGCGCATACGTCCAGATGATCGTCCACCCGGAGCAGGCACGCCACGTGATCGACCGCGCGGTGCGCATCGCGCTCGCTGAGCGCACCGTGACCTGTATCATCCTGCCGCACGATGTGCAGGAAGCGGCGGCGGTGCCGATTCCGCCGCACGAGCACGGGCGGATGCACTCCTCCGTCGGCTATCAGGCTCCGCGGGTTCTTCCGCAGAACACCGATCTCGCGCGAGCCGCGGAGGTGCTGAACGCCGGCAACCGCATCGCGATGCTGGTGGGCTCGGGGGCGCTCGGCGCCGGCGAGGAGGTGCGCGTCGTGGCCGATACGCTCGGCGCCGGCGTCGCCAAGGCGCTGCTCGGAAAGGCCGTGCTCCCCGACGATCTGCCGTTCGTGACCGGTACGGTCGGGTGGCTGGGCACCAGCGCCAGCGATCGGATGATGAAAGAGTGCGACACCCTGCTCCTGGTCGGCACGAGCTTCCCCTACACTGAGTTCCTGCCCGAGGAGGGCGCCGCGCGCGCCGTGCAGATCGACCTCGATGCGCGCGGTATGGGACTGCGCTATCCGACCGAGGTGAACCTCGTCGGCGACAGCGGGGAGACACTGCGCGCGCTGCTGCCGATGCTGCGGCGCAAGCTGGCCATGCAGTGGCGAGAGCGGATCGCCAACCTGGTGGACGAGTACTGGCGCGCGGCCGAAGAGCACGCCTTCGCCCCGGCACCGCCGCTCAACCCGCAGCAGGTGCTGTGGGAGATGTCGAGTTGGCTCCCCGACGGCGCCATCCTCACCGCGGACTGCGGCTCGAGCACGGTCTGGTATGCCCGGAACGTGAAGCTCCGGAGTGGCATGATGGCGTCGCTCTCCGGCAGCCTGGCGACGATGGGTGGCGCGGTCCCGTACGCCCTCGCGGCCAAGTTCGCCCACCCCGACCGACCTGTTCTCGCCGTCCTGGGTGACGGTGCCATGCAGATGCTCGGGAACGCCGCACTGATCACCGTCGCCAAGTACTGGCGCCGTTGGCGCGACCCCCGTCTCGTCGTGCTCGTCCTCAATAACCGCGACCTGAACTATGTGACGTGGGAGCAGCGGGTGCAGGACGGCTTCGCCAAGTACCAGGCCTCGCAGGATCTGCTCGACTTCCCCTTTGCGCGCGCCGCCGAGCTGCTGGGCTTGGAGGGGATGCGCGTCGATCGTCCGGACGACGTCGGTCCGGCGTGGGCGCGGGCCCTCACCGCCGAGCGACCGATCGTCTTCGAAGCCTACGTCAGCGCCGCCGTTCCCGCGCTCCCGCCGACGCTTCGGCCGGAGCAGCAGGAGAATCTCGCGACGGCGCTCGCCGGCGACGTCGATGCGGAGAGTGTGGTGCAGCAGCTCGTGCTTCAGGATGTCCGAGGCGAGCGCTAGCGCCGCCGGATCGGAGATCCGGGAGAGAAAATGACGAAGCAGGTACCGATCGACTCGAGCGCCCCTCGCAACGACCCGATCGATGGGTTCGTATAGGCCTTGCTCAGTGGAATATCTTGTCTGCGCGAAGCCGTGCGGCTCGGACGGGGTCAGGCGTCTGTAGGCTGGCGAAACCAATGGCGCCGGCCGCGCATCATACCGCTCGGGTACGGGATGCGGTCGACGGGAACATTTCCTAAGGCATTGCTGTTGAAGGCCTTGAATGCTGTTGAATTGGGTCCCGCCCAGCGGGTGAACGGAGCAACTAGTGGCGACAAAGAAGCAGAGCGGTCCGGGGCGGCGTCCCAAGAAGCCGGCGGTCATGGCCAAGGCTTCCGAGGAAGGGCGCGAGAGCCTGGACTTCTACCTCGACGACATCAGCCGCATCCCGCTCCTGAGCGGAGATGAGGAGCAGAAGTTGGCGCGCAAGGCGTTCAAGGGCGACGTAGAGGCCCAGGAGCGCCTGGCTCGGCACAACGTGCGTTTCGTTGTGTCGGTGGCCAAGCAGTACCAGAATCGTGGTGTGCCTCTGATGGACCTCATCGGAGAGGGCAACGTCGGATTGATGACCGCAGCGCGGAAGTTCGATCCCGACCGCGGTGTCAAGTTCATCTCCTACGCGGTGTGGTGGATCCGGCAGGCGATCCAGGCCGCGATCGCGCGGCAGGGCCGCTCGGTGCGGGTGCCGCTCAACCGCACCTCCGACCTGAACCGGCTCGGCCGCACGACGGCGCTGCTCACGGAGAAGCTCGGACGGGGGCCGACCGAAGCGGAGCTGGTCAAGGCGACGGGCCTCACGCCGGAGGCGGTGCGCTCCCTGGGCGCGCTGCACATCGAGGCAATGCGGCTGGATCAGCCAGTCCGGGCCGGCGATGATCGCGACCGGATGGAGCGCTTCACCGCCGCATCCCTTACCCAGTCCGGCACTGACGACGCGACCCTGCGCCGGAGCCAGACCGCAGACATCGAGGAGGCGCTCGCGTCGCTGCCGCCCCGGGATGCCAAGGTCCTGCGGCTGTACTTCGGCCTGGAGGACGGCGAGCCGAAGACGCTGGAGGAAATCGGCCGGATGATGGGCGTTACGCGGGAGCGGATTCGGCAGCTCAGGGACCGGGCGCTCGCTCAACTCCGTGAGCAGCACGGCGACAGGCTGAGGGATTTGGCCGCCTAATAGGGCAGCTTCCGAGGCGTCGGCACAACATGTGTGGCGGGGGGGGGGGGGGGGGGGGGGGCCCGCCCCCCCCC
>JAICWE010000005.1 GCA_025934955.1 Gemmatimonadales bacterium | reverse complement strand
GATGACGCCCGGGTACTTCCAGGTGATCGCCGAGCCGGTCTCCACCTGCGTCCAGGAAATCTTAGAATTGACGCCCGCGCACTTGCCGCGCTTGGTGACGAAGTTGTAAATGCCGCCCTTGCCCTCTTTGTCGCCGGGATACCAGTTCTGAACGGTCGAGTACTTGATCTTCGCGTTGTCCATCGCCACCAGCTCCACCACCGCCGCGTGAAGCTGGTTCTCATCCCGCATCGGCGCGGTGCACCCTTCGAGATAGCTGACCGACGCGCCCTCGTCGGCGATGATCAGCGTCCGCTCGAACTGCCCGGTATTCTGCGCGTTGATGCGGAAGTACGTGCTGAGCTCCATCGGGCACTTCACGCCCCTGGGCACGTACACGAACGACCCGTCGCTGAACACCGCCGAGTTGAGCGCGGCGAAGAAGTTGTCGGAGCCCGGCACCACCGAGCCGAGATAGGTGCGCACCAGGTCGGGGTGCTCCCGCACCGCCTCGCCGAAGGAGCAGAAGATGATGCCCATCTCGCCCAGCTGCTTCTTGTAGCTGGTGCCGACCGACACGGAATCGAAGATGGCGTCCACCGCGACGCCGGCGAGCACCTTCTGCTCGCTGAGCGGGATGCCGAGCTTGTCGTAGGCCTCGCGCAGCTTGGGATCCACGTCCTCCAGACTGCCGAGCGGCGCACTGGTCCTGGGCGCGGCGTAGTAGCTGATGTCCTGGTAGTCGATCGGCTGATAGCGGACGTTGGGCCAGTGGGGCTCCGACATCCTGAGCCAGCCGCGGTACGCCTTGAGCCGCCAGTCGAGCAGCCACGCCGGCTCGCCCTTCTTGGACGAGATGAGGCGGATGACGTCCTCGCTCAGCCCCTTCGGCACCACGTCGGAGTCGATGTCGGTGACGAAACCGTACTTGTATTCCTTGTTGACCAGTGACTCGACCGAGCTGCTCATCCCCGCTCCTCCGCGGCCGTAGCGCCGGCCACCGCGAAACCGATCCATTCGTCCGCGAAGCGGACCTTGTACTGGCAGACGCCGCAGCCCTGGAGGATGTGCGCCTTCCGCTCCACCGTCCCGCCGATCACCCGCTCCAGCAGGCGCGCCTCGGCCTGGCAGACTTCGGGGAAGCGCGCGGCGACGCTCCGGATGGCGCAGTTGCGCTCGGTAAGCGTGCCGCAGCAGCTCGACGCCTCCCACTCCGGCATGTAGCCCTCGTCCGCCAGCGCCCGCCCCACCGCCGCGAGCCGCTCGGCCGGCGAGTGACCGGCGGTCTCCGCCAGCAGCCGCTCCGCCAGCCGCTCGAAGTGGAGCTCGAGCAGCGAGACGGCGGCCGCGCGGCCCTCGCGCAGCGACAACTGGTCCAGCAGCTCGGTGAGGGTCTGCTCGTAGCGGCGGGGGAACAGCGCCTCGGCCGCGGCGCTCAGCTCATAGACGAAGACCGGCGCGCCGACGCCGCGCACCGCGCGGGCGTGGGTCAGCAGGTCGGCGGCTTCCAGCTCCTTCAGATGATGGCGGACGGCGTTGAGACTGATGCCAAGGCGGACGGCGAGTTCGCGGGCGGTCAGGCCCGGCTCGCGCTTGAGCTCCACGAGGAGCGAAGCGCGGTGGCCCTTGAGGCCCACGGGCTGGGCCGGCGAAGCGGCGAGCGGAACAGCCATGACGGCGCAATCTTAAGTGAATTAGTCGGGATTGTCAATTCACACCACAATCCCGTAACTAATTCCGAAATGATTGATGAACAAAGAGTTATCCGGCACCGCTGCGCCCGCTGTTCAACGCCGGCGCGGAGCATAATATTGGGACATGACGATTCACCGTATCCGGCTCCTCGGTGACCCGATCCTGCGCGCCAGCTGCGAGCCGATCACGAAGCCCAAGTCCACCGCCGTACGCGTGATCCTGGACGACCTGCGGGAGACGCTGCGCGACTGGCAGTCCCGCTTCGGCAGCGGGCGCGCCATCGCGGCGCCGCAGATCGGGGCGCCGGTGCGGATCGTCTGCGTCGAGATGGACAAGCCGTGGGCGCTGATCAACCCCGAGATCCTCGACATCGGCAATGAGGACTTCACCGTCTGGGACGACTGCTTCTCGTTTCCCAACCTGCTGGTGCAGGTCTCCCGCGCCTATCGCATCCGGCTGCGCTACCAGAACGTGAAAGGCGAGTGGGAGGAGACCGAGCTGGAGGGCGACCGGGCCGAGCTGCTGCAGCACGAGATCGATCACCTCGACGGCGTGCTCGCGGTGGACCGGCCCCACGGCGTGGATCCGTTCTGCCTGCGCGAGGAGTGGAACCGGCTGCACGCGTCGGACGGGCGATTCGGCCCGCCGGAGGCGCGCACCGACAGCTTTGCGACGCCGCTCACCGGGCTCCTCTGACCCGGCACTAGAACCAGCGCCCCAGCCGCACGAACACGGCGTCGTGACCTCCGGTTGCGACGCCGTACTCGAATCGCACCGGTCCGACCGGCGTCTCGGCGCCGAGCCCCGCCCGCACGCCGGCGAGCCAGCCGCGGCCGTTCACCAGCGGCCCGCCCAGCGCGCTCCGTCCCACCGCGCCCTCGATGCGAAAGAGCAGCGGCCCCTTGATCGGCTGGGCGAGCAGCAGCCCCGCCATCAGCTCGTGGTCGCCCCGGCGGTCGCCCAGATCGAGGCCCGGAAATCCGTCGTCGCCGCCGAGCGGGAAGGCGAGCTGCAGCGGGAGCGAGTCTCCCCAGGCGGCGCGGAGCCGCGGCCGAAGCCGCAGCCCGCCGAGCCGCACCGTGGGCGACAGCTCCGCGAGGGCGCGGCGGTACGCGCCGGTCCAGCTGCCCTCGACTCGCGCGATCGGCTCGCCGGTGTGCGTGGTGGCGAGCACCCGCACCGTTCCCCCGATCGTCGCGTCGTCGCCCCGTGCCGGCTCCCGCCAGAGCCGCCCCTCGGCGCCAAGCGCGAGGAGCCAGCCCTGCGCGATCGAGCGCTCGACGCCGAGAAAGCCGACGCCTTCGCGGGTGCTCGCGCCGGGCAGCTCGGCGCCGGCCGAGTCGAACTGCCTCACGGTCTCGTGCGCGATCGCGAGCGTGAGCGTCGGCGTGAGCAGCCGGCGGCCGAGCTGGTAGTTCCGCCGGAGCCCGACTTTCAGCTCGCGCCGGAGCTCGCCCAGCTCCAGCAGCCCCGAGCCCTCGAACGCGACGCCGGCGAGCGCCCGGTCCACCGCGCCGATCCACATCCGGCCGCCCAGCTCGTTGTCGTACGCGACGCCGAGCCCGACGACGCGCCGCGGCGCCGGCCGGACCCCGAGCGCAAAGGCGACGGAGTCGAGATCGCCGGTGGGATGGAGCCACACCTCCTGGTACACCTCCGATTCGCCGAGTTGCCGGAGCCGGCGGCGGAGCAGCGGCACGTCGAGCGTGTCGCGGTCGAGCAGGCCGATGGTGCGGAGCAGCCCGCGCCGGACGCCGGGCGATCCCGGCGGCTGCACCACCGCGCCGATCCGCCACGGCAGCGCCCAGCTCTCGCTCGACGCGAGCGGTCGCGGGCACGCCGGCGCGGAGAGCGCGGTATCCGCCGCCGCGCGGCCGAGCCCGATGAGCCGCGCCACGACCGGCGGCGAGAAGTCGAGACTGGCGTAGCCGTCCACCGCGGGCCGGATGCGCACATCCCCGGGACCGAGCAGCGCGGGGCGCTGGCGGAAGAGGAAGGTGAGCAGCCGGTCGGCGACGGCGAGGGGCGAGAAGAAGTCGGTCGAGTCGGAGAGACCTTCGGTCGCGTCCACCACGATGACGCGGGCGGCACCGGCCGCGCGCGCGACGGCGACGGGGATGTTGGCGCTCAGGCCGCCGTCGCCCAGCACGCGATCGCCGATGCGCTCGGGCGAGAAGACCAGCGGGATGGCGAGACTGGCGCGGACCGCCTGCGCCAGATCGCCGGAGTCGAGCACCACGGTGCTCCGGTCCTGGAGATCGGTGGCGACGGCGCGGAAGGGGATCGGCAGGCGGTTGAAGTCGCCCCGCGCGATCAGATTGCCGCGGAGCAGCGCCGCGCTGATGAGCCCGGCGACGTCGGCCTCGCGCACCGCCGCGCTCTGGAGCGCGATGCCGCGCTCGCCCTGCTCCCACACGACCAGCGGCTGCAGCGGCCCGAGCGACTGCGGGGCGTGCGGCTGGTAGGCGAGGAAGAGATCGCCGATCGGCAGCGCGCGGGCGAGCGAATCGATCTGCCGGCCGGAGTAGCCGCTGGCGTACATCGCGCCGATGATCGCGCCCATGCTGCTGCCGACCACGAGGTCGGGCCGGATGCCGAGACTGTCCAGCGTGCGGAGCACGCCGATGTGGGCGAGTCCCTTGGCGCCGCCGCCGGAGAGCACGAGCGCGGTACGCGGAGTGGTCGGGCAGCTCTGCGCGGCGGCGCGCGGCGGCGCGCAGAGCGCCGCGCCCGCGACGAACGCCGCGGCGTGCATCGCACGGCTCGGATGGAGCATGAAGAAAGATATGCAATCGAGCCCTTGCGCCGGCTTCGGACGCACCGTAGTAATTCGCGTTCCGGGCACCTCGTTGGTGCTCGTGCGTAGCCGTGGACCGCTCACTTCGAAAGGGCAGCAATGACGTACGTGATCACCGAGCCATGCATCGGCGTGAAGGACCGCGCCTGCGTGGATGTCTGTCCCGTGGACTGCATCTACGAGGGCGAGGACCAGCTCTACATTCACCCCGACGAGTGCATTGACTGCGGCGCCTGCGAGCCGGAGTGCCCGGTCTCGGCGATCTTCCCGGAAGAGGACGTGCCGGCGAACATGGTGGCATACATCGCGAAGAACAAAGACGTGTTCAACAGCGACACGCCGCCGGGCCGGCCGAAGCGCTGACGCATGCTGACGCGCGCTGACGCGCGTCGGAGAGGCCGCACGATGACGGGGGGCTCCGCGGTGGAGCTCCCCGTTTGGCGTTTGGGATCGAGGCCAGGTGGCTTAAAAGGAGAGAGCCCCGGAACCGTACTGCCTTGGCCGCGATTCCGGGGTCTCGAGAGAGGAGGAACTGCACATCCTTAGACGCACGAGCCCGCCGGATGGTTTCACCGCTCGAGCGACTCGAGGAACGCCGCGAGCGTGCCGATCAGGACGTCGGGCTGCTCCAGCGGCGTCACGTGTCCGGCACCGGGGATGGTGACGAGGCGCGCGTGCGGGATCGCGTCCGCCATGGCGCGGGCGCCGGGAGCCGGCGTGATCTCGTCGTCCTCGCCGACGATGACGACGGTCGGGACCGCGCCCAGGGTGCCGAGCAGCGGCGTGCTGTCGGGGCGGTCGCGCATGGCGGCGAGCGCGCCGACGATGCCGGCGACCGGCGTGCGCTCGATCATCGCCCGCACCTGCGCGACGACTTTGGGCGCGTCACGCTCGGTCGCCGAGCTGAGCAGCTTCGGCAGCATGGCATCGGCGATCGCCTTGGCACCGCCGTCCCGCGCCAGCGCCGCCGTCGCGTCGCGCGCGCGCCGCCCATCCGCGTTGTCGGCCTCCGCGCGGGTGTCCACCAGCACGAGGCCGCGCACCCGCTCGCGCCAGTGGCGGAGAAACTCGAAGGCGACGTAGCCGCCGAGCGAGAGTCCCACCAGCACCACGTCCTCCACGCCGAGGGTATCGAGCAGCGCGGCCAGATCGTCGGCGTAGGTCCGCATGCTGTAGCCGAGATCGGGGGCGTCGGAGAGGCCCATCCCCCGGAGATCGGGCGCGATGCGGCGCACGCCGGGCAGCCGCTCGAGCTGGTGCCGCCAGACGGTGTGGTCGAAGGGATAGCCGTGGATGAACAGCACGGCGCGCCCTTCGCCCCGCTCCTCGACCGCGAGGCCGACGCCGTTCACCGTCACCCGGCGCACCGCCGGATCGGCGGCGGCGCGCGCGTTCATGAAACCGCCGACCTCCGCCGGCACCGGCATCGGCCGGCCGTCGCGCCCGATGCAGACGAAGACGAACTCGGCCGTGGCGATCAGCGCGTCGTCCTGCACCCGGCGCGCGGTCTGGCGCATGGTGAAGCTGGTGCGCCCGTGATGCACCAGCGCCTGATGGAAGCGGAGCACGTCGCCGGGAAAGGCGGCGGCGTGGTAGTCTATGGTGGTCTTCCGCACCGCGGGCCAGGCGCCGGCGCGGGTGAAGACGTCCATCCCCGGTCCCCGCGCCAGCATCTCCCACCGCGCCCGCTCGAACAGACTCAGGAAGGACGCCTGGTTGAGATGGCCGAAGGCGTCGCACTCGTCCGGATAGACCGTGAGATCGATCTCGGGAATGGACATGGCGACTAAGATACAGGCAAACGGAGGGAGTGCCCATGAAGCCGGCCACCGATTACATCCGCCACGCCGCGCGTCTCGCCCGGAAGATCCAGATGGACGCCGCGATGGGCGGCACGCCCCAGGCGGACGCGGAGTTCTACAAGGCGCTCGCAAAGGCGCTGGACGAGATCGCGGCCGGCCTCGAGCTGGTGAGCAAGAGCGAGTGAGCGACGCCGCCGAGCTGATCGAGGGGCAGGATGCGTTCGTCGCGCTGATGGAGCGGCTCGCGGGTGAGCCGCTGGTGGCGGTGGACACCGAGGCGGCGAGCTTCCATCGCCACCGCGACCGGGTGTACCTGCTGCAGCTCTCCTCCCGCACCGAGACGGCGATCGTGGACCCGCTCGCCGTCGCCGACATGGCGCCGTTCGGCGCGCTGCTGGCCGACCCGGCGGTCGAGATCGTCTTCCACGACGCCGACTACGACCTGCGGCTGCTCGATCTCGAGTACGGGCTGCGGGCGCGCAATCTCTTCGACACCCGCATCGCCGCGCAGCTGCTCAACGAGCCCGGCATCGGCCTCGCCGCGCTGCTGGAGAAGTATCTCGGCGTCAAGCTCGACAAGAAGTTCCAGCGGGCCGACTGGTCGGCGCGGCCGCTCTCGGCCGAGATGCTGGCGTACGCCGCGAGCGACACCCACTACCTCGCGTCGCTCCGCGACATCCTGGAAGCGGAGCTGGAGCGGCGCGGGCGGCTGAGCTGGGCGCGGGAGGAGTTCGTGCTGCTGGAGCAGACCCGCTGGAACGCCGAGCCGAACGGCGAGCCGCCCTACCTGAGGATGAAAGGCGCCAAGCTGCTCAAGGGCCGGCCGCTCGCCGCGCTGCGCGAGCTGTTCACCTGGCGCGACGAGCTGGCGTCGCGACTGGATCGCGCGGCGTTCCGGATCATGAACAACGAGCCGATGCTCGGCGTCGCCCGGGCGCTCCCGACCGACACCGTCGCGCTCCGCGCGCTGCCCGGCATCGGGCCGGACCTGGTGGAGCGGCGCGGGCGCGACATCCTGGCGGCGGTGCAGCGGGCGCTCGCGCTGCCGGAGAGCGCGCTGCCCCGCATCGAGCGGCCGCCCCGCCGCCCGCCGGATCTCGAAGTGGACGCGCGGATCGAGCGGCTCAAGGCGGCGCGCAACGCGCTCGCCGCCGATCCGCGGTTCGAGCTGCCGCCGGGCGTGCTCTGTCCCAACGGCACGCTGGAGGCGATCGCCCGGGCGAACCCGCAGAGTCCGGAGGATCTGGCGCAGGTGGCCGGAATCCGGAAGTGGCAGGTGAATGCGATCGGAGCGGAGCTGCTCGGGGCGAGTGCCGCGCCGGCGGCGCCTCCGGTCAGAAACCCAGGAACGCCTTGACCCGCGGGTCCATCCGCTCCGGCGTCCAGTAGGGCTCCCACACCAGCTCCACGTCCACCGCCGTCACGCCCTCGAGGTCTCCCACCACCTGCTTCACGTCCTGGATGATCTCGGCGCCCGCGGGGCAGCCGGGCGAGGTGAGCGTCATGCTCACGTGTACCTCGCCGGCGTCGCCGACGGTCACGTCATACACCAGGCCGATGTCGATGATGTTGAGGTTGAGCTCCGGGTCCTTCACGGCCCGGATCGCCTTGCGAACGGTGTCGGCGGTGATCATGCGGCGCTGCCGGTTGAAGATGCTGCAACCTAACAGGGGCGCGCGATCGGTACCGGCTGGGCGAGACAGGGCCGCGGCACCAGCCGCTGCACCGCGTCGGAGAGATCGGCGCGCACCACCCGCAGCTCGCGGATGGAGTTGTGGCGGCTCCGCGGCTCGAAGCTCCGGTTGGTGAGGAAGACGAGGAAGAGATTGTTGGCCGGGTCGATCCACAGCTCGGTGCCGGTCCAGCCGGTGTGGCCGTACGCCGCGTCACTCGCCAGCCGGCCGAAAACGCTGGGATCCTCGCCGGTGGTATCGGGCGTGTCCCAGCCGAGCAGGCGGGTGCCGCTGTGATCGCCGCGGACGAGGAAGCGGTCGAGCACCGAGTCGCTCACCCACTGCGTGCCGCCCGCCTTCCCGTGCCGGAGCCACATCTGGGCGTAGCGCGCGAGATCGCGCCCGGTGGAGAAGAGGCCGGCGTGTCCCGCGACGCCGCCGAAGAGCGCGGCGTTGAGGTCGTTCACCGCGCCGCGCCGCACCTTGTGGCCGCGGTCGAGTCCCGACGGCGCGGTGCGCCGGAGCCACGCCGCGGGCGGGTGATAGGTGGTGCTGCCGAGGTGCAGCGGCTCCAGCACCTCGCGGCGGACGACGTGATCCAGCGGCTCGCCGGTCACGGCCTCGATCAGGAAGCCGACCAGCAGCGCATTGAGGTCGCTGTACTCCGCGGCGCTGCCGGGCTCGCGCGAGAGCGGCTCGGCGTAGATCAGGTCCATCGCCTGTTCGCGGGTCGTCGCCAGGCGATAGAGCGGCAGATAGCTCCGGAGTCCGCTGGTGTGATCCAGCAGCATGCGCACGGTCACCGCCTCCCGGCCGCCGCCGCTGAAGCGCGGCAGGTAGGTGCGCACCGGCGCGTCGAGATCGATCCGCCCCTGCTCCACCAGGCGCATCACCGCGCTGGTCGTCGCCACCACCTTGGTGAGCGACGCGAGATCCCAGAGCGTCGAGTCGGCCCGCGGCACCGGGGAGCGCACGCTCCAGGTCAGGTGGCCGAAGCCGCGGGCGTAGAGCACCGTGTCGCGCCGGCCGACGACCACGACGGCGCCGGGATAGATGCCGCGCCTGATGCCGCGCCGCACCGTCGCCTCGATCGTCTTGAACGAGAGATGGGGACCGGCCGGCTTTGCGGGCGGGCCGGCGGAAGCGCCGATGGCGGACGAGAGGACCAGCGAAACGATGATGCGCGCGCTCCCGGGGGTGGCTGAGGGTGGTGTGCGGGGCGCGCGCGTGCGAGTGCCGTGCCACGCTCGTCGCGCGGCTATCGAGCTGAGGGATTGGTGTGATACCGCCGCGGGACGCAACGCCGCCCGCGCACTGCGAGGACTCAGCGGGCGCCGATGTCGCGGATGGGGCCGGGGGCGAGCCGGTAGAGCAGAAGCGCGGTGCGGCGGTCGCGGTCGGAGAGGGTGCCGGTGCGGGTGGCGGGAAACATCACGTCGGTCGAGTCGGCGGAGTGCGGGAGGCCGAGTGCGTGACCGGTCTCGTGCACCGCCACGGCGAGGAGCGCCGACTCCGGGATCGGGAGCCCGACGCTGGTGTGGACCGCGAGCGCGACCGACGCGTGCCGCACGCGGCCGAGCTGGTCCCAGGTGAGGTCGGTCTGGCCGGCGCGATCGAAGGCGAAGCGGTCGATCCAGTGCACGGTGATGTCGGCATCGGTGGTGTCGTGCACCTCCTCGAAGCGCACGCCGAGGCCGGCGCCCTCCCAGCGCGACATCGCGTCGCGGACGTAGTCGGCCATCTGCGGCGTCCACTCGCGCGGCCCACCCTCGATGATCGCGATCCGGAGCGGGCCGCTCCGGTCAGGCCAGCGCCGCACCACCGAATCGGTGCTGAGAATCAGGGAATCGATGTAGGTCTCTCCCGCCTCCCGCGCGAGCTGCTGGCGGGTGGCGAGGCGGGCCAGCCGGTCGATGGTCGGCGTGGCGCCGGCGCTGCTGGTGTCCTCGACGTCGGCGCTGTCCGCGACATGCGGCGCGGCCGCGACGCTGCGCGACGGATGCGGCACCGCCGGGTGCAACGCGGGCGCCGACGTCGTGGTCACCAGCGCGGCCGAGACGACGTGGCCGAGCCGGTCGACCACGACCAGCAGCAGCAGGATGACGGTGAGGACGGGCAGTAGCCGGTTCATGACTCTCGGAATATGCGAGACGGTTCGCGACCTTCGCCAGCGGCACCGGCCGCCGTTCCGGGCCGGCGCCCCGCTGGCGCCGGCCCGATGCCGCGTCTAACATTGCGCCCGTGATGGAATCCTTCGCGCGGGCGCTGGTCCGCTGGCGCTGGCTCGTGGTGGTGGTCTGGGCGGCGATCGGCGCCGTCGCCGCGATCCGTGCCCCCCACACGCAAGAAACGCTCAACATCACCGGCGGCGGCAGCACGCCCACCGAGGCGTCGGAGGCCGGGGAGGCCCTGGCCTCCCGGTTTCGCCGGCCCGTGGCCGAGTTCTTTGCGGTGACACTCAGCGGCCCCGATCGATTCGATCAGGGCCGCTCTCGTGAGGCGCTGGACAGCGTCGTCACGGCGCTGGAGCGCCAGCCGTGGGTCCGCCGGGTGTTCAGCATCCGCACGGTGCATGATTCGACGTTCCTGAGCGCCGACGGCCGCACAACCTTTCTCGTCGTCAACCTGGACATCGTCTCGGGCGACAGCGCGGGCCGGCTGGTGACGCCGACCCGCTCGACCGTTCGGGAGGCGCTCGCGCGAGTCCCGGGCCACGAGGCGTACACCGCCCTCGTCACCGGCCGCGCGCCGCTGGATCTCGACGTCCGTCGGGTGAGCGCGGAGGACAGCAAGCGGGGCGAGGCGCGGCTCTTCCCGCTCACGCTGCTGATCCTGCTGCTGGCCTTCGGCGCGCTGGTCGCTGCGCTGCTGCCGCTGGTCGTCGGCTTCCTGGCGATCGCCGTCTCGCTCACGATCATCGGCCTGCTCACCCACGTGACCCCGATGTCCATCTTCGTGCTCAACATGACGACGATGATCGGGCTCGGCGTGGGCATCGACTACTCGCTGCTGGTGGTCACCCGCTTCCGGGAGGAGCTGAGCCGGGGGGTGCGGCGGCGCGAGGCGGCGGTCAACACCATGCTCACGGCGGGGATCGCGGTGATCACGTCGGGCCTGACGGTGGTGGTCGGCTTCGCCGCGCTCCTGCTCACGCCGCTGATCGAGACCCGCAGCGTCGGGATCGGCGGGCTCATCGTGGTCGCGGTGGCGGTGCTGCTCTCGGTGACGCTGCTCCCCGCCCTGCTCGCGCTGATCGGACGCGACATCGACCGGCCGCGCTGGCTGGCACGGCGGCTGGCGTGGTATCACTCGCCGCAGATCTGGGAGACGTGGGCGCGGAGTCTTCACCGGCATCCGTGGCGCGCACTGGTGCTGGGCGGCATCGCGATCGCGGTGCTGACCGCGCCGCTGTTCCAGATCCGGATCGGCCTGCCGGCGCGCAACTGGTGGCCGGGCAGCACCGAGGCGGGGCGCGGCGTGGAGGTGCTGCAGCGGATGGGCGTGGTGGGCTACATCCAGCCGGTGCGGGTGCTCGTCACCTTCCCGCCGGGACGCAGCGCGACCGATCTCACCGGCCTGCGCGGGCTCCGCACCCTTTCCGATTCGCTCCGCGCCGATCCGCGGGTGCGCGAGGTGCGGAGCCTGGTGGACATCGGGCCCAGCCGGTCGCTGCTGGAGCTGTCGCTGGCGTACAGCGATCTCGATTCGGCGCGCGCGCGCTATCCCGATCTGGTAGACGCCTACCTGAGCGCCGACGGCCGCACCGCGCTGCTGGACCTGATTCCGTCCGACACGACGTCGCTCACCACCCAGATGGACCTGGTCCGCGCGGTACGGGCGGAGCGGACGCATCCGCCGAAGCAGCTCCGCGGCGCCGCCATCGTGGTCACCGGCTACGTCGCCTCGGCGCTGGATTTCCAGGCGGACCTGATGCAGCGCTTCCCGCTGCTGGTGGGCATCATCCTGGCGACGACGGCGGTGATGCTGGCGATCGCCTTCCGTTCGGTGCTGATTCCGATCAAGGCGATCGTGCTCAACACGCTGTCGGTGAGCGCCACCTTCGGGCTCATCGTGTTCGTGTTTCAGCACGGCTACGGCGCGCGGCTGTTCGGGCTGGACGGGCCGACGGCGGCGATCTTCGTCGTGGTGCCGGTGCTGGTCTTCGCGGTGGTGTTCGGGCTGAGCATGGACTACGAGGTGTTCCTGCTGAGCCGGATCAAGGAGGCGTTCGACCGCACCGGCCGCAACGACATCGCCACCCGCGAAGGCGTGAGCGCCACGGCGTCGGTGATCACCTCGGCCGCGCTGATCATGATCCTGGTGTTCGGAAGTTTTGCGTTCGCGCGGGTGCTGGTGATGCAGTTCCTGGGATTCGGCCTGGCGATCGCGGTGCTGCTGGATGCGACGGTGATCCGGATGGTGCTGGTGCCGGCGTTCATGCACCTGGCCGGCCGGTGGAACTGGTGGCCCGGCGTCAGCGCTTCACCTCCTCCACCGGCGCCGCCGCCGTGAGCTGCGCGGCGACCGGGGCCGAGCCCCGCATCGCCGCGACGTCGGCCACGCCTCGCGCCACCTCCGCCACACCCCACGCGACCAGACCCAGCAGCATCACCGCCGCCGCGAGCAGGCCGGCGGACACCGGCGGCACCGCGGGGCGCGCCGGTCCCGGCGGCGCGGGCGGCACCGGCTCACCGAGCAGCAGGGCGGCGGCGGCGGCGGCCCGGCCTTCGCGCACCAGCGCGAGCGCGAGGCGGCGGCGGGCCAGATCATCGAGGCCGTCGCCCGCGACCGCGGCCGGCGCCGGCGTGAGCTCGGGGAGCGGCGGAAGAGTGAAACCGGCGGCGCCGGCCGGCTGAAAGCGCAGCCGCTCCTCCCACGCCGCACGTACCTCGGGGTGCGCGCCGGCGATCTGCCAGCACTGGCGAACGGCGTCGAAGATGTGCGCGTGGGGATCGAGCACGCCGGCCTCGAGCGCGTCGAGCACCTCGGCGACGGTGGCCCAGGTGAACTCCGCGCCGGAGTCGTCGGCACAGCGGAATCGTAGGGGCATGAGGGTAGAGTGCACCCCGTGACCGGAGGCCGTCAAGAGCGGCCGGTCACGCCTTTGCGTCGAGCCAGTTATCACCCACCCCGATGTCCACCACCAGCGGCACCCGCAGCTCGATGACGTGCTCCATGTAGTCGCGCACCAGCTCCCGCATCGGGTCGATCTCCCGCTCCGGCACCTCGAAGACCAGTTCGTCGTGCACCTGGAGCAGCATGCGGCTTTCGAGGCCGCGCTCGCCGAGCGCGCCATGGATCCGGATCATGGCGAGCTTGATCAGATCCGCCGCCGAGCCCTGGAGCGGCGAGTTCTGCGCGTTGCGCTCGCCGTACTGCCGCATGTTGAAGTTCTTGTCGCGGATCTCGGGGATGTAGCGGCGCCGCTTGAACAGCGTCTCGACGTAGCCCTGCTCGCGGGCGAGCTGCACCTGCGCGTCGAGGAAGCGCCGCACCCCGCTGAAGCGCTCGAAGTAGCGGGCGATGAACAGCTTCGCGTCGTCCTGGCTGATGCCGAGCTGGCGCGACAGCGCGAACGGCCCCTGGCCGTAGATGGTGGCGAAGTTGATCGTCTTGGCGCGGGCGCGCATCGCCGGCGCCACCTCGGCGAGCGGCACGTCGAACACCAGCGCGGCGGTCTGCCGGTGGATGTCGCCGCCCTGGAGGAACGCCGCGATGAACGACGGATCCTCCGACAGATGCGCCATGAGCCGCAGCTCGATCTGCGAATAGTCGGCGACGAGGAACCGGCAACCCTGCGCCGGCATGAACGCGCGGCGGATCGCCTCGCCGCGCGGCGTGCGAACCGGAATGTTCTGGAGATTCGGCTCCGACGACGAGAGCCGGCCGGTCGCGGCGCCGCCCTGGTTGAAGCTGGTGTGGATCCGTCCGGTGTGGCGGTTGATCCGCTCGGGCAGCGTGTCCACGTAGGTGGAGCGCAGCTTGGCCAGCTCGCGGTACTCCAGAATCAGGCGGGGCAGCTCGTGGCCCATCGCGGCGAGTTGCTCCAGCACGTCGGCGTCGGTGGACGGTCCGGTCTTGGTCTTCTTGAGCACCTGAAGCTGTTGCTTCTCGAACAGCACCGCGGCGAGCTGGCGCGGCGAGTTGAGGTTGAGCGCTTCGCCGGCGACGGCGGCGATCTCCGCCTGCAGCCGGTCGAGATCGGCGCCGAGCTGCAGGGAGAGCTGCGCGAGCAGCGCGCGGTCCACCCGGATGCCGGCCCATTCCATGTCCACCAGCACCGGGACCAGCGGCATCTCGACGTCGTGCAGCAGCGGCTCCAGCGCGCCGGCGGCGAGTGTCGGCGCGAAGAAGTCGCGCAGCGCCAGCACCGTCGCGGAATCGGCGCCGCAGTACGCCGCGGCGCGCGCCACCGGCACCTCGGCGAACGGGATCTGCGCCTTTCCCCGGCCGGTGAGATCGGTGTAGCTCTCCATCCCGCGGCCGAGGTGCTCGAGCGAGAGCGTGTCGATCGCGTGCGAGCGGCGGCCCGGATCGATGACGAAGCTCGCGAGCATCGAATCGTACGCGACGCCGGCGATCTCGATGCCGGCGCGACGGAGCACCTGCCAGTCGTACTTGATGTTGTGGCCGGCCTTCTTCACCGTCGGATCGCGGAGCAGCGCCACCAGCGCCGCGCACTCGGGGCCGAGGATCGGCGGGAGGTTCCGCACCGGCGCGGGCGCCGCCAGCTCGCCGCCGCGCGGCGTGTGGCCGAACGGCAGGTACCACACGTCAGTCGGACTCGCCGCGAGCGACAGGCCGATCAGCTCGGCGTCGTGCGGCTCGAGCGAGCTGGTCTCGGTGTCGAGCGCCACCATCGGCGCGGCGCGCAGGCGGTCGATCAGCTCGGGCAGCAGCGCGGGGTCGTCGAGGACGGTGACACTGCGCTCGGCGCCGCCCTCGAGCACGAGCCAGGTGTCGGCGGCGGGCGGCGGCGCGGTCGCGTCGAGCGGCAGCGCCGAGGGCGCGGCCGGCAGGCCGAGCGCAGATTCCGGCGGCGCGCCGCCGATCCGGCGCACCAGCGAGTAAAACTCCAGCTCCGACAGGATCCGGGTGAGCGCCTCGACGTTCGGCTCGCGCCGGGCGAACCGCTCGATCTCGAGCGACACCGGCACATCGCAGCGGATCGTCACCAGCTCGCGCGAGAGCCGCGCCGAGTCGGACTGCGCCAGCAGCGCCTCGCGGGTGCGCTTGGCGATCACCTCCTCGGCGTGCCCGAGGATGGTCTCGAGATCGCCGTAGTCGGCGAGCAGCTTCTGCGCGCCTTTCTCGCCGATGCCTTTGACGCCGGGCACGTTGTCCGACGTGTCGCCCACCAGCGCGAGAAAGTCCGCCACCTGCCGCGGCGGCACGCCGAGCCGCTCGGCGGCGTTGGACTCGTCCACCCACACCTCGTCCACCGCGGCGGGCCCGCCGCGCCCCGGATTGAGCAGCGACACGCCGGGACCGATGAGCTGGTAGAAGTCCTTGTCGCCCGACACGATCACCGCCTCGAGGCCGCGCGCGGGCGCGGCGGCGGCGAGCGTGCCGATCACGTCGTCGGCCTCGTAGCCCTTCACCGCGACGACCGGGATGCCGAAGGCGTCGAGCAGGTCGCAGATCCGCTCGACCGAGCGGTCGAAGTCGGCCTGGAGCTCGTCGCCCAGCTTCTCACGGGTGCTCTTGTACGCGGGATAGCGCTGATCGCGGAAGGAGGTGCCGGCGTCGTTGACCCAGACGATGTAGTCGGGCCGGTACTTCTCCCGCAGCCGCAGAAGGAAGTTGACGACGCCCCACGCGGCGGAAGTGTTCTCGCCGCGCGAGGTGCGGAGCGGACGGCTGATCATCGCGAAGAATGCGCGATAGATCAGCGCATAGCCATCGAGAAGGAAGAGCCGCGGCGTCGGGTCCGCCATCACTTCCCGAGTCGGCCGATACGGGCCGCGGCCTCCTCCAGCGCGGCACGGCTGGCCGGCGTCAGGCGGAAGCGGCCGAAGCCGGTCTCGTCGGTGAAGTACAGCTCGATGCGGTAGTTCACGTAGGTCCAGACCAGCACCCGGTTGGCCGTGCCCGGGCTGGTGTCGTAGGTCTCATCGGGATCGCCGAGGCGGATGAACGCCTCGCCCCGGTCGGTGCGCCAGCCGGGAATGCCTTCCTCCTTGTAGCGCGCGTTGGCGAGGGTGACCCGGCCGAGGTACTGGTTGATCGCCTCGTTTTCCGGCGTGGACGGATCGGGGTCGGTCTCGGCCCAGAACTCCTTCCAGAGGCGTCCGCGCTCCGACGGCGCCGCCTTGCGCAGCTCGTTCAGCTTGGCGTCGGGGCCGAAGTAGCGCAGCAGGCTGAGCATCTCGTCGAAGTTGGTCACCACCCAGGCCGACGAGAAGGACACCAGCGCGGAGGTGCTCTTCCGCTCGGCGCCCTGCCCCACCTCCACCTTGAACTCGCCTAACGAGATGCTGTCGGGCCGCATGCGGATGACCTGGCTCTCCACCGGCCGGTCGCCGTGGAACTCGAGCGAGTCGCGGTAGACGACACTGTCCTCCTGCGTGCGGACCTCGAACGGCACCTTGGTCGGCCGGGCGAAGCGGTAGCCCTCGACGTACGCCAGCAGCGTGTCGGTACGGTACGCGACGGCGCCGCGCGGGTTCAGCACGATGCGCAGCGGGTCGCTCAGCTCGCCGCGGCCGGTGGCCTGGTAGGCGAGGATGGGCCGCGTGGTGGAGCCGGGCGTGAAGCGGGGCGCGTCGAAGTCCGCTTCGGCGTGCGAGGGCGCGGTGCCGTTGGCATCGCGCAGCGTGACGACGACGTGATACGTGCCGGGCAGAAGGCGGAACGCCTTCTGGAACAGCACGCTCTCGTCGGCCCGCTGGGTTTCGGCGAAGGTGGCGACTCGCACCACCTCGTCCTGGCCGCCGGCAATCGCCGGCTGGCCGGTCCGCTGGAAGGAGACGTCCACCCGGTAATGCGCGGCGAACCCCTGCCCTTCCTTCTGGAACGAGAGCGAGTGATTCGCGAGCGAGAGGCCGACGGTCGCGAGGTCGGTGTCGGCGGGCGCGGCGGTGAAAGCGACGGTGCCGACGAACGGCAGCGGATCGCCCGCGGCGAGGCGGCCGAGGCGCTGGTAATACGCCTGCGAGTTGAAGATCTGGGTGAGAGATTCGACGGGCTTCGGCTGATCGGTGCTGCCGACCCGTTTCCAGTTGCCGCAGGCCGCCAACGCGACCACCGCCGCGAGCGGCAGTGCGAGACGACGCATGAGCCCCCTCCCCCTTCCCGAGTGCATCCTGCCCCCGAGCGGCGCCCGTGTCACGATGTCCCCGTCCTTTCCAAGGTTAGCGGCGACCGCCAAGGGCGGTCAAGCAGCCGCGGCGCAGCGGATCGCATGCGCGTCGCTGCTGCTTGCCGGGTGTCCGGTGATGCTGTAGCTTGGCCAAGCCCATGACCTCTGATACTCTCGTCGGCCGCACGGTAGCCGATTATCGCCTCGTGAAGTACGTCGGGGAGGGCGGCACCGCGACCGTGTATCGCGCCGAGCACCCGGAGCGCGGGGTGGCGGCCGTCAAGGTGCTGCGTCCCCGCATGAGCCAGGATCCGGTCGCGGTCAAGCGCTTTCTGCGCGAGGCCGAGTTCGGGACCCGCGTGAGCCATCCGAACATCGTCCGCACCTACGACTTCGGCGAAGCCGACGGGCTGCACTACCTGGCGCTCGAGTGGGTAGACGGCGAGCCACTCGCCAACTTCGTCAATCGATCCGGCTTCCTCGCCCCCGCCCTCGTCGCCAACATCGTCGAGCAGCTCGGCGGCGCGCTCTCGGCGGTGCACAAGGCCGGCATCGTGCATCGCGACCTCAAGCCGGCCAACATCATGTACGATCCGGCGACGCAGCAGGTGAAGCTGCTGGACTTCGGCATCGCGCGCGACGCCGACAGTCCCGAGGAGCGGCTGACGCGGGCCGGATTCTTCGTGGGCACGCTGCAGTACGTCGCGCCGGAAGCGCTGTCCGGCGAGCTGGTGAGCGAGCAGGCCGACGTCTACAGCCTCGCCACGATCACGTATTATCTGCTGACCGGCGCCCTGCCCTTCACCGGCAAGAGCCCGCGCGAGCTGTTTCAGCAGCTGCTCTCCCAATCGCCGGTGCCGCTCAACCAGGCCGTCAAGGGGATGCGGTTTTCCCATGCGCTCGAGAGCGCGGTGATGAGCGGGCTGGAGCGGGATCTCGGGCGGCGGTCCAAGACCATAGACGAGTTCGCGCAGGGCGTGTGCACGGCCGTGAGTCAGGGCGACGGCAAGAAGGGCGGATTCCTCTCCAGCTTCTTCCGCAAAGGCGGCGCGTAACGGTGCCGCCGGACCGCGCTGCACTGGAGCAGCTCCTTCTCCAGCGCTCGGTCCGCCGCGGAGAGTTCGTGCTCGCCTCGGGACAGCACTCCACCTACTACATAGACTGCCGGCTCACCACGATGTCGGCAGCGGGTCAGGTTCTGATCGGGCGAGCCGGCCTCGCGGCCATCCGGCTGGCCGGCTGGTCACCGCGGAGCGTCGGCGGACTCACCATGGGCGCCGACCCGGTGGCCTACGCGATCGCCGCCGCCAGCGCGGCTGAGCCGCCGGTGATCGACGCCTTCAGCGTACGGAAGGAAGCCAAGAATCACGGCACCGGCCGGTCGATCGAGGGCAACTTCGCGCCGGGCGATCCAGTGGTTGTGATCGAGGACGTGATCACCTCCGGAGGGTCGGCGCTGAAGGCGATCGAGGCGGTGATCGCGGGCGGGGGTCGGGTGCTCGGGGTGCTCGCGATCGTGGACCGGGAGCAGGGCGGGCGAGGGCAGATCGAGGCGCTGGGACACCGAGTCGTAGCGCTTACGACTTCCTCGGCCATGGGCCTTGCGTAGCATCAATACAAACTACTCACATAATGCGTTGCTCCACCAACACAAACGCGGCCATTATCGTGACGATCTGGACCACCGCCGATCTCTCTGACGCCAACCCGGAAACCCAGGTCGCCGCGCCCGTTCTGCGCGACTTCGGCGGCGCGCGGCGCTTCTCCGGCCGAATCGCGACGGTACGAGTCCACGGTGACAACACCTTGGTGCGCGCCTGTCTTTCGACCGCCGGCGAGGGCAGGGTGCTCGTGGTGGGCGGCGGGGGTTCATTGGCTTGCGCACTGGTCGGCGACCGCCTGGGTGAGCTGGCGGTGGCCAGCGGCTGGCGGGGCATCGTGATCCACGGCTGCATTCGCGACAGTGCCGCATTGGCCGAGCTATCGCTTGGCGTGAGGGCGCTGGCGACGAACCCGCGCCGGAGCGGGAAGGGCGGGGGAGGTGAACACGATGTCGAGCTTCATTTTGCGGACGTCACCTGGAGGCCGGGGGCGTGGCTCTACGCCGATGCCGACGGCATTCTCCTGAGCGAGTACCCGCTGACTGTCGATGAGTAGTACAGGGCCGGCCGCCCGCGGCTGCTTGCCCCGGATCGCCGCGCTGACGATGTTCCGGCGGTCTCAGCCGTCAGGGAGAGCGTCCATGGCCCGTCTCCAGGCGCAGCTCAAGCCGGAGCACAAGTCGCAGTATCCCGGTCTGCGCGGCGAGACGTGGTACGATGTCGCGCCGCTCTTCCCCGGCGTCACGACCCGGTCGGTGAACCTCGCCGGCGACCGTCTCACCCGCCTCTTCACCGGCCGCGACCACGTCACGGTGAAGGCCGAGCACCTCGATTTCCGTCCCAAGCCCGGCAGCGATGACGAGGTCGAGGCCTGAGCGTGTCAGTCATCCTGCGCACCGCTGGTCTGCTGGTGCTCTCCAACGTCTTCATGACGTTCGCCTGGTACGCGCACCTCAAGAATCTCTCGGAGAGGCCGTGGTACGTGGCGGCGCTCCTGAGCTGGGGCGTGGCGCTCTTCGAGTACCTGCTCCAGGTGCCGGCGAACCGGATCGGCTACACCGCGTACACCCTCCCGCAGCTCAAAATCCTGCAGGAAGTGATCACGCTGGTGGTGTTCGTGCCGTTCGCGTACTTCTACATGCGCCAGCCGGTTCGGCTCGACTACCTTTGGGCCGGGCTCTGCATCCTGGGCGCGGTGTATTTCGTCTTCCGCGGGCACACCGGGTGAGCGGGGCGGGGAAGCGGCGCTAGACCGGCGTCATTTCGATCCCGCGCCGCCGGGCCGGACGGCTACATTCCGGCGGATGATCCAGAGTTCATTCGACGGTTCACTCGACGACGCGCTGCACCGCCACTTCGGCCTCCAGGCGTTCCGGCCCGGCCAGCGCGAGGCGATCGACGCCGTGCTCGCCGGGCGCGACCTCGTCGCGGTCATGCCCACCGGCGCCGGCAAATCGCTCTGCTTTCAGCTCCCGGCGCTCCTGCTCGACGGCACCACCGTCGTGGTGTCTCCCCTCATCGCGCTGATGAAAGACCAGGTGGATCGGCTGCGGAGCCGCGGCATCGCGGCGGCGGCGATCCACTCGGGGCTCGCGCCGGACGACCGGCGCACTGCGGAGTCGGCGCTCGCGGCGGGGGAGCTGCGCCTGGTGTACGTGGCACCGGAGCGGCTCGCGAGCGGCGCCTTCGCCGGCGCTCTGGCCCGCGCGCGTGTCGCCCGGCTCGTGGTGGACGAGGCCCATTGCATCAGCCAGTGGGGGCACGACTTTCGGCCCGACTACCGGCGCCTCGCCGAGCTTCGTGCCCGACTCGGCGTTCCCGCCGCCGCGTTCACCGCCACCGCAACACCGGACGTGCGGGCCGATATCGCGGTGCAGCTCGGCCTCCGCGCGCCGCTCGAGCTGGTCACCGGATTCGAGCGGCCCAACCTCACCCTCGCCGTCGAGAGCTGCCGCACGCGGGAGGACAAGGCCCGCGCCATCCGCCGGCTGCTCGCGGACGTCGGCGCGCCGGGCATCGTGTACGTCGCCACCCGGAAGAACGCGGAGCTCTGGGTCGACATGTTGCGCGGACTGGGAATCCGCACCGGCGCATACCACGCGGGGCTGGCCGAGGACGCACGGAGCCGGACGCAGGACGACTTCCTCGCCGGCCGGGTCGACGTCATCGCCGCCACCAACGCCTTCGGCATGGGCATCGACAAGGCGGACATCCGGTTCGTCGCCCACGCGGACCTGCCCGGCAGCGTCGAGTCCTACTATCAGGAGGCCGGCCGGGCGGGCCGTGATGGAGCGCCGTCGCGCTGCACTCTGCTGTTCTCACCGGCGGACGTGCGCACCCAGGAGTTCTTTCTCGCGGGTGCCAATCCGTCGCCCCACGTGTTCCGCTCCGCGTGGCGGCTGCTGGACGAATCGGTGGATGACGACGACATCGCCGCTCGCATCGCGCACGATCCGGCGGGCCAGATGGCGGCGCTCACCGCCGTGCGGCTGCTCCGCCGCGCGCGGGAGAGCGGGGAACCGCCGACGGACTCGAGCGGGCTGCCGGTGGATCTCGCCGCGCGGGCGGAGAAGGGAAAGCGCGATCGCGAGCGATTGAACACGATGGTGCGCTACGCCTTTGCGCGCACCTGCCGGACCCGATTCATCTACGACTACTTCGCCGGCGGGACCCGCGGCGGGAGCGTGCCGCGCTGTGGCACGTGCGACGTCTGCCTCGGTTGGCTGGCGCGCGACCTCCGGCCGCTGGACGACGGCGAGTACGAGCGGGTGCGGATCGCGCTGAGCGCAGTGGGCCGGCTGTCGGGCAGGTTCGGCGTGGAGCGGATCGCGCAGGTGCTCACCGGCAGCAGCTCGCGGGAGGTGACGACGCGCGGACTCGATCGCATCCCGACATACGGGCGGCTCAGCACCCTCTCGCTCGACGGCGTGAAGGACCTGCTCGGCGTGCTCGCCGACGCCGGGCTGCTGGAGCGACAGAGTCTCGAGGGCGGACGCGTCGGGATCTCGGTGCTGGCGTTGACCGCGGCGGGGCGCGCGGTCGCCAAGGGCGAGGTTCGGCCGGAGCTGCCGCTGCCGTCAGCGCCTCGCGCGGCGGCATCACGCCGCGAGCAGCGGGGCGCTTCGGGCGAGCTCGGCGCCACGGCGCAGCCGGCGGATGCGGACCTCCTCACCCGCCTCAAGAGCTGGCGGACGGCCACCGCGCGCGAGCGGGGCGTGCCGGCGTACGTCGTCTTCCACGACCGCACGCTTGCCGAGCTCGCCGCGGCGCGGCCGTCGAGCCGCGACGGGCTGGCGCAGGTGAAAGGCGTCGGCCCGGCCAAGCTCGACGCCTATGGCGACGCCCTGCTGGCGCTGCTCACCGCGAGCTGAGCTCCGCTGCGCCTATTTTCCGGTCATGTCGCGCGCGTTCGTGAACGAAGACGCCGGGGGCGAGCCCCTCGGCCGCTTTCCGCTTCCCCGGCGGGACGATCCGGGCTACGACGCGGCCGCCGCCCGCGCGCTGCTGCGCGGTGCCGACCAGGGCGACTCGGCCAGCGCCGAGGAAGCCACCGGCTACGCATGGGGCGACCCGGCGCTGGTGGCGCACGTCGAGCAGATCCGGCTGGAGGCGGAGGCGGCGGGCGACGACCGGCTGGAGACGCTGGCCATGCGATATCTGCGCGCAGCCGCGAATCGACAGGCGTGAGCCCGCCACCCGACGCGCGCCTCCTTCTCTTCAGCAACTCGAGCAACTGGGGCGAGCCGTATCTGGCCCACGCGCGGCCGGAGCTGCTGCGGTTTCTGGGCGGCCCGGCGCGGCTGCTCTTCATTCCGTATGCCGGCGTGCGGTGGAGCTACGACGCGTACGCCGACGCGGTACAGGAGGCGTTAGGCGACGACGGCCACACCGTCATTCCGCTCCACCGCGCGTCCGATCCGGCGGCCGCGATCGCGGACACGGCCATGGATGCAAGCGCGATCGTGATCGGGGGCGGCAACAGCTTCCGCCTGCTTCAGATGCTGCAGCAGCATGCCCTGCTGGCACCGATCCGGGCGCGGGTCCGGGCCGGCGTGTCGTACGTCGGCTGGAGCGCCGGCTCCAACGTGGCGTGCCCGAGCATCCGGACCACCAACGACATGCCGATCGTGATGCCGGAGAGCTTCGACGCACTCGGGCTGGTGCGATTCCAGGTCAATGCTCACTACACCGACGCCCGTCTGCCGCGCCACCGCGGCGAGAGCCGCGCGGAGCGACTCCAGGAGTTCTGCACGCTCTCCCCCGAGGTGCCGGTGATCGCCCTGCGCGAAGGCAGCGCGCTCGAGGTGCGGGGAAGCGCGGTGACGCTGCTGGGCTCGCGACGCGCGCGGCTCTTCCACGGAGGCGCCCCGCCGCGGCAGCTGACGCCGGGTCCGCTGGCGCTCGAGGCATGACGCCTCAGCGTCCCGCGAGCGGGTGGAAGAGTCCCCACGCCTCGCGATAGGGCGCGAGCATCAGCTCGACGAAGCGCTCGACGGCGGCGGGAAAGGGAAAGCGGCGGCGGAACTCGCCGGAGGTGATGCCGAGCATGGAGCGCAGGTGGCGGCCGAAGCTCTGGGGCGAGGAGTACTCGAGCCGGTAGGCTACGTCGGCGATGGAGAGCCCGGGCTCTTCGAACAGCAGCGCCGCGTGGAGCAGGCGCACCGCGGCGAGGTAGTTCTTGGGGCTGGGCAGACCCGCGCGCGCAAAGCGCGACATGAGCGTGCTGGGCCGCACATGCAGCCGTAGCGCGAGGCGCCGCACCGTCGGCGTCACCGGTGCCAGGCGGATCATCACCTCGAGCAGCAGACGCGCATCGGGCGGCGCATCGGGCAGGGCCTGGAGCAGCGGCAACTGGATCCGCGCGACGCTTCTGGTCGCGGGCTCGCCGACCAGCTGGCGCAGCCGGTGCCAGCCGCCCGGCGCCGTGACGTCCACGACCTGCCGCACGCCCGACGCGCCGAAGCGCAGCAGCATGTCGGTGGCATCGGCGTCGTGCTGCGAGATGAGCGCAACGGTGGGAATGCCGGGGAAGTCGCGCACCAGGTGGCCGATGCTCGCCACCTGCTCCGGGGCGCAGCGGTGAACCGAGAGGATCACCGCGTCCACCGCCCGCTCCCGCACCACCCGCAACGCGTCGGGGATGCTGTCGCGATGGACGACCGCGAAGCAGCCGTTGCCGGCGGCATCCACCCGCAGCCGCTCACCCGGCAGCAGCACCGCCGCGACGGTGGGTGATCGTTCGCTCTCGACCGCGTATGCCATGCGCCGCTCTCCTGGTGGACGGCACCAAGCGTACGCGGCCCCGCTCAACCGCCGGTCAACCAAGGCGGGCGAGCGGCATCGCGCGGCGGGCAACCATTTCGTCCGGCAGCGCATCCAAGTGCGGAGATCTGGCCGCCCGACGTCCCCGACTGGTATCTTGGATACCGGGCTTGCGCCGTTCCCGGCCGCCGCTGCCCGCCGGAGCCATACGTGGACCAGCTGTCACCCAGTCTCGCCGATCAATTGCAATCCGCGCTGGAGCCGCAGTACCGGCTCGAGGGCGAGCTGGGACGCGGCGGCATGGGCCTGGTCTTCCGCGCGGTGGACACCGCCCTCGACCGCTCCGTCGCGGTCAAAGTCATCCATCCCGAGCTCGCCGCCCACGACGCGATCGCGCGCCGCTTCCTCGCCGAAGCACGCATGATCGCCCGGCTGCGCCACCCGAACATCGTCGCCGTGCACGCCGGGGGAAACGCCGGCGGCTTCCTCTACTACGCGATGGACCTCGTCCCGGGCGAGAGCCTGCGCCAGCGACTCCAGCGCCAGCGCCGCCTCACGCCCGAGGAGACGACGCGCATCCTCGCGGACCTCGCCTCGGCGCTGGATGCCGCGGGGCGTGCCGGAATCGTGCATCGCGACCTCAAGCCGGAAAACGTGCTGCTCGACAGCGCGTCGGGCCGAGCGCTGCTGGCCGACTTCGGCATCGCGCGCGCGGTGGCCGCGGATCCGTCGGCCGCGGCGGTGCCCGCGACGGGCCAAGGCGTCGCGGTGGGTACGCCGGCGTACATGAGCCCGGAGCAGGCGGCCGGCGAAGAAGTGGACGGCCGGAGCGACCTCTACGCGCTCGGGGTGCTCGGCTACGAGATGCTGGCCGGCCACCCGCCGTTCCAGGGGCCCAACCGTGTCGTGGTGAGCAAGCACATCGCCGAGGCGCCGGTGCCGATCGAACGGGTGCGGCCGGACTGCCCGCCGGCGCTCGCCGCGGCGATCGAGCGCGCGCTGGAGAAGAATCCGGCGATGCGGTGGCAGACCGGCCGCGAGCTGCACGACGCGCTCGTCGGCCGCGCGCCGACGCCGGTGCGCCCGGCCCGGCACTCACCACTCCGCCGGCTGGCGCTGGCGGGCGGGATCGCGGCCGCGCTCCTCGCCGGCGTGGTAGTGACGCTCGCGGGACGCCGGGGTGGCCCGCCCGCGGGTGTCAATCCGCGGCACTCGATCCTGGTGCTGCCGTTCGACAACCTGCGCCGCGACGGCAGCGTCGACTGGCTGCGCGAGGGTAGCGTCAGCATGCTGGCGCTCAACCTCTCGCAGTGGAACGACCTCCAGGTCGTGGACCACGAGCGGCTGCACGATCTCCTGGCCAAGCGGCACGTAACCGACAGCTCGGCGATCGGACTCGACCTGGCGCGCTCGCTGGCGCGCGACGCCGGCGTCTGGACCGTCGTGCTCGGGGAGTTCGACCACGCGGGCGATTCGCTGCGCCTCACCGCGCGCGTGTTCGACGTGGCCAGCGGCAAGCGCGTGGACCAGGCCGAGGTGGCCGGCCGGCCCAGTGGCGACGTGCGGCCGATGTTCGACCAGCTCGCCGCCAAGCTGCTCGATCTCTCCGGCGCCCCGCGCGAAGTGCGCACCGACCTGGTGCAGGCGACGACGTCGTCGCTCGAGGCGTTCCGGCGCTATCTCACCGGCGTCGAGGACCTGAACCGCTGGGATCTGGTCTCGGCGGAAAACGAGCTGCGGCGGGCGACGGCGATCGACAGCAGCTTCGGGCTGGCGTACTACAAGCTGGCGGTGACGCGCGGCTGGATCGTCGGTCCGGACGATTCGATCGCCGACGTCGCGATGATCAAGGCGACCAGCAACTCCGAGCGGCTGCCGCCGCACGAGCGGACGCTGATCAACGCGTACGATGCGTTCCTGAAGAAGAACTACCGCGACGCCCGCGGACTGTACCAGCAGCTCCTCGCGCGCGACTCCACCGACGTGGAGGCATGGTACGGCCTCGGTGAAGCGTGGTTCCACGACAGCGCGTCCAACCGGGCGGGGCAGTGGACCCAGTCGTTGCGGGCGTTCAAGCACACGCTGGTGCTCGATCCCGACTACGCGCTGGCCTACGATCACATCCGGTTCATGCTGACGGTGACGTCGCGCCCGGGGACGATCCTGGCGCTGCAGCCACGTGACAGCTTCGCGGTGACCCGCGTCGGCGAGGCGCGCGGCGCGGCCGACTCGAGCGTCCGCGCGGCGGCGCTCCGGCGTGCGCGGCAGGAGAACATCGAGATCGCGCGGAGCTGGGTGACGGAGCAGCCGACCACCATGCGGGCCCACGGCGCGCTGGTGGACGCCTACATCGTGGCCGGCGACTTCGCCGGCGCGCACAGCGAGGTCAACCGGTTCCGCGCCCTCAACCCGCAGCACCCGGAAGAGCCGTTCGTCGAGGCGCAGATCCAGCTGGCCAGCGGCGAGGTGGACCGCGCGGCGCAGACGCTGCGGATCGCGCTCGACTCCACGGCGCCGGGCGATTTCCGCCGCTACGCCGGCACGCCGACGGTGCTGGACGAGCTGGCGTCGGCGGCGAACGTCTTCGCCTATCAGGGCGACTTGTCGAACGCCGCGCGGGCGCTCGAGTTCGTGAGTCAGGTGGAGCAGCAGTCGTATCCCGATCTCCAGCTTCACGGCGGCGGCCCGATGAGCGATTACCGCCGCCGCAGCTCCCTCGCCGATCTGTACGGCACGGCAGGCGGGCCGGAGGCGGCGCTGCGACGGGTATGGCAGTCCACCGCGGAGGCGGGCCGGAGCGCGCCGCCGGAGGCGAGGCGGAAGATCGCGCAGAGCGGCGCCAACGCGGCGATCGGGCTGCTGGTGGTGCACAACGACTCGACCGCGGTGAGCGAGCTGCGGGCTCTCACCGGCGACCGCCCGGGGAAGGAGGTGCGCGCGATCATGGCGATGACGCGCAGCGACACCGCGGCCGCGCGCCGCGCGCTGGCGGAGCCCGACTCGCTCCAGTCGCCGACGGGGTACCTCTACTTCAAGCGGCCGCTCGCGGCTCAGGCGCTGTACCTCGTGGGCGACTACGAGGCCGCACTTCGGATACTCGACGGATACGACACGCAGGTGTTCTCGACCCAGAACTTCGACGCCCGCTGGGGCGTGCTGGGGCGAGTGCGGCTGCTGCGGGCGGAGCTGCACGAAGCGCTGGGCCATACGGCCGAGGCGCGTGACGAGTACCGCGCGGTACTGGCGCAGTGGAAGCACGCCGACAGCGCGCTGGAACCGTTCATCCGCCAGGCCGTGCGCGGCCTGGCCCGGCTGGGCGAACAAACCGGGTGAGCGGCGGCCGGCTAGCGCCGGCTGTCGCCCAGCAGTCGTTCGAACGCCCGGCGTGCGCGGGGCTCCGCGTCAGAGTCGCCGAGCAGCCGCTCGGCGAAGACGCATCCGAGGTATATCCCGTTCAGATCAAAGGCGAACTGCGCGGCGTCGAGGTCGGCACGAAAGTGCCCGGCGTCGGCGGCAACGCGCGCGGCGTGCGCGAGAGTGTCGAGCCACTGCCGCTGCGCTGTCGCGAGAAAATCCCGGGCGGGGCCGGGGCGATCGTCGAGATCGAAGGATGCGGGGGTGATGAGGCAGCCACCCGGCATGGCGGGATCGGCAGCCCAGCGGAGCCAGCCGTCGAAGTAGGCACGGACCCGCGGCTCGCCCCGTTCGGTCCGGGCGGCGGGACGGACCACGGCATCGCGGAACCGCTCGGCGGCGCGGCGCAGCACCTCGAGCTGGAGCGCGTCCTTGGAGCCGACGTGGGCAAAGAGCCCGCTCTTGGAGAGCCCGAGCTCGGCGGCGAGGCGGCCGATGGTGAGTCGGTCGAGCCCATCGCGGCTGGCGACGCGTTCGGCGTGGGCGAGGATGCGGTCGCGGGTGGGGGTTGAGGTGGGCACCAACCATAGTACGAACGATCGTGCTATTTGTGCAAGCCGGGTCCGCAGAGTACCTTTGTCGCGGCCGGATGCGATGGTCGCGGGCGCTTCGGCGTCCGAGGAAAGTCCGAGCTCCGCAGGGCACGCTGCCAGGTAACGCCTGGGCGCCGCAAGGCGACGGACAGGGCAACAGAAAACAAACCGCCCGGCAACGGTCGCAAGGCCGGAACCGGGTAAGGGTGAAACGGTGGGGTAAGAGCCCACCGCGCCGCTGGCAACAGCGGTGGCACGGCAACCCCCAGCGGGAGCAAGGCCAAATATGCGGCGAGGTGCGGCCCGCACCGTCTGAGCCGCGGGTAGGCTGCTCGAGGGCGCCGGCGACGGCGACCCCAGACAGATGACCATCCTCCGCGTTCGCGTGGGGAACAGAACTCGGCTTACGATCCGGCCACGCGACGGCCTTCGGGAGAGATCCGGGAGGCCGTCGCCTTTTCCCTTTTGCGGGGCGCGCAGCTAAACTGCTTGCGACCGATCCCCAACCCGAGGCCCAGATGCAGCTCCTCTCGCTCAGCGTCCTTGCGCTCGCCGCCGGCGCGCTCGCGACACCGGTCAACCCGACCGCACCGCAGACGATTCATTACAAGATCGACCAGTCATCCTCCCAGGAAGTCGACGCCACCGCGGCGGGCGGTCCCAAGCAGACGATCAGCACGCATCTCGCCGCCTACGTCACCGTCACGCTCACCGACACGACCGGCGGACGCACGGCGCACGTGGTGGTGGACTCGGTCCGCGCCGATACCGGCTCGGTCATTCCTCAGGCCATGCTCGACAGCCTGAAGGGCAGCGCGTATCACGGGCTCCTGGGCGCCAATGGCAAGGTCGGCGCGTTCAAGCCGATGAAGGACGGCGACGCCAACTCGCCGATCACCGGAATGCTGAGCGGATTCTTCCCCCGGGTGAAGCCGGGCGTGAAGAGCGGCGACGCGTGGACCGACACGAGCGAGGTGAACAACCCCGTGCCTAACGGCCAGCTCACCAAGCGCACCGTCACCAACTACAAGGCGGGGGCGAGCGAGCCGCGGGAAGGCGCCAAGGCCACGCGGATCGACGCGGCGTTCAGCAGCTCGCTGGCGGGCTCGCAGGAGACGCCGGGCGGCACCGCGACGATCGAAGGCACCGGCACCGGCACCGCGACGCAGTACGTCGCCCCGGACGGCCGTTACCTCGGAGGGACCAGTTCGGAGACGTCGCAGCTCTCCGTGAGCGGCGCCTTCGCGCCAGCGCCGATCCCGGTCCACATCAAGCAGACGACCACGGTGACGGTGCTGAAGTGACCAGGGCGGGTTCCGCGGCGATCACAACAGCGCTCGCCTTTGCGCTCGGCTGCTCGGCCGGGCGCAGTGGCGAGCCCGCCGCGAGCCCGCCGCCGTACAGCCGAACGCCGGCCACGCCCACACCTGCGCCCGCGCCCCCGGGCAATCCCACCGGCGGGTCCGGCGCGGCGGTGGTGTATCGCGCCGCCCCGGCAACCGCGTATGCATTCGCGCGCCGCGACAGCATGGTGCTCGAGCTTCCCGGCGGCGCACAGGTGCAGACGTTCGACCGCACAGCGTTCCTCCGGGTCACGCTCGCCGAGTCGGCGCCGCACGGACCACTGCGCGCCACGTTCGTGGTGGACTCGATCGTCGCGATCGGCGGCACCGCGACGGTGCCGCTCGACTCGCTCCGGGCGGCGCAGGGGACGCGCTGGACGGGGGCGCTCACGCCGGATGGACAGCTCACCGACGTGACCAGCAGTGACACGAGCTCGATCGGCGAGCAGCTCCGCGGCTCGCTGCGACTGCTCTTCCCGCGACTCCCGCCCGGCGGCGCCAAGGTGGGGGCGACGTGGACCGACACGATCACGACGGGCACCCGGGTGAATGCCTTTGCCGGCAGCGAAGACGCGACGCTGACGTATCACGCGACCGGAATCGAAACCGAAGGTCCGGTCCGGACGCTTCGGATCGAGAGCAGCGGGACGTTCGCCCAGAACGGCGCGGGATCGCCGTTTGGCCAGCCGATGGAGATGAAGTCCACCGGCACCCGGCACGCCGTCCACCATCTGACGCTCGACGGCATGGTGGTCGCGGCCGAAGGCGGCGATGAGGGCGAGATGACGATCTCGGTGCCCGCCGTCGGCCAGTCGGTGCCGGCGCACCAATTCAGCAGCTTCACGTTGACCGCGCTGGGCCACACCGCGCGATAGGAGTCGGGCCGTGCGGATCGAGACGCTCGCCGTGCACGCCGGGCACTCGCCCGACCCAGCCACCGGCGCCGTGACGCCGCCGATTCACCTCAGCACCACCTTCGAGCGCCGCGCCGACGGCACGCTCCCCAGCAGCTTCATCTACAGCCGCGATGACAACCCGACGCGGCACTCGCTCGAGCGTTGCCTGATGGAGCTGGAGGGCGGCGCCGCCGCGGCGGCGTTCGCATCGGGCATGGCGGCGGCGACCGCCATATTCCAGTCGCTCGCCGCGGGCGATCACGTCATCGCGCCGCTCGACGCCTATTACGGCACCGCCAAGCTGCTGCGCGAGGTGTTCGAGCGCTGGCGGCTCGAGGCCAGCTTCGTGGACACGACCGACCCCGCCGCCGTGCGGGCGGCGCTCCGGCCCGCGACGCGGCTGGTGTGGCTGGAGACGCCATCCAATCCCCTGATCCGCATCACCGACATCGCCGCCGTCGCCGAGGTGGCCCACACGGTGGGCGCGCAGGTCGCGGTCGACAACACCTGGGCGACACCGCTGGGCCAGCGGCCGTTCGCGCTCGGCGCCGACCTGGTGATGCACGCGACCACCAAGTACCTGGGCGGACACAGCGACATTCTGGGCGGCGCGGTCGTGGCGCGGAGCGACGATGATTTTTTCGCGCGGGTTCGGACGGTGCAGCGCACCGGCGGCGCGGTGCCATCGCCGTTCGAGTGCTGGCTGGTGCTGCGGGGAGTGCGCACCCTGCCGTATCGCATGCGGGCGCACACCGCGAACGCCGAGCGGATCGCGGGCTTTCTCGAGGCACATTCCAAGGTGAGCGCGGTGCATTATCCCGGACTCGAGAGCGATCCGGGGCATGCCGTCGCGCGGCGGCAGATGCAGCTGTTCGGTGGGATGCTGTCGTTCGAGGTGGCCGGCGGTCGCGGACCCGCGCTGTCGGTCGCGGCGCGCTGCCGGCTCTTCACCCGCGCCACGAGTCTCGGCGGACCCGAGAGCCTGATCGAGCACCGCGCGTCGGTGGAGGGGCCGGCGACGCGCACGCCCGAGGGGCTGCTGCGCTGCTCCATCGGGCTGGAGCACGCGGACGACCTGATAGCCGACCTGGAGCAGGCCCTCGCCTGATACGAGGGCTGACGGACGCCGGCCCGCTAGAAGCCGGTCGTCTCCTCGTCCTCGCGCCCGAGCTCCTGTACCGACCGCACCGGCGAGCGGCGGTCACCCTCACCGAAGTCGTCGTCACCCGCCTCGACCGAGCCGGAGCCGGAGGGCCGCGTCTCGCCGGTGCGGTGCGGGCGCCAGCGGGTGCTCGCGTCCGCGCGGAAGTTCCGGATCGACTCCGACAGCTTGTCGCGGGTCACCTCGCCGCGCTCCGGCGCGAGCAGCAGCGCGATCCCGGCGCCGAGCAGGGTGCTGAGAGCGCCGATACCTGCCTCGCGTCCGGCGGAGCGGCGCTTGATGCCGACCTGGGCCTCGAGGCGGTCCTGGAGGTCCTCCCAACGCTCCGCGATCGCATCGAAGCGATCGCCCGCCTCGTCGCTGATGGAGTCGCGCAGCGCCCGGGCCTGCTTTCCGAGCTCCAATCCGTCGAAGCGCTTGCGGATGCGCTTCCGGGTGTTGCTGCCGCTGTCGGGTGCGAGCAGCAGTGCCACGCCGGCGCCGACGGCCGCGGCCACCAGCGTGCTGGTGAGGATGCTGCCTGCACCGGCGCCACGGCGCGGGTGGCCGAGCTCGACATCGTCGAGTTCGCTCTGTCGGGTGATCATGCAAGGCTCCGGGGCGGGTGTGAACCAACCAAGAAACGCGGAGCGACACCCCGGCGCGGCGACTTGGATCACACTTGCCCGATCAGTCCACCAGCCGGAGCGGCATGACGAGGGTGAGAAAGCTGGCCGGGTCGTTCCACCCGACCGGCTCGCAGGTGGCGGCGCGCTCCGGCGCCTTGAAGGTCATCCGGACCTCGTCGGTGGGGATGAACTTCATGATCTCGAGCAGGTAGGTCGCGTTGAAGCCGATCTCGAGCGGATCGCCGTCGTAGCTGACGGTCAGCTCCTCCTGCGCCTCGCCCAGATCCGGCGTCTGGACGCTGAGCTTGCAGGCGCCGCCGGCAAAGGCGAGCCGGATCCGGTGGGTCTGGTCGCTGGCGACGATGCTCATCCGCCGGAGCGCCGAGGTCAGCGCGCCCTTGTCGGCGGTGACGGTCTTGTCGTTCTCCCGCGGGATGACCTGCTCGTAATTGGGGTAGGGCCCTTCGATGAGCCGGGTGAAGACCTGGGTCGTCGCCGAGCGGAAGCCGAGGTGGTTTTCGCTCCGGGCGATCTCGACCTCTTCGTCCGCGTCGAAGAGGCGGCGGATCTGGTCGAGGGCCTTGGGTGGGACGATGAGATCGGCCTGGGCGGTGCTGCCGCCGGCCGCGGTCGGCACGTCCATCCGCGCCAGCCTGTGGCCGTTGGTGGCGACCATGCGCATGCGATCGGGGCGGAGTTCCCACAGCACGCCGTTGAGGATCGGCCGGCTCTCCTCGGTGCTCGCGGCGAAGGCGACGTGGCCGATGAGCTTCTGGAGATCGCTGGAGCGAGTGCGCCAGGCGCCGTCGAATTTCACGGCGGGGAACGCGGGAAACTCCTCGCGCGGGAGACCAAGGAGCTTGAACTTGGAGCGGCCGCACTCGATCGTGACGCGCTGCTCGCCGCTGCCGGTGATCCGGATGGCGGCAGTGGGCAGCTCACGCACGATTTCGACCAGCTTGCGTGCGGGCAGGGTGATGGCGCCGTCCTGATCGACCTGCGCCGGCACCGTCGTGCTCACCGCGATGTCGAGGTCCGTGCCGGAGAGCCGGATGCCATCGCGGGTCGCCTCGACCAGGATGTTCGACAGCACCGGCAGCGTGGTCTTCGACGGCACGCTCGCGGCGACCGCGGAGAGACCTTCCTGCAGCTGCTCCCGCGTGATCGTGAACTTCATGCCGCTCCTTCGCGCGCCTCGCGGCGCCAAGAGAAGAGACTACGGTTCCAATAAAAGAATACTAGCAGTAGCAGTAGAGGCTCTGGATATGTGGACCGGCGCCGCATCAGACACGCGCACCGGCCGATAGCCCGCCCTCGTGCTGTGGACGCCGTGTTGGCGCCGCGGAGAATCGAAAGACTTTTCCGGCGTCATCCAGCGCGCCAACAATTTCCGCGCACGCGCGGGGATTATAGTGCGGACAACTCCGAGCGCGCGTGCTCCACCCGTTCACGGAAGCTCCGATCGCGCGCCATCTGCCGCTCCACCTTCGACACGCTGTGGATGACGGTGGAGTGATCGCGCCCGCCGAACGCCTGCCCGATGTCCACCAGATTGGGCTGCAGCAGCTCGCGCGCGAGGTACATCGCGATCTGCCGCGGCACCACCAGCGTCTTGATCCGCGCCTTGGAGCGCAGCCCTTCCGCCGTGACGCCCCAGCGCCGGGCGACGACTTCCTGGATCTTGCCCATGGTCGGCAGCGGCCGGCTGGGCTGGTCGCCGTCCTCGCCGGCCCGGATCTTGTCCGAGAGCGCCTCGCGGGCGAGCTCGATCGAGATCTCCTTGTGCTTGAGCGAGGCGAACAGGAGCAGCTTGATGATGCAGCCCTCGAGCTCGCGCACGCTGGAGCGGACGTGCTCGGCGATGAACCGCAGCACGTCGTCCGGAATGGTGCGCTCGAGGTGATCCTGCTCCTGCTTCTTCTGGAGGATGGCGATGCGGTGCTCCAAGTCGGGCTGGCCGATGTCGGCCACCATGCCCCACTCGAAGCGGCTCACCAGCCGGGCCTCGAGCCCGGGGATTTCCTTGGGCGGCCGGTCGGAGGTGAGGACGATCTGCTTGTTGCTCTCGTAGAGCGCGTTGAAGGTATGGAAGAACTCTTCCTGGGTCATCTCCTTGCCCTCGAGGAAATGCACGTCATCCACCAGGAAAAGGTCCACGTCCGCGCGGTAGCGCCGGCGGAACTCCGGCATGGTGCGGCCGTGAATGCTCTCGATGACCTCGTTGATGAACTGCTCGGCGCCGACGTAGAGCACCCGGGTTTCGGGGTGACGCTCGCACACCTTGTGGGCGATCGCCTGCATCAGGTGGGTCTTGCCCAGCCCGGTGGCGCCGTAGATGAAGAGCGGGTTGTAGGTCTTGCCGGGGGACTCCGCGGCCGCGTGCGCCGCCGCCGCCGCGAGCTCGTTCGACTTGCCGATGACGAACGTCTCGAAGGTGTAGCGGTCGTTGAGCGGCTGCGCATTGCGCGCGGCGCCGCCGACCGGCACCGCCGACGGCGCCGGTGACGCTACGAAGAAGTCCATCTGGGGGCGCTTCAGGCGCTCCTCCTGGACGCGGAACACGACAGCGGTCGGGCGGTCGAGCACGTCCCCGGCGATGCGGGTGAGCAGGTCACCGTGGCGCTGCTCGTTGGTTTCCACGGCGAAGCCATCCGGCGCGCCGACGATCAGCCGCCCGTCATCGAGGGCGATGGCCTCCGTCGGCTGCAGAAACGCTTCGAAATGGTGGGGCTCGATGTGACGCTGGGCCTCGTCGAGGATCCGCTTCCACGCGTCTTTCGCGGACAGCTGCATCTATTCTGGTACTCGTTGGCGCCGGAGGGTTTTTCAAGGGCAGGCGATCTTACGGCGCGCGTGTGGAAAAGTCAATGCGCCGCGAGGCGTTGACCAAGCCGTTGCCGCTGACTAGCTTCTCGGGCTCACTGGAGGAGTCTCGAGATGAAGCCGTCGTACCGCCCGCGCAACAAGAAGCGCATCGCCAAGCACGGATTCCGCGCCCGCATGGCCACCCGTTGGGGCCGGGCGGTGTTGTCGCGCCGCCGGAAGAAGGGTCGCAGGAGCCTCACGGTCTCCTTGCCGTCGAAGCACGGGAGCCGCTGACGCCGACGGAGCGCCTTCCGCGGGCTTGGCGGCTCGCGCGGGCCTCCGAGCTTCGCCGGTGCCTCACGCAGGGCCGGCGCCGTCGGACCGAGCACCTCGAGATGATCTGGGCAGACAACACGGTGGGCCACCCGCGGATCGGACTGATCGTTCCCAAGTTCCGATCCACCGCGGTGGCCCGCAATCGTTTGCGGCGGCGCCTGAAGGAAATCTGGCGGCGCGACGTGGCGCCGGCGCTGCCGGCGCTCGACCTCGTGGTGCGGGCGCGGCGCGAAGCGTACGCCGCGCCGTTCACGTCGCTGCGGGCCGAGCTGCTCGGCTGGCGCGGCGCGCTGGCGGAGCGGTGACCGATGACGGAGCCCGGCGACCTGCACCCGCGCCGTTCGCTGCCGGCGCGCGCGGCGATGGCGCTCATCCGGGGCTATCGTCGCTGGATCAGCCCGGCGCTCCCGCCGGCGTGCCGCTTCTATCCATCGTGCTCGGCGTACGCGCTCGAAGCGGTCGCGCGGCACGGTGCCTTGCGCGGCAGCTGGCTCGCCGTGCGGCGCCTGGTGCGCTGCCATCCGTTCAACCCCGGCGGCTACGACCCCGTCCCGTGAGCCCGGTGATCTGACCCATGGACCGCAAGGTAGTGCTGGCGATTCTCCTCATGATGGTGATCGCCATCGTTCCGACCCTTCTCATCAAGCCGCCGAAGGCGCCGCCGCGGGCCGTGGCGGATTCGAGTGCCGTCCCCGCCGCGACCGCCGATTCGGCGCGCGCGGCAGCGGCAGCGGCGCCGGCGGCGACAGTCCCGGAGAGTGCCGCCGCGACTCCGTCCGGATCGGCGAGCCCCACACCAGGCGCCGCCGCCACGGCCACGGTCCCGTCCACCGGACCGGCCGATACGCTGATCGCCCGCTCGCCGCTCTATACCTACGCCATCTCCACTCGCGGCGCGCAGCTCATCTCGGCCACGCTGCCGCAGTATCGCTCGATGGCGCCGGGCGAGCGGGGCCAGCCGGTGGAGCTGGTGCCGAGGGGCGGCCGCATGCTCGGTCTCACCCTCGTCGCCGGCCGCGATACGCTGCCGCTCGACCGCTGGAGCTTCACCGCGAGCCCCGCCGCCCGCGCACTCGACGTGAGCGGGCCGACGCCGGTGCACTTCACGGCGACCGAGGGCGGGGTCACCGTGGACCTCACCTACACGTTCCTCCCGGACGAATACCGCATCGGCGTCAGCGGGCAGGTGACGGGGCTCGGGCCCAATGGCGGACTGCTGTTCGTGCAGCTCGGCCACGGCATCCGGAACACCGAGGCCGACTCCGGCCAGAACGCGCACTCGGCCGCGGTGGTCACCAAGCAGCAGCGCGCCGATGCGCACCGCACCGACTTCTCCGGGCTCACGGCCGGCGAGCCGACGACGGTCAGCGGCCCACTCGACTGGGTGGCGGTCAAGTCGAAGTACTTCGTCGCGGCGCTGCTCGCGACCGACAGCACCAGCAGCACGATCGCCGGCGCGCGCGCGCTGGCGCCCGCCACCGCCGGCAAGCATCCCACCGGCGCCGACGTCCGCGCGAGCCTCACGGTGCCGGCGAGCGGCCGCTTCAGCTACACCATCTACAGCGGCCCGCTGGAGTACACCCGGCTCGCCCAACTCGGCCACGAGTTCTATGACGTGAACCCGTACGGCTGGCCGGGCTTCCGCACGATCATCCGCCCGGTGGCCGGCGGCGTGCGCTGGCTCCTGGTGTGGATGCACACCCACCTGAGCCTCGCGTATGGCTGGGTCCTCGTCTTCTTCGGACTGGCGGTGCGGTTGCTGCTCTGGCCGCTCAACCAGAAGGCGATGCGCTCCAGCATGGCGATGCAGGCGATCCAGCCACAGCTCAAGGAGCTTCAGGAGAAGCACAAGAACGATCCGAAGCAGCAGCAGCAGGAGATGTTTCGGCTCTACAAGGAGCACAACGTCAACCCGCTCGGCGGCTGCTGGCCGATGCTGCTGCCGATGCCGGTGCTACTCGCGCTCTTCTTCGTGTTTCAGAACACGATCGAGCTGCGCGGCGTGCCGTTCCTCTGGATCCCGGACCTCTCACGTCCGGACCCGCTCTACGTCATTCCGCTGCTGATGGGTCTCTCGATGTTCGGGCTGAGCAAGGTGGGCCAGCTCGGCATCCCACCGAATCCGCAGACGAAGGTCACCACCTACATGATGCCGGTGGTGATGACGTTCCTCTTCCTCAACTTCGCGGCGGGGCTCAACCTCTATTACGCGGTGAGCAACATCGCCAGCATCCCGCAGCAGTGGCTCCTGGCCAAGGAGCGGATGCGGCGCGGCGCCCGCGTCATCGCCGAGGTGAAGACCCGCTAGCCCGCTCAGTCCCCCGGCGCGTCGTCGCCGGCGTGCTGCAGCGCGCTGTGACGCACGGTCAGGCGCGGGTGCTCCGGGTCGCGCAGATCCATGACGTGCCACGGCGCGGCGCGCGGCCGCCGCGGCCGGGCCCCGAGCGCCCGCACGAACCCCAGCCCGAGGAAGCTGCCGAGCAGACGGGCGCCGAGCGCGGCCGGTCCCAGCAGATACTCGCGCACGTGGCACTCCTCGGCCACGCGGTCGGCACGTACCTCTTCGATCCGGCCGGCGGCGCGGCCGTCCAGGTCGTGCACTTCGCGTCCCACCAGCAGCTCCAGCCGCACCTCCCACGTGCTCACCGCGGCCGCCGGTCGCCGCCGGGGATCCGGGCGACGATGTGCTGGTGCAGCCAGCGCTCCAGCGCGAACACCGGCGAGCCCTCCGCGTCGAGGTCGACGTAGACGTCGAGATCGATCTGGCGGACGCGGCGCCACGGGATGCGACAGGAGCCGGGGCGCTCGGGGCTGAGCCGCCGGACCATGGCGTCCACCGCGCGTCCGAGCCGGCGGCTGAGACGGCGCGCCAGGGTCGGCACGCCGGTCTCGAGCGCGATCACCCGCGGCCGCCGGCCGTCCACCAGCTCCAGCACGATGCCGTCCACCTTGCCCATCTTCCGCCGGCGGGAGTCGAGCATCTGCTTGTCGAGTACCTCGTGCACCAGGTTCACGCTAGCTCCCTCCGAGCAGTTGCAGCGGAATCGCGGCGATCGCGACGACGCACGCCAGTCCGACGATGAGCGCGACGGCGATGTTGCCCAGCCAGCCATTGCGGTACTCGCGCACGTAGGCGGGGTCGTTCATGAGCAGGAGGAACGGCACGATCGCCAGCGGCAGCGCCAGCGCGGTGAGCGCCATCGAGAACACGGTGAGCTTGAGCAGGTCGATGCCGAAGAGCATCGGGATCATCGCGACGACGATCGCCGCGGTGTAGGTGAGGCTGAAGCGCGCATCCGAGCCGGGCGGCTGGTCCTCGCTCCAGGTCCAGCCGAATCCCTGCGCCGCGGTGTAGGCGATCGTGAGCGCGAGCTCCAGCGCCGCGCCGAAGCAGGCGATGCCGAGCGACGCGACGAAGAGCCAGAACCCGGCGCGCCCGAGCACCGGCGGCAAGAGCCCGGCGATCTGCTCGTAGTGCTCGACCTTCACGTGCTGCGGATGGAAGATGTGCGCGGCGACGACGAGCGCGGCGATCGCGACGATCCCGCCGAAGCCCATGCCGGCACCGGCGGTGATCCGGTTGATGCCGAGGTAGCTCACGTCCCAGCGATCCTCGACCGCGCCCGCCGAGTAGAAGAAGAAGAGGTACGGACTCACCGACGCGCCGAGCACGCTGACGGCGACGAATCCGTAGTGCGCCGGCTGCTGCGGCGGGCCGCTCGGGAGGAGCGCGTGGGCCAGGGCGCCGTAGTCGGGGTGCACCTTCACCGCGGCCACCACGAACGTCAGGGTGACGAGACCGAGCACCGAGACGCCCTTCTCGATCAGGCCGAAGGTGCCGCGCCAGAGCAGGAGCCACGTCGCCAGGCCGACCGGCAGGATCCACCACGGGAAGCGCACGCCGGTGGCGAGCTGGAAGGCCATGGCGACGCCGCCGAGCTCCGCCATGAGCACGAGCAGCATGACGAGCATCATCCCGACCAGCGGAACCACGAAGAAGCCGAAGCCGAAGCGCTCGCGCAGTGCGTCGGGGATGGTGTGCTTACTGATGGCGGTGAAGCGGCCCGACATCTCGCAGAGGAACGCGAGACAGATGGAGCCCAAGGCGATGCTCCAGGCGAGCCGATAGCCGAAGTCGGCGCCGGCCTGCACCGCGGTGGCGAGCGACCCGACCTCGAGGAAGCCGCCGATGCCGGTCACGATTCCGAGCGCAACTTCGACGATGCGCTTCACGGTCACCCTCTCGGCGCGGTCCGCGGCGGGTCAAGGGCATCCCACCGCCTAAGGCGATGGCAGACTACAATTTTGGCGGATTCGGCGCGGTGAGCGGGACTACACCGCTCCGGCGGTCAGCACTTGTGACTGCCGTCGCAGAACGGCTTGGTGTGGGAGCGTCCGCAGCCGCAGAGCTTGATCTGGCCGGGAATCTTGGCGGGCGGCGGCGTCAGCGCGGTGCCTTCGTTGTCGAAGAACGTCGCCGGCCCCTGCACGATGAGGGGGCCGGCGGGCTTCCAGGTGACGGTGGTCGGGGCGACGGGTGTGGGGTCGTCGGACATGGTCGAAAGCTAAACCCGCGACGGCTACGCCGTCTGAATTCCCCTGGCCGATTCCTCGGCGTCCTGAAACTCCCCCGCCGGCGCCCGCAGCGCCGCCGCGATGCCGCGCTGATTGACGAGGGCTTCGGCCATCCGGGCACCGAGATAATAGCCCGCGCGCTCCGGGATGACGCGACCGGCCACCAGCCGCGCGGACGGGCTCATGCCGCCGGAGAGGTAGCGAAGCCGGAGCCCGAGCCCAGCCTGGTCCAACTCCGGATCCACGACGCGACGGAGGAACGCCTCGAGCTCGCGGAGCCGATGATACTGGCGCCGCGGATAGCCGAAGTAGTCGGCTGGGTCGAAGCCGGGGGCCGCCTGCTGCGCGGCGTGCACCGCGAGGCCTTCGTTGAGCAGCAGCTCGCGCAGGGTGGCGCGGCTGCCGGTGACCCAGTAGTCGTAGTAGCCGCCGGCCTCGTCCACCAAGCGGCGCAGCTCGCTCGCGCTGGCGGGCGAGGTGTAGCGCACCGCGTGGGCCAGCTCATGCGCCACCCAGAGCGGAATCAGCTCGGGCTCGAGGCCCATGCCGAAGGTCTCGGGGTTGGCCCGGGCGGTGAAGTGCTCGACGCAGATGAACGCGATGCCGCGCCCGCCGACCACCAGCTCGCCGGCATTGGCGCCGCCCATGCCGACCATGAGGTAGGTGTCCGTGGGCCGATCGATTCCGAGCAGCTCGTGCGCGCGGCCGGCGGCGTCCTCGACCAGCTGCACCACATCGGTCTGCTTCAGCAGCGCGCGAAGGTCGGCGCGGTCGGCCTTGAGCGCCGCGCGCACGACCTCCGCCGCGTGCGGCGTGTCGGGGTCGAGCACGTAGTTACGCCAGTAGGCGTCGAGGATGGGGCGGTGGGCGTCGCGGTACTGCTGGTAGGCGGCTTCACGGTCCCGCGCGTCGAGGACGGCGAGAAAATCCGGAACGAGGTTGATGAGCACGCGGCACGATACGGAAGCCACGCCCGAATCGCAAGCGCTCACCAGCGCGCTCGCGCGGGCCATCCGCGATCAGTGCAGCTCGTCCTGCTTGCGCTTGGATACCTCGAACAGAAAACGCCGCTCGTCGGCGGTGAGGCTCTCGATGCCCTCGGCACTGATCTTGTCGAGCACGCGGTCCATCTCGGCGGCGACGGGATCGGCGGCGGCGCGGCGGCGCTGCTGCGGCGCGGTGACCGGGGCCGAATGGCGCGCCTGCTCGCCCGAGCCCGACTGCACCATCACGACCCGCGGCACGGTGCGCGCGGCCGCCGTGGGCGCGTGGTGCGAGATGGCCTGGAGCCGGAAGAACAGATAGCCGAACAGCGCGCCGCCGACGTGCGCGCCGTTGGCGATTCCGCTGCCGAGCGGCAGGAAGGCGAGCACGACGCTGATGCCGACCAGCGCGAGCACCAGTGTGCGCGCCTTGATCGGGATGGGCAGCGGGAAGGCGATCAGCTCGGCGTCGGGCCAGCAGATGGCGTACGCCACCAGCACGCCCATGATCGCCGCCGAGGCGCCGACCACCGGCGCCGTGGGGATCAGCCCCGACAGCCCCATCGTGAACAGCGCGCCGCCGAGCGCGCAGTAGAGATAGTACAGCAGGAAGCTCCGCCCGCCCATCCGCTCCTCGACCGCCGGACCGAACACCACGAGCGCGAAGGTGTTCAGCGCCACGTGGAGCACGCCCTCGTGCAGGAAGGCGTAGGTCAGGAACGTCCATGGCCGCGCCAGCGCCACCCGCGGATCGAAGGCCAGCGTGGCCACGACCGACGGGGAGGTGAACACGGTCATCATGAGCAGCAGCACCACGACATTGATGGCGCTGAGGCGGACGACCCAGGGGGTCAGGCGAGGGTAGGGGACCAGCGACACGTCAGGCAGGTTCCTTCACGCGAGCGTGCACCGTGCCCGCGGAGCGGCAGATTCGCTCGCACAACTCGGCGAAATCGATGCCGACCGCGGCCGCCGACTGGGGCAGAAGGCTCGTGGCCGTCATGCCAGGCAGCGTGTTCACTTCTAAACAGGACAGATCGCCCGCCGGTGTCAAGCGAAAGTCCACCCGCGAGTAGCCACCCAGCTTCAGCGCGTGGTGCGCGAGGAGCGAGAGGCGGCCGCATTCGGCCGCGACGGCCGGGGTGATGTCGGCGGGGAAGATCTCCTGGGACATGCCGGGCGTGTACTTGCACTCGTAGTCGAAGACCTCGTGCCGCGGGATGATCTCGCCCACGGCCAGCGCGCGGCCGTCGAGCACCCCGACCGTCAGCTCGCGCCCCGGCACGAAGGCCTCGACCATCACCTCATCGTCGTACTGTCGCGCCAAGGTCACCGCTGCCTCGTAGTCCTCGGGTCGCTTCACCACCGTCAGCCCGACGGTGGAGCCCTGTTTCGACGGCTTCACCACCGCCGGCCATCCAAGCTGTTGCCCGATCCGGGCCGCCGCTGCGGGCGCCATCACCCAATCGGGCGTCGGTACCCCGGTCTGACGAAAGAGCCGCTTGGCGACGTCCTTGTCCATCGCGAGCGCACTCCCCAGGCGGCCACTTCCGGTATAGGGGACGCCGATCATTTCCAGCAAGGTCTGGATGGTGCCGTCTTCACCCCGGCCGCCGTGGAGCGCCAGGAAGAGGACCTCGGCGTCCTTCACGGCGGCCAGATTGGCGAGGCCGGAAAGGAGCAGCCCCCGCTCGAGCGCCTGCAGCTCGGGGAGCGACGGCGGCTCCGCGCCGACCGCACCGGAGAGCAGCACGGCTTCGTCCCGTTCCGCGATGTACCCGCGGGCGGTGTCCACCACCGAGACCTGGTGCCTGCGCGTCCGGAGTGCCGCGATGACCTGCACCGCCGAGGCTATCGCCACGTCCCGCTCGGCCGACGTGCCGCCGGTAAGTACAGTGACGCGCATCAGCGGCTTCCGATCATCTGCTGGAGCAGGTCGTAGCGGCTCACGATGCCGATCAGTTCGCCCTCCTTCTGGACCAGTGCGGCGGGGCTTTCCCGCGTCAGCATGGCGCCGAGCCGGTCGGTGGCGAAGCCGGCGTCCACGACCGGGAACGGCGGGTCCATCACCTCGCGCACCGGGCGGTCCAGCAGGGCGGGCTGTGCGAGCGCCCGCGTCATCAAGGTGCCCTCGGCGAGTCCGCCGACCGACTTGCCTTCGTCTACCACGGGGATCTGGCTCACGCCCCAGGTGCTCATCAGGTTCAGCGCCTGCCGCACCGCGGCGGCCGGGGCGACGCTCACCAGCGCCGGCGCCTCCGGCGAACGCCGTGCCAGGATCTGCTCCACCGTGGCCTGGGGCCGGTCGAGCAGCTGGTTCTCCTGCATCCACTCGTCGCTGAAGACCTTGGAGAGGTAGCGCTCGCCGGTGTCGCAGAGAATGGTGACGACGCAGGCGTCGGGGCTGTCGAGCTCGCGCGCCAGCTCCAGGGCCACCGCCACATTGAGCCCGGCAGAGCCGCCGACCAGGATGCCCTCTTCCCGGGCGATCCGGCGGGCCGTCATCATCGAGACCCGGTCGCTCACCTGGCGCCATTCATCGATCTGGTCCCACCAGACCGTGGTCGGCGCCTTGTCGCCGCCGATGCCTTCCACCTTGTAGGGGTGACCGCTGCCCAAGGTGCCGCTCCGGGCGTAGCCGGTGTAGAGCGAGCCGACCGGGTCGCCGGCGATGACGCGGATGTCGGGGTTCCGTTCCTTGAGATACTTGCCCGCGCCGCTCACCGTGCCGCCGGTGCCGGCGCCCGCCACGAAATGGCTGACCCGGCCGCCGGTTTGCTCCCAGATCTCGGGACCAGTGGTGCGGTAGTGTGCCTCGGGGTTCACCTGATTGTAGAACTGGTTGGCGAGGATCGCGCCCGGCGTGTCCTTCACGATCTGCTTGGCCTTCATCACGTAGTTGTCCGGGTGATCCGCCGGTACGGCGGTGGGCGTGATGACGACGTCGGCGCCGTAGGCCCTGAGCAGCCGCACCTTTTCCTGCGACATCTTGTCAGGCATGGTGAAGATGCAGCGGTAGCCCTTGAGCGCCGCCGCCATGGCGAGGCCGACGCCGGTGTTGCCGCTGGTGCCCTCGACGACGGTGCCGCCGGGTTTGAGCTCGCCGCGTCGCTCGGCGTCCTCGATGATGGCGAGCCCGATGCGGTCCTTCACGGAGCCGCCGGGGTTGGCGTACTCCGCCTTCCCGTAGATCGGCGTCCGCAGTCCGGCCCCGACCCGGCCCAGACGGATGAGCGGCGTCCAGCCGACGGTGTCGAGCACGGAGTCATAGGGCGCGAGGTGCGGCGGTGTCGCGCCGCGCGGTGAGCTGGCGGTCATCAGGTCCTCCCGGCGCCGTGGCTGCGCCGGAACTGAATGGGCTGCATGAAGAGTGACGCGACGGGCTGTCCGCCCTTGAGCGCCGGAGCGTAGCGGAGCCGGCGCGCGCCGGCGATCGCCGCGGAATCGAGGGCGGGATAGCCGCTCGACTCGGCGACGTGAATCGAATCGGGGCGCACCGCGCCGCTGGTGTCGATGTAGAGGCGAAGGAGCACGGTGCCCTCGATGCCCTGCGCCTCGAGCGCGGCGGGATATTCCACCGGCGAGTTCGGGTTGAGCGGCACCGGTGGGCTCTCCGCGCTGGAGCGCGGCGGCGGCGCGTTGCTCGGGAGCCGGACCGTCGTGTCGTCGCGCCCGCGGCGGCAGCCTGCCGACGGCGCCGCGAGCGCGAGCAGCAGCAGCGCGGGAGCAACCAGTCGGGCCAGCCGCGCGATCGCAGTCTCCCGCGCGGCGGGGTCGGTGAGACTCGCCTGCGCCATCCGGGGCGACCCGCCGCCGCGGCCGGCCACTTCGCCGAGGAGCGTCTTGATGGCGCGGCCCGCGTCCACGCCGGAATCCTCGGACGCCGAGACGACGACGAGCGGCGGCGCGGCCGCGGCGCCGACGAACACGCAGCGCGGCAGCGCGGCGCACGCCTGCGCCAGCGCACGCAGCGCGTCGGGCGACGTCGCCGCGGGCTCCATGATCCGGCGGACGCCGTCCGGATCGGCGGCGGCGTTCGCGGCGAGGGACTCGGCGCGCTGGCGCAGCGCCTCCTCATCGAGCCGCTTCCGCGCGGACTGCGCTTCCTTCAACTGCTCTGCGAGCGCCGCCACGGCAGCGGGCGCTTCATCCGGCGCCACGGTGAGCGCGCGGGCGATGCGGCCGAGCGCCTCGTGGTCGGCGCGGGCGCGGCGGAGCGCGCGGTGGCCGGCGAGGAACTCGACCCGCGTCGCCTGACGCACGCGCTCGGTCCGCAGCACGAGGAGCGGCGCGATCTCGGCGGTGTTGGAGACGTGGGTCCCGCCGCAGGCGCTCCGGTCCACGCCGTCGATGGAAACGATGCGGAGCGTGCCGTCGCGCGCGGACGCTTTCCGAAGTCCGATTGCCATCGCGGCGTCCTCGAACGAGACGGTCACCGGCCGGTGCTCGCGGATCAGCGTGTTGGCGCGTGCTTCCGCCTCGCGCAGCTGCTCCGGCGTCATGCCGCCGGTGCCGAGATCGAGCGTCGAGCTCTCGGCGCCGAAGTGCACGCTCACCGTCGCGTAGCCGAAGCGATCCTCGAAGAGGGCGGAGAGCAGGTGCTGCGCGGTGTGTTGCTGCATCAGATCGCGGCGACGGGGCCAGTCGATCACGGCGCTCACCATGTCGCTCCCCGCGGGCAGCGGCCGCGCGAGCAGGTGTGCAATGCGCTCGCCCTCGTCTACCACATCCTGGATCGCGACGCCGCAGATCTCGCCGAGATCGTGCGGCTGGCCGCCGCTGGTGGGGTAGAAGGCGGTCCGATCCAGATAGATCCGTCGCCCGTCGTCGGCGCGCTCCACCACCCGCGCTTCGAACGCGGCGAGGCAGGCATCGCGATAGTAGAGACGCTCGGTCATGGGCTCAGCGAACGAAGGCGGGTTCAGCCGCTCAGCCGGCGCTTGAATTCGGCAAGGCGATTCAGGGCTTCGAGCGGCGTCAGCGTGTCGATCTCGAGGGCTTCGAGCTCGGACACGACCGGGTGCGGCGGCGCGTCGAACAGCGGGAGCTGGCCGGGATCGGGCGCGGGGACCGGGGTGCCGGGCACGACCCGGTGCTCGCCTTCCAGCGTGCGGAGCACCTCCCTCGCGCGGCGGACGACGCGATCGGGCAGCCCGGCGAGCTGCGCGACGTGGATGCCGTAGGAGCGATCGGTGCCGCCCGGCTCCAAACGGTGGAGGAAGACCACGGTATCGCCGGTCTCGCGCACGGCGACGTTGAGGTTCCTCGCGTGCTGGAGCTCCTCGGGGAGCTGCATCAGCTCGTGGTAGTGGGTCGCGAACATCGTCTTGCAGCCGACCCGGTCGTGCAGGTGCTCGGTCACCGCCCACGCGATCGCCACGCCGTCGTACGTCGAGGTGCCGCGGCCGATCTCGTCCAGCAGCACCAGACTCCGCGCTGTCGCGTTGTGCAGGATCGCGCTGGTCTCGCTCATCTCCACCATGAACGTGCTCTGGCCGCGGGCCAGGTTGTCGCTGGCGCCGACACGGGTGAAGAGCCGGTCGGCCACGCCGATCGTGGCGCGCTCGGCGGGCACGAAGCTCCCGAGCTGCGCCAGCACCACGCAGAGGCCGATCTGCCGGAGGATGGTGCTCTTGCCGGCCATATTGGGCCCGGTGACGAGCAGCACCCGCGCCGACTCCTCGAAGCGCACGTCGTTGGGAATGAACGACTCGCGCGGCATCAGCCGCTCGATCACCGGATGGCGGCACTGCACCAGCTCCAGCTCGAAATCGTCGGTGATCGCGGGCCGCACGTAGCGTCCGGTCACCGCGATCTCGGCGAGCGCGCTCCACCCGTCGAGCCGCGCCAGCACGCCGCTGCTGCGCTGGATCCGCACGATCGCCGCCGCGACCGCGCCGCGGAGCGCACCGAACAGCTCCGCTTCGCGCGTCGCCATCCGCTCCTCGGCGCCAAGCACTTTCGCCTCGTAGTCCTTGAGCTCGGGGGTGACGTAGCGCTCGGCGTTCGCCAGCGTCTGGCGCCGCTCGTACTCGGCGGGCACCCGCGCGCTGTGGGCGTGGGTGATCTCCAGGAAATATCCGAACACCTTGTTGTAGCCGACCTTGAGCGACGGGATCCCGGTGCGCTCGCGCTCCCGCTGCTGCAGGTCGGCGATGTACTGGCGGCCGCCGTCGCGCAGCGAGCGGAGCTCGTCGAGCTCCGCGTCATAGCCGGGGCGGATGACGCCGCCGTCGGCGAGGAGCGCGGGCGGGCGCTCGACCAGCGCGGCGGCGAGCTCGGCGCGCAGATCGGGGAGGGGATCGAGCGTCGCGACCGCGCGCGGCAGCTCGGCCCAGCCGTCCGTGCCGATGGCCGCGGCCGGGGCGATGGCGCGCAGCGCGGTGACGACATCCGGCAGTCGGCCCAGCGAGTCGCGGATCACGCCGAGCTCCCGCGGAGTGGCGCGGCCGGCGGCGGCGCGGCCGGCGAGACGCTCGAGGTCGCGCACCCCGTCGAGCGTCTCGCGCAGCCGGGCGCGGCCGGTGCCGTCCCGCACCAGCGTCTCCACCGCGTCGAGCCGCCGCTCGATCGTGGCGCAATCGCGAAGCGGCGACAGCGTCCACTGCCGGAGCAGCCGCGCGCCCATCGGCGTCACGGTGCGGTCGATCGTCTCGAGCAGCGTGCAGCCGCGCGCGCCGGCGCGGAGCGGCTCGACCAGCTCGAGGTTGCGGCGGGTCATCTCGTCGAGCCAGAGATACCGGCTGCCGCGGCGAATTTCGGGGCGCGTGAGGTGGGGCAGGCCGCCGGGCTGAAGCTCGCCGAGGTAGCGGAGCAGCGCGCCGGCGGCACCGACGGCGGCGCCGTCCTCCGGGCCCAGTCCGAGCCCGTCGAGCGACGCCAGCGCGAAGCGGCGCGCCAGCTCTTCGCGCGCGAGCTCGGGATCGAACTCCCAGCGCTCACGCTCGGTGCGGAGCACGCCGTCGTCCAGCGTGAGCTCGCTATCGGCCGTGACGACGACTTCGCGCGGGGCGAGTCGTGCGAGCGCCTCGGCGAGCCCGCCGGGCGCGAGCGTCTCCAGCACGAATTCGCCGGTGGAGAAATCGATCGCGGCGAGCCCCGCGCCGCTGCTGGCGACCAGCCAGTTGTTGGCGGCGCCGGCGAGCCATCCATCCTCGAGCTGGGCGCCGGGTGTCACGGTCTCCACCACTTCGCGGCGCACAAGGCCGCGCGCCAGCTTCGGATCTTCGACCTGCTCGCAGATGGCGACGCGGTGGCCGGCGGCGACGAGCTGCCGGAGGTAATCCGCGGCGGCACGCACCGGCACGCCGGCGAGCGGCACGCCGTCGCCGCGCGAGGTGAGCGTGATGTCGAGCACCCGCGCGCCGAGCTCGGCGTCGCCGTAGAACATCTCGTAGAAGTCGCCGCAGCGATACCAGAGGATCGCGTGCGGATGGCGCGCCTTGATCTCGGCCCACTGCGCCATCAGCGGCGACGACTCGCCGCCCGCACGGGACCGGGAGCTGGTGGGTGTGCCGGAAGTCACGATGCCGTCGCTCGCGTGGGTGCGCCCACGTGCAGGGAGGCCGGACGCGAGCGTCCGGCGAAGAGTCGGATCGGCGAAAGATACGCCGGGACGCGGCGCCGCGGCTCGGGCGTCAGTGACCGTCGAGGGCGGTGCGTACCGCGGTGGCAAGGCCGCCGGGGGTCCACGGCTTCTGGACGAATCGCTGGTCGGCGCGCACCAGGCCGCGGCGGACGACTTCGTCGTTGGTGAAGCCGGACATGAACAGCACCCGCACGCCCGGGTAGCGGTCGGCGAGGCGCGTCGCCAGCTCGCCGCCGGTCATGCCCGGCATGACGGCGTCAGTGACGACGAGATCGAGCCGACCGGCGTGGCTGGCCGCGAGGGCGAGCGCCTCGCGGCCGTCTCGCGCCGACAGACAGTTGTACCCGCTCTCCTGCAGCGCGCGGCAGGCGATCTCGCGCACGAGCTCGTCGTCTTCCACGATGAGCACCGTCTCCGCCGCGCCGCGGGGAACCGGCGTCGGGCGAGGCGGCGTGGCGGTGGCGCTCGCCGGCGCTGCGGCCTGCGGCAGATAAACGTGGAAAGCGGTGCCATGCCCCGGCTCGCTGTACACCCAGACGAAACCCTCGGCCTGCTTCACCGAGCCGTAGACGGTCGAGAGACCGAGGCCGGTGCCTTCGCCGACGCCCTTGGTCGTGAAGAACGGCTCGAAGATGCGCGCCTGGGTGTCCGCCGTCATGCCGACGCCGGTGTCGATGACGGCAAGCCGCACGTACCGCCCGGCGCCGATGACGGTGCCGGGGTGCCGATCGGCGTACGCCTCGTCGAGCCGGGCGGGCGTCGTCTCCAGGGTCAGCCGGCCGCCCTGCGGCATGGCGTCGCGGGCGTTGAGGCAGAGATTCAGGATCACCTGCTCGATGCGACTCCGGTCGGCCACCACGGTCTGCGGCCGCGGGTCGAGCCGCAGCTCGAAGTCGATGCCTTCGCCGAGCGCGGGCCGCAGCATGCGCTCCATGTCGCGCACCAGGGTGTTCAGGTCGAGCTGGCGCGGCTGCACCAGCTCGCGCCGCGCAAAGGCGAGCAGCGAGCGGGTGAGCGTGGCGGAGCGCTCGGCGGCGGTGTTGATCTGGGCGACGTCCTGCAGCCGTGGATCGCCGGCCTCGAAGCCCTGCTCCAGGAACATCGCGTGGCCCACGATCGCGGTGAGCATGTTGTTGAGGTCGTGGGCGACACCGCCGGCGAGGCGGCCGATCGCCTCCATCCGCTGCGCCTGCGCCAGCTGCTCCTCGACCCGCCGGCGCTCGGTGAGGTCCGGGCTCACGCAGCCGACCGCGATCGGCTGCCCGGTGTCGCTGTCGCGCACCAGGAAGACGTTCCAGTGGACCAGCACTTCCTCGCCGGTCTCGAAGTGGCGGAAGCGGATGTCGCCGTCCCAGTGGCCGGCCTCGAGCACGATGGGCCAGATCCGTTCGGCCACGCGCTCGCGGTCGCGCTCGGGGAAGTAATCGAAGACGTGGGTGCGCTGCACTGCGGCCATGTCGGGCAGCCCGACCAGCCGGCGCCCGGCCTCATTCACGTAGAACGCGCGCCCGTCCATGGTGCTGACGCCGACGAAATCGGTGCTCGCCTCCACCACCTGCACGAACAGGCGGGCCTCGCGCTCGGCGGCGCGGCGCTCGCTCACGTCGGCCATCGTGCCGATCATGCGGCGGGCGCGGCCGTCGTCATCCCGTTCGATGACGCCGCGATCGGTCACGATCGCGTAGCTCCCGTCGACGCGCTGGAAGCGATAGTCCTCGCTCCAGTACTTGCTGCTGCCGTGGACGGCGCCCTCGATGGACGACACGACCCGGTCGCGGTCCTCGGGGTGAACCCGCTCGGCCCACCAGTCGATGGCCGGCGTGATCGTGGCCAGGCGATAGCCGAAGAGCGCCTCCATTCCCTCGTTCCACTCCAGCCCGCCGCTCGCCAGGTCCCAATCCCAGATCGCCTCGCGGGTGGCGCGGGCGACGCTGCGGAAACGTTCCTCGCTGCGCTGCAGCGCCTCGTCGGCCAGCTTCTGCTCGGTGCGGTCGCGCATGACCTTGGTGTATCCGACCAGCTGGCCGCTCGCGTCGCGCACCGCGGTCGTGGTGCCGTTGGCGAAGAAGCGCTCACCGCCCTTGCGGCGCATCCAGCGGTCGTTGTTGGCCGTGCCGTGTGCCGCCGCGTACGCCAGCTCCCGCCCGGGCACGCCGTCGGCGACGTCCTCGGGCGTGAAGATGGCGTCCACATTCCCGCCGATGAACTCGGCCTCCGTCCAGCCGAGCGTGCGCTCCACGCCTTCGTTCCAGCTGGTCGGGTGGCCTTCGACGTCGAGGGAGAAGATGGCGTAGTCCTGCACCTGCGCGACGAGCGCGCGGTGGCGCACGTCGGCCGCGCTCTGCGCCTGCTCGGCGGCCAGCCGCGCGGCGAGCGACTGGGCCGCCTCGTCCGCCGCCATTTCCGCCTCGGCACTCGACTCCTCGGCCTCGAGCGCCGCCTGTTCCGCCCGCTCCGCCGCATCCACCGCGCGGGTGCGTTCGACCTCGAGCTCCGCGGTGCGGTCCCCCACCCGCTGTTCCAGCAGCGCGCGCTCGGCCTCGAGGGCGCGCTCGGAGCGCACCCGCTCGGTGATCGCGTTCAGCCCCGCGATCAGCGCCGCGCCGAGCAGCAGAACGCTGCTCAGCGCCAGCGCCACCACCGCCGCGAAGCTCTGCCGGGCGCTGGCGCGGCGCGCGGCCACGTCGCGCTGGAGCGCCACCCGCTCCTGCCGCTCGGCCCCGGTCACCACCGCGCGCAGCGTGTCCATCACCGCCTTGCCCGCGCCCGCCGCCACGAAGCCGAGCGCCGCGGTCTGTCCCTTCATGCGGTAGACGCGGATGCTGGAATCGAGCTCGGCCTGCTTGGCCATCGTCAGGCGCGCGATGGAGTCCACGGTCCCGGCGTTCGCGGCGGCCCGGCCGTAGAGCGCGCGCAGCCGCTCGAGGTGGCCGGCGGCTTCCGCCTCGGCCGCGAAGTAGGGGGCGAGATAGCTGGAGTCGCCGGTCAGCAGGAAGCCGCGCTGCCCGGTCTCGGCATCGCGCATCGCCGACAGCGTCTGCTCCAGCTCCAGCAGCCGGGCATTCGCCGTCAGCGCGCGCTGGTTGACCTGGCCGAAGCGCGCGGTACTCGAGTACGACAGGATGATGACCGCGGCGAGCAGCAGCAGCGCGACGGCAAAGGCGGCGCCGATGCCCTGACGGACCGACCGGTAGCTCTTCACGGGGCGATGGGACTGGTGCTGTCGCTTACGATGAACGGCGCGCCGCCGAGGCGCGCGCGGATCTTCGCGAGCGCCGCCTGCGCCTCGGCGCGGGTCGGATAGCTGCCGCCGCGCACCTTCCAGAAGCCGCCTTCGTGCGCGACGACCGGCGCGATACCCGCGGCGTGAAGCCGGGCCGCCGCGCGCCTGGCGCCTGCCTCGTCCGGCGCGGCGACGACCTGAATCCGGAACACCGGCTTCCGAGCCGCCGCGGACGGTGCCGGTGCCGGCGCCGTTGCAGGCGGGGGCGGCGGCGGAGCCGCGGAGGGGGACGCTGCCGGGGAGGAGTCCGTGGTCGCGGCCGCGGTGCTGGTGTCCACGCCCTGGCAGCGCGCGCCGTAGAACGCGAGCTGATTGCGCAGCTCCAGGTTGCCGCCGGCGGCGGCGGTGCCGGCCGCCACCCAGCGGCAGGCGCTCGCCGGATCCTTCGCCTCGGTGTAGACCTTTGCGGCCCAGACGGCCGCGGTGCCGAGCAGCGGTGTCGCGGGATAATCGAGGCGCAGCCGCTCGAGATTCTTCGCCGCGCCGGGCAGATCGCCGCTGGCGTAGCTCAGCTCCGCGAGGCCGAGCAGCGCGTCGTCGGCCCAGGCGGAGTTGGGGTACTCGACCGCGATGCGCTGGAGCGCGCGCTGGCGGTCCACCGCGCTGCCGGCGGTCGTCGCCGCGGCGAGCAGCACCTCCGGATAGAGCGGATCGCTCGGCGCGGTCGCCGCCAGGATGCGCTGCACGGCGGCCCGCGCCGAGTCGCCCTCGCCCTCCTGCGCGAGTCGGACCGCGGCCGCCAGGCGGCTGTCGGTCTGCGCCGCGCACCGCGCCGGCGTCGCGGCAGCGAGCACCGCGCCAAGTCCGAGCAGCGCCACGGCGGCGGGAAGCGGCCGGTTCACGCCGCCTCTCGCCACGGGATGGTGCAGCGCATGACGAGGTCGAGCAGCACACCGCGCTCGTCGGAGATCGTGGTGCTCTTGAGCCGCTGGTCGGCCTCGAGCGCGGCACGCAGTGCGGCCTTGACCCGCGCCGCCGGCCAGCGCGCGGCCCACTCGCTCCAGCGGCGGGCCTCCTGACCCCACGGGCCGAGACCAAACACGCGCGCCCGCTTGATCGTCTCGAGCAGCGTGCTCTCGAGGGCCCGGCCGCTCACGCCGCGATCAAGATGCGCCCGCGCGATGCCGACGCCGATCAGCGAGCTGCCGAGCAGCGTGAGGAGCTTGACGCCGGAGACGCCGCTCTGCGCCAGCAGCGGCTCGAGCAGGAGGGCGGCGCGGCCGGCATCGCCGTCGAGCAGCGCGTCGCGCCAGTCGAGCGTCGTCTCGCCGTATCGCACGCCGACGATGTCGCCGACGAGGTCACGGGTGATCTCGGTGCCGTCCGGCAATGCCGCCAGCTTCTCCAGCTCGGAGCGGAGCACCCCGAGGTCGTTGCCGACGCAGGCGAGCAGGTGCTCCGCCGCCCCGGGCGGTACGGTCAAGCCGAGCTGCGAGCCCGTATGCGCGATCCAACGGAGCGCCCGATCGGGCGGGAGCTGATCGAAGCGCACCGCACAGGCATGCTTCGCGAGGTCCGCGTCGACGTCCGCAGCGCCGCTCCCCTGCACGAGGATGAGCACCGTCTCCGCGGCCGGCCGCTCGAGGTAGCGGATCAGCTCGGCGCGGCCGCGGGCTCGCTTCTGCCACGCTTCGACGTCGCGCAGCACCACGACCCGCCGCTCGGCCATCATCGGCAGTGTATTGCAGAGCGCGTAGACGTCCTCGGGGTCGAGGCCGGTAGCGGAGCGGGCGTCGTAGTTGAAGTCGCGCAGCGCGGCGTCGAGCGCGATGTCGCCGATCCGGCGGACCGCCTCGTCCTTGAGGAGGTCTTCGGCGCCGAACAGGTAGTACACCGGGGCGAGCTCGCCCTTGTTGAGCGACCGCGTGAGTTGATCGTGGGTCTGGACGGCCATGCGACGAATTGTAGGGCGGTGAGGCGCCGTCCGTCAGGGCTCCGTGTCGCGAAGCAGGAGTGTCAGCCGGAGCGAAGGCAGGCCTGCACGTAGAGGATCGCCGCGAGGGTCTTTCCGTCGTCGATCTCGCCACTCCGGACGCGGGCGAGCACGTCCGACCACCGCACCCGGTGGACCTCCATGAACTCGTCCGGCTCGCGATGATGCTCGCGTTCGTCCAGGTCGTGCGCCAGGAAGAGGTGGATCCGCTCGTCGGTGAAGCCGGGCGTGGTGTAGATCGTGGTGAGCGGCCGGAGCGCTCCGGCGCGGTAGCCGCTCTCCTCCTCCAGCTCGCGGCGGGCGCAGGCATCGGGCGCCTCGCCGGGATCGAGGCGGCCGGCGGGAACCTCCCAGATGAATCCGTCCGCCGCGTGGCGGAACTGGCGGATCAGCACGACTCGCGGGTCGGCGGCGGCGGGATCGTCGAGGAACGGCAGGACCGCGGCCGCGCCGGGGTGGCGCAGCATCTCGAGCGTGCCGACGGAGCCGTCCGGGAAGCGCACCGTGTCGCGCTCGAGGTTGACGACGCGGCCGCCGTAGATCCGCTCGGTGGCGAGCAGCGTCATGGCGCCGGCCTTCCTTCCATGTCCACCTGCTGCAGCGGCCCGAGGTGCAGCGCCTCGATGCCGGAGCGGATCTTCGCCGCGTCGCCCACCACGACGACGCTCACGCGGTCGGGCCGGATGTATTTCCGCGCCACGCGCTGCACGTCGGCGGCGGTGACCGCCATGATGCGGGGCACGTAGGTGCGGTAGTACTCGAGCGGCAGGCCGAAGACGAGCAGCCGGCTGAGCTGCGACGCGAGATCGCCCGCCGTCTCGAACTCGCCCGGCAGACCGAGCGCGATGTACGACTTGGCGCGCGTGAGCTCCACCGGCGTGACCGCCGAGTCGCGCAGTCGCTTGAATTCCTTGAAGAACTCGATCAGCGAGCTGTCGGTGACGTCGGTGCGCACGGCCGCGCTCGCGATGAACGGTCCGGGCAGGGGCCGGTACTGGAACGACGAGCCGGCGCCGTAGGCGTAGCCCTTCGTCTCCCGCAGATTCTGATTGAGCCGCGACGAGAAGGAGCCGCCGAGCAGCGTGTTCATCACCTGGAGCGCGTAATAGTCCGGACTGCGTCGATCCACGCCGGGGTTGCCGATGGCGATGACCGACTGCGCCGCATTGGGCTTGTCGACCAGATACACGGTGGTGGCGCGGGTGGCCGGCGCCGGTGCCGCGGTCGGGGCCGGGGTTGTGCCGGCCGCGGCACGCCATCCGCCGAATGCCCGCGTGATCGCGGCGGTCGCCTCGGCGAGGGTGATGTCGCCGGAGACGATGATGCTGGCGCGGTCCGGCCGGAAGGTCTCGGCGTAGAACGCGCGCACGCCCGCGGAGTCGAGCGCCGCGGTCGCCGCCGAGTCGCCGCCAAGCGGCTCGTGGTAGGGATGGCCGATGGGAAAGACGACGGCGCTGAAGGCGTGCGATGCCACGGCTTCCGGCTGGTCGCGCTCCTGGAGGATCTCGGCCAGCCGCAGCTCGCGCTCGCGCGCGACGTCCGCCGAGTGGAAGCTCGGCTCGAGCGAGACCGTCGCCATGAGGTCCAGCGCCGCCGCCAGCGAATGCTTCGGCACCTTGAGCGACACGAGCGTCCGGTCCCAGTCGGCCCGGGTCTCGAGCTCGGCGCCGAGATAGGCGGCTTGCGCGGCGATCCCGAAGGCATCGAGCGTGTCGGCACCCTCGTCGAGCATGTCGGCGGTGAACGAGGCGAGCCCCGGCCGGTCCTGGTCGGCGCGGCCGCCGCCCCGGACCGAGAGCACCGCGTCCACCAGCGGGACCTCGTGCTGCTCGATGACGTAGAGCGTGACGCCGTTAGGCAGGACGCTCCGCTGGGCCCGGGGGATCCTGAGAGGCGCCGGTGCCGCCAGCGGCGGGCGGTGGGTGATGTCGAGCTGCTGTGCCGCAACCGATTGCGGCACGGATGCGGCAAGCACCGCGATGGCGGCGACGAGGCAGCGGGTCACGGGTTCACCCCCGAGTGCGCGGCGAGCTCGGGCTTGCCCTCGGGCACCACGCTCAGGATCACCTTGTGGGCGGTGAGATACTGCGCCGCGACCCGTTTCACGTCGTCGGCGGTGACGGCGAGGTAGCGATCGAGATCGTGCTGGAAGTAGTCGGCATCGTTGTAGTAGAAGAGGTACTGGTTCATCGCCTCCGCCTTGCCGCTCACCCGCTCGAGTCGCTGGAGGAAGCTCGCCTCGATGGTGTTCCGGGCCTGCTGCAGCTCGCGCGCGGTCGGGCCGTCGGCCGCGAGGCGGGCGAGCTCCTTGTCGATGAACGCCTGGAGCTCGGGCAGCGCCTTGCCGGGGCGCGCCGTCGCCTGAATCGTGAAGTCGCCGTCGAGCCGCTTGGGGTCGGGGCTCGCGTCCACGTCGGCCGCGAGCGCCTGCTCGTAGACCATCGGCTGGGTGAGCCGACCGTTCTTGGCGCCGGTCAGCACGTAGGCGAGGATCTGGAGCGGCGCATCGTCGGGCGCGCCGCGCTTGACCGTGTGCCAGGTGTAGTAGAGCCGGGGGAGCTGCACCCGGTCCTGGAGCACCGCGGCGGTGTCGCGCGACAGCGCAAACGGTGCGGGCGCGGGCCGGGTGATCTCGGGCCCGCGCGGTATCCGTGCGAACCAGCCGCGCACCAGGCGACGCACCGAATCGGCCTTCACGTCGCCCGCCACGACCATGGTGGTGTTGTCCGGGGCGTAGTAGCGGCGGAAGAAATCCTTCACGTCCTCCACCGACGCCCGGGTCAGGTCGGCCATCGAGCCGATGACCGGCCAGTGGTACGGGTGCCCCTCGGGATAGAGCATGCGGAGGATCGTCTCGCTGGCGAGGCCGTAGGGCTGGTTCTCGTAGCTCTGCCGCCGCTCGTTCTTCACCACGTTGCGCTGCAGGTCCACCTTGGCCGAGTCCATCGTCTGGAGGAACCAGCCGGTGCGGTCGGCCTCGAGCCAGAGCATCAGCGGGAGCGCGCTGCTCGGACCCTTCTCGTAGTACACCGTCCGGTCCTCGGTGGTGTACGCATTGTTGTCCGCGCCGGCCGCCTCGAGCAGGCGGTCGAACTGCGGGTAGGGCGCGTGCTCCGAGCCCATGAACATCAGGTGCTCGTACAGGTGGGCGAAGCCGGTATGGCCCGGCTTCTCGTCGGCGGAGCCGACCCGGCGCAGCGTGCTCACGCTCACGATGGGCGTGGAGTGGTCCTCGTGCACCACCAGGATCATCCCGTTAGGCAGCGTGTCGCTGGTGTAGGCGACGTCGAGCGGCGCGCGCGTCTCCGCGCGCTGCGCGGCGGCCGGCGCGGCGGTGGCCAGCATGACGACGAGCAGTGCCGCGGCGGCGCGGCACGGTGGAGCGGGCATCACGGATTCCTCGGGCTGAAGAGCGGCCAGCTCCGCACCCACGCCACCGGCACCTTGAGCGTCTCGGCGGCGAGGTACTCGAGCTCGAGCACGGGGTTGTCGGAAATGGGGCTGGTCTCGGTCGGTGAGAGGTAGGCGGTGAGCCGGGTGCGGCGCGCCTCGAAGCGGAGTCGCGCCATGTGGAACGGGTCGCTCACCAGGAGCACGGTGCCGAGGCCGCGCGCGGCGAGCCATTCGCCCGCCGCCGTCATCGAGGCCTGGGTCGAGCGGCCCTGCGGCTGCACGATCACCGCGCTGTCGGGAACGTGGTGCGCCAGCAGCCAGCGCTGGCCCACCCGCGCCTCGCTCGCCGTATCGCCCCGGCCGACGCCCCCGGTGACGATGATGCGCGGCGCCAGCCGATCGTCGTACAGCCGGAGCGCGTGGCTCAGCCGCGCCCGCAGCACCGGCGACGGCCGGCCGTTGTACTGCGCCGCCCCCAGCACGATGATCGCGTCCACCGGCCGCCGCTCGTCCTGCTGCGACACCACCAGCACCAGCACGAACGCCGAGGCGAACACCGCCACTGCCACGATGCCTAACGCAACCAGAAGCCGGGCGACGCGACGCACGCCGCTCTACAGCTCCACCGTTTCGCCGAGGTCGGGGACGTGGACCTCGGGCACGCCCTCCTCCCGCAGCAGGTCGGCCATCGCCTTGAGCGCCGGTGTCTCCCCGTGGACCACGAACGCCCGCCGGATCGGCCCGCCGAGGCGACGGACCCAGTCGCGCAGCTCCCGCCGGTCGGCGTGGGCCGAGTAGCCGCCGATGGTGACGATCTCGGCCCGGCGCGCCAGCTCCTCGCCGAAGATCTTCGCGGTCTCGGCGCCATCCTGCAGCCGGCGACCCAGCGTGCCCTCCGCCTGATAGCCGACGAACAGCACGGTATTGCGGTGGTCGCCGATGCCGTGGGCCAGGTGATGGAGGATCCGCCCCGACTCGGCCATGCCCGAGGCGGAGATGATCACCGCCGGGCCGTGGCGCCCGTTCAGCGCCTTCGACTCGGCCACCTCGCGCACGTAGTGGACGAGCGGGAAATCGAACAGTGCCGCGCCGGACTCGACCAGCCGCTCGCTCCGATCGAAGATCTCCGGGTGCATGCGGAAGACGGTCGTCACGTCCACGCCGAGCGGACTGTCGAGGAAGATGGGGATCTCGGGGATCTTCCCCGCGCGCCAGAGCTGGTGCAGTCCGTAGACCACCTCCTGGGCCCGGCCCAGCGCAAAGGCCGGCACCAGCACCTTGCCGCCGCGCGCGGCCGTCTCCCGTACCACCGCGCCGAGCCGCTCCTCCGCGTCGGGCACGGACTCGTGGTCGCGGTCGGCATAGGTGCTTTCGATGATCAGCGTGTCGATCGGGCCGGAGGGCGGCTGGGGGTCGCGGATGATCGGCAGCCCGCGGCGGCCGACGTCGCCCGAGTAGACCAGCCGGTGCGGCGGGTCCTCGTTGAGCCGGAGGTCCACCGTCGCCGAACCGAGAATGTGGCCCGCGTCGGTGAACTCGACCGTGAGGTGCTTGCGCAGGTGCAGCGGCCGGCGGTACGGCACGCCGACCATGAGGTCCTGCACCGCGATCGCGTCGGCCACGTTGTAGAGCGGCTCGCCCCCCGGCTGGCCCCGCCGCGCCAGGAACTCGGCGTCCTTCTCCTGCACGTGGGCCGAGTCGGGGAGCATGACCGCGCAGAGGTCACGGGTGGCGGGCGTCGCGTAGATCGGGCTGTGGAAGCCCTCGCGCACCAGCAGCGGCAGCCGCCCGGTGTGGTCGATGTGCGCATGGCTCAGCACCGCCATGTCGATCCGCCGCGCGTCGAACGGCAGCTCGGCGTTGAGCCGCCGGGCCTTGGCGCGATGGCCCTGGAACAGGCCGGAGTCGAGCAGGATGCGGGCACCGGCCGCTTCGACCAGGTGCATCGAGCCGGTGACCTGGCCGGCGGCGCCGTGGAACGTGATCCGGATCATCAGTGGGTTCCGAAGAGGCGGTCGCCGGCGTCGCCCAGGCCGGGGAGGATGTAGCCGCGCTCGTTGAGCCGGCGATCGAGCGCGGCGGCGTAGACCGGGACGTCGGGGTGCGCGTCGAGCATGAGGTGCACGCCCTCGGGCGCCGCGACGATACAGAGGAAGCGGAGCCGCCGCACGCCGGCGGCCTTGAGCGCGGTGAGGGCCGCGACCGCCGAGCCGCCGGTCGCGAGCATCGGGTCGAGCACCAGGAAGTCGCGGGCCTCGCCGGCGCCGGGAATCTTGAAGTAGTAGTCCACCGGCTGCAGCGTGTCGTGGTCGCGGTAGAGCCCGATGTGCCCCACCCGCGCCGACGGGATCAGCTGCGCGATGCCTTCGACCATCCCGAGCCCCGCGCGGAGGATCGGTACCAGCGTGAGCTTCTTGCCTGAGACCTGCTCGCCTGTCATGCGCTCGAGCGGCGTGTCGATCTCGACCGGCTCGGTCGGCAGGTCCTTGGTCACCTCGTAGGCCATCAGCATCGCGATCTCGCTCACCAGCTGCTTGAAGTCGCGCGTGGAGGTGCGCCGGTCGCGCAGCAAAGTGAGCTTGTGTCGGATGAGCGGGTGGCCAAGAACGGTGAGGTTGGGGAGGGCCGGCGCCATGGACGTTGAATATGGCGCCGGCCCCCGGTCCGCGGGAGGCGCGCGGCTACTTCACCTCGACCGGCACCGTCCACTCCGTCGTGCCCCACTGCATCCGCAGCGTGCCGCCTGCGACGGTGGGCTCGAGCGCGATGGTGAACTGCTCCACCGGCGCGCCGAGCGAGGCGGTGTGGACCGGGATGTGGGCGAGGTCGTGCGACGCGTCGTAATCCGTGCCCCACTGGCCGGTCTGGCCGTTCACGATGAGCTGCGTGCCGCTCTCGGCGGGCAAGGTCCAGAGGGTGTACTTGCCTGCCTTGATCGGCGTGCCGCCGATGACGAGGTCGCGGTCGGTCTCGAACTGCGTCGCGGCGTTGGCGCCGGTGCGCCAGACCTGGCCCCACGGCACGATGCCGCCGAGGATCGTGCGGCCGCGCCGGCTCGGCCGGCCGTAATCCACCAGCAGGTGCGCCCCGGCGAACTCGGCGCGCGCCGTGTCGCGCGGGCTGAGCTGGCCCATCGGCCGGCCCGACGCCTCCTTCGCGGCAAAGGCGCGGGCCAGCGCCGTGATGTCGGCGTCGGGGATGCGGGTGACCACCACCTTCACGGTCGTCTGCAGCCCCTCGAAGCCGAGCATGCGTCCGTGCGCGTCCACCCGCGCGTGCGACGGCAGACCGAAGGTGCCGACGGTGACCGAGTCCCGGTTCTTCCCGCGGGCCACCCAGGTTTCGGTCGCCTGTGGCGCGCCGGGGAAGACCAGCCACAGCGGCACGCTGTCCGCCTTGCTCGTCAGTGCCTGGCGGATGGCCTGCTCGTAGAGCGCGTAGGTCATGTTGAACATCGGCACCGCGCCGGCCGCCGCGGCGACGCGCATCGTGCGCGTGCTGTCGCCCATGCGCAGCGTGACGACCGCGGTGTCGCGGCCGAACTCCACGGTGCTCGACTGCGTCGCCGGCGCATCGAGCGCGCTGCCGGGGCGGCTCGATCCCTCGATCCGCGTCACCCGCCCGTCGGGCCCGATGGTCGCGACGTAGTGCAGCACCGCCGTGCGGGGCGACCGGATGACGCGATCGGCCTCCAGCCGCGAGTGGGTGCGGGTGAAGCGCTCGATTGCGAGCGTGTCGTCGCCGAGCCGGGTGACGAAGGCGGCGTGCTCGGTGGATTGCGCGGCGACGGAACCGGGAAGGGCGAGCGGCGCGATGGCCGCGACGGCGAGGGCGAGCGCGACGGGTCGGCGGATCATGCGACGGTCCTCGAAGGCAATGGCAGGATGGGTGACGACTGCGGTCGGCCGCACTCCCGACGGGCGGCGGCGACCGGAAGATTCGCGGGCTCGGCCAATGTGTCCCCGGATGCGGCCTGCGGACAAGCTGTCCCGCTCGCGGGACCGCAGATGGCGGCCGGCCGGCCGAGGCCCGGTCGGACGGCGGGGCCGCACTCGGCCCGCCGATCGGCACAAGGCGTGCACCCGCGCCGCCGCTCTCGACCCGAGCCGGTTTCCCGTCCATGGCCACGCCCACCATCGATCCCGCCCAAGCGGCGCGTGCTGGCCGCGCGTCCGGCCCCGAGCCAGATTCAAGGCCGGAGGCGCGTCGGCGCGCCTCGATCACTTCGTCCCGGCATCGCATGGGTCTCTCGCGGCGGCTGGCGCTGCTCACAGCGGTCATGGCGGTGCTCCTGGTGCTCGCGGCCACGGAGCTCTCGACCTACCTCTCGGAAGAGGAACGGCTCGACGATTACCGCGGCGAGTCCATCGCGCTCGCCGAATCGTGGGCGGCCCTGCTGGAGCACGGCGCGCCCACCGGTGACGCGGCCGCGGTGCAGGCCGCGCTGGCGCGCTGGCCGGCGGAACGGCTGGCGCGAACCCAGGCAGTCGTGTTCGCCACCACGCCAGCCGGCCTGATCGCCATCGGACGGAGCCCGCGGGCCGATCCGGTGACACCGACCGCCAACGACTCGGCGGCCCTCGCGGCGGAGCACACGACGGTGTGGCGCGGCAGCGGCCGCAGCGTCCCGTGGGAGGTCGCGGCGGTGCTGGGCGATCCCCATCCGTGGGGCATCCTGCGGGTGACGGTCTCGACCCGCCGGCTGGAGGACTGGACGTCGCGCGAGCGCCGTCGCGCCTATCTCTTCGCCTTTGCCTCGGCGATACTCGTAGCGACCGGCGTCGGGGTGCTCACCAGCCGCTGGGTCGCGCGGCCGCTGGCGCTGCTCGGCCGCACGATGGCGCGGGCCCACGGCGGCGTCGAAAGCGCGCCGTCGGCGCGGCTCATGGGCCCCGAGGAGTTCCGCGGGCTGGCGCGGCGATACAACGAGCTGCGCGATGCGCTGGTGGCGCGGGAGCGCGAGAGCGACGCGCGCGCGGCGCTGCTCGCGCTGGAGGAGCGGGCCCGCGGCTACGACCGGCTCGCGCTCGCGGAGCAGACGGCGACCGAGTTCGCCCACGAGATCGGCACGCCGCTCAACACCGTGCGCGGTCATCTCCAGCTCCTGCGCGACGACCTCCGCGCCGCCGGCGACCAGCCGGAGCTCGAGCGGGTGCAGCTGGTGCTGGCACAGGTGGACCGGGTCGCGGCAATCGTCCGCGCGCGGCTCGGGGCCCGCGCCTGGCCCGCGCCGGCGCTTCGCGTGACGGATCTGACCGCGGTGGCGCAGCGGATCCTCCAGTTTCTCGATCCGTCGCTCGGCCAGGCGGGGCTCAGTGCGACGCTCGAGGAAACCGTGCCCGCCCTCGCGTCGTGCGACCCGGCGCTGGTCGAGCAGGTGCTGCTCAACCTGCTCAAGAACGCGATCGAAGCGTTGACGCCGGGCGGGCGCGTCGTCATTCGCACCGGTGCCGACGCGGAGCAGGCGTGGCTCGAGGTGGCCGACACCGGTCCCGGACTCGCGGCCCAGGCGCGGCAGCACCTGTTCGAGCCGTTCGCCACGACCAAGGAAGGCGCCGGCACCGGGCTCGGCCTCGCGGTGAGCCGGCGCCTGGCCCGCGCGTCCGGCGGCGATCTGGTGCACGTGCCGAGCGCGCGAGGGACGGTGTGGCGGCTGACGCTTCCGGTGGGAGAACCGCATGACTGAGGTACAGGGAAGCGCGCGTCTGCTCCTGGTGGACGACGACGAGGCCGCCTGCCGTCTGCTCGGCGAGGTGCTGGAGCGCGAGCGGTATCGTGTGGTGCGCGCCCTCTCGGTGCCGGAGGCGACGGCCCGGCTGGATGACGCCGGTCCGTTCGACGCCGTGCTCACCGATCTCCGCATGCCGGGCGCGAGCGGGCTCGACCTGCTGCGCGCGGTGCGGGAGCGGGACCCGTCGGCGATCGTGCTGGTGCTCACCGCATTCGGAGACGCGACCACGGCGGCGGAGGCGATCCGCGCCGGCGCGCACGACTTCATCAGCAAACCCTACGACATCGACGAGGTGCGGCTCACGCTCTCGCGCGCGCTCCGGCGCCGCGCGCTGCCCGGCCGCGCCGCCGATGCGCGCGCCGTCGCCGAGCGCGACGATCAGGCCGAGCTGATCGGCCACAGCCCCGCGATCATCAGCGTGATGAAGACCGTGGCCCGCGCCGCGCCGACTCAGGCGAGCATGCTCATCCTGGGCGAGACCGGCACCGGCAAGGAGCTGGTGGCGCGCACGGTTCACGGCTTCTCCGAGCGCGCGGCGGGGAAGTTCGTGGCCGTCAACTGCTCGGCGCTCGCGGAGGGGTTGCTGGAGAGCGAGCTCTTCGGGCACGTCCGCGGGGCCTTCACCGGCGCCGCCGCCGCGCGCCCCGGCCTCTTCCGCGAGGCCGATCGCGGCACGCTCTTCCTCGACGAGATCGGCGACATCTCGCCCGGGCTCCAGTCGCGCCTGCTGCGGGTGCTGCAGGAGCACGAGATCGTGCCGGTCGGGTCGGAGACGCCGGTGCGGGTGGACGTGCGCGTCATCGCCGCGACGCACCGCGATCTCGCCGCGCGGGTAAAGGAAGGGAAGTTCCGCGAGGACCTGTACTACCGGCTCAACGTGGTCGCGGTGTCGCTCGCCCCGCTCCGCGAACGGCGGCAGGACATCCCGCTCCTGATCGACCACTTCCTTCGCCGCCTGGCCCGACAGCACGATCGCGGCCCGGTGGCGGTGGACTCCGAGGCGCAGACGATCCTGCTCGCCTACGACTGGCCCGGCAATGTGCGCGAGCTGCAGAATGTGCTGGAGCGTGCCGTGGTGCTGGCCGAGCAGGATGTGGTCGGGCCGGAACACCTGCCCGCCGAGCTGCGGGCGGCGGCCGCGGTGGCCGCCGCGGCCGAGCCGGCGCGAACGCCGCTGCCGGGCAGCGTCGCCGCGTTTCCCCTCTCGAGCGCCGCCCACGTGCCTCCCTCCGACGCGTCAGCCGATCTGGTGCCGCTGGCCGACGTGGAGCGGCGCCACGTGCTGCGGGTGCTGGAGTCCACCGGCGGCAACCGCGAGCGCGCCGCGCGCATCCTTCGCATCTCCCGTCGCACGCTCACCCGCATGCTCCAGCGCTGGGAGTTGAGCCGACCGAGGCACTGAGCTGCACCGCGCTCGCCTCCGATCGCCCCGCAGATCCAGCGCGCTCAGTCCCAACCTGCAACTTGGAGCCCGTGTCGAATTTGGCCGGGCTCGTTCGACGTGTAAGTGAGGCACCCGGGCCCAAGGCCGCGACGGCGCGGCCACCGGCTTCGAACCCGAATCCGACAGGAGACGACGATGCGCGTCATGGTGATGGTGAAGGCGACGAAGGACTCCGAGGCCGGCGTCATGCCGAGCACCGAGCTGCTGGCCGCGATGGGCAAGTTCAACGAGGAGCTGGTGAAGGCCGGTGTGATGCTCGCCGGCGAGGGGCTCAAGCCGAGCTCGAAGGGCGCGCGCGTCAAGTTCTCCGGTTCGCAGCGGACCGTCGTGGACGGGCCGTTCGCCGAGACGAAGGAGCTGGTCGCCGGCTTCTGGCTCTGGCAGGTGCGCTCGATGGACGAGGCGATCGAGTGGGTCAAGCGGTGCCCCAACCCGATGCCGGGTAATTCGGAGCTCGAAATCCGTCAGGTGTTCGAGGCCGAGGACTTCGGGCCCGAGTTCACGCCGGAGCTGCGCGAGGCGGAGAACCGGCTGCGCGCTCAGGTCGAGAGCCGCAAGTAATCCCGTTCGCGCCCGATAGACGCACACGCAACAGCTCCGCCTCGCGCGGCGGCAGGCCGGGTTGCACCGGGGGCTGAATCGGGTCTGATTGGATGCCGTGAGGGCATCCGACCGGACATCCGACACTCATCGCGCGATCGACGCCGTGTGGCGCATCGAATCGGCCCGGCTCATCGCCGGCCTCGCGCGGATGGTGGGCGACGTAGGCGCCGCGGAGGACTTGGCGCAGGACGCCTTGGTCGCGGCGCTCGAGCGGTGGCCGGAGTCGGGCGTGCCGGAGAATCCCGGCGCCTGGCTCATGGCCACCGCGAAGCATCGGGCGATGGACCTGCTCCGCCGTCGCACCCGGCTCGACCGCAAGCACCAGGAGTTGGGCCGCGAGCTCGACGCGCGGCAGGAGGACGGTGCCGCCGCGCTCGACGCCGCGCTGGACGATCCGGTGGGCGACGACCTTCTCAGGCTCATCTTCACCACCTGCCACCCGGTGCTCTCCACCGAGGCGCGCCTCGCGCTCACGCTCCGGCTCCTCGGCGGGCTCACCACGGCGGAGATCGCGCGCGCCTTCCTCGTCCCCGAGCCGACGATCGCGCAGCGGATCGTGCGGGCAAAGCGGACGCTGGCGGAGGCGAGGGTCGGCTTCGAGGCGCCGCGCGCGGCCGAGCTTGGCGAGCGCCTCTCGTCGGTGCTCGAGGTCATCTATCTGATCTTCAACGAGGGCTACTCGGCCACCGCCGGCGAGGACTGGGTTCGCCCCGCGCTGTGCGAGGACGCGCTCCGACTCGGCCGGGTGCTGGCCTCACTCGCGCCGGCGGAGGCGGAGGTGCACGGGCTCGTCGCGCTGATGGAGATCCAGGCATCGCGGCTCCGCGCGCGGGTCGGGCCGTCGGGCGAGCCGGTGCTGCTCCTGGATCAGGACCGCGGGCGCTGGGATCAGCTCCTCATTCGCCGCGGGCTCGTGGCGCTCGCGAGAGCCGAGCAGCTGGGCGGCGGGAACGGACGCTACCCGCTCCAGGCGGCGATCGCCGCCTGTCACGCCCGCGCCCGCACCGCGGCGGAAACCGACTGGGCGCGCATCGCGTCGCTCTATGCCGCACTCGCGCTGGCCACGCCGTCGCCGGTGGTGGAGCTGAACCGCGCGGTGGCGGAAGGAATGGCGCACGGGCCGGCCGCGGGCCTCGAGCTCGCCGATCGGTTGATCTCGGATCCGTCGCTCACGAAGTACCATCTGCTGCCGGCGGTTCGGGCCGACTTTCTCATGAAGCTCGGCCGCCGCGCCGAAGCCCGCGCCGAACTGGAGCGCGCCGCGTCACTCGCCCGGAATGCCCGCGAGCGGACGCTGCTGCTCGAGCGCGCGGCCGCCTGCGGTGCCTCGCCGGCGCGCTGAGCGACCGGAGGGTGCTGCCTCACAGAACGCCGCCCGCGCGCGGGATAGCTTCGGTCATGGCCACGGAGAAGTCCGCCAAGCGCACCGCCCGCTCTGCGCAGTCCGCGCCGCCTGCGCCGCCTGCGCCGCCGCTCGACGAGTACCAGCGGAAGCGCGACTTCGCCGAAACCGCCGAGCCCCGGGGCGGCCGCGCCCAACGCGGCGTGCGTTGGGCGTTCGTCATCCAGAAGCACGCGGCGAGTCACCTGCATTACGACCTTCGCCTCGAGCTCGATGGCGTGATGAAGAGCTGGGCGGTGCCGAAGGGCCCGAGCCTCGATCCCGCGGTCAAGCGGCTGGCCATGCAGGTCGAGGATCATCCGATCGAGTACAACAAGTTCGAGGGTACCATCCCGGCCGGCCAGTACGGCGGCGGCACCGTGATGCTCTGGGATCGCGGCACCTTCGGCTACGACGGGCCCCTGGCCGATCCGGTGGCCGGGCTGCGAGAGGGCTATGCCGGGGGCGACCTCAAGATCGCGCTCCACGGCAAGCGGCTCCGCGGCTCCTGGGCCCTGGTGCGGATGCGACGGCCGGGCCGGCCGCAATGGCTCCTCATCAAGCATCGCGACGAGTTCGCCGAGGCGGGCTCGGATGTGACGGCGGAGTGGACCACGTCAGTCGCGACCGGGCGTACGATGGAGGAGATCGCCGGCGGAGTCAGGCGGCGCGGACGCTAGGCAGCGAAACGCTCATCGCCGCGCGGAAATGCTGCGCGGCCCGCTGGAACCCGGATTGACGGTGCGACGCTAGCATCGGCGCACCTCTCACCGGGCCTGTCTCATGTCGTTGCCCCCGCGCGTCTCCATGCTCGTCTTCGCATTCGGTCTCACGGTCACGCTCGCTCACGGCGCCGCGGCACAGACGCGCGCCGCCCCGCATCGCCAGGGAGCCGCCGTCCGCGCGCCGGCACGCGCGCAGGCGACCGCACCCGAGGCGGCGGTGGCCGGCCGGTCGCTGCCGCGCGCACCGAGCGCCCGCGGGAATATCCGCGAGGCGCAGCGACTCCTCGGTGAGGCGGGGCTGTACCACGGCAAGGTGACCGGCCGGATGAGCCGGGAACTGGCCGACGCGCTTCGGCGTTACCAGCAGCAGAATCGACTTCCCGTTACCGGCGCACTCGATCCCGAGACCACCGCAAGATTGACCGGCCGCTTCTGAAGGAACCCAGCTCGCCGCGGGGCCCAACAGCTACCTTCCTCCGCTCCGCGCCCGGCGCCTCTCTCCCCTGGGAGGCGCCATTCCTTTATCCAGCCGGTTCCTGCCGGCTGAATCCGGGTCGCCGCTATGACCCGTGCTCCGCCGCGCCCGGCGTGAGCCGGGGCGTCCCCAGCGGCGCGAGCCAGGTGAGCAGCACGCCGAGGCCGATCCACACCACCTCGCGCACGCGGGTCAGCACGCTGACGTACACGCCGGTCGCCGGGTCCATGCCGAGCGCGCCGAAGAGGCCGTACATCACGCCTTCCTTCCAGCCCAGCTCGAACGGGATGAAGAAGAGCAGGTTGCCGCCCAGCGCGGCCAGCGCGCCGATCATGAACGCGCGCTCGTAGCCGATGTGCGCGCCGACGCTGACGCAGGCGATCCAGTACTCCACGAATCCGATGCAGCGCGCCAGGTAATCGAACAGAAGCGCGAGCAGGAACCGGCGCGGGTCGTCGTGATAGAAGCCGGTGATGTGGCGGTCCACCGCGATGGTCGCTTCGCGCCGCGCTTCGAGGGCGCGCTCGACCCGGGCCGGCAGCGGCAGGCGGCGCACGATCGCCAGCGCGCGCTCCAGCACGCCGTGCCGGTGTCCGCCGATCAGCATCCACGCGAAGAGCAGCAGCCCCGCGAGCAACGGGAGCCCCACCGGCAGCACGTAGGGCCGGTCGCGCAGCAGCACGATCGCGCCGATCAGCGCAGTGATCCACGTGCTCACCGAGCCCAGCGCGTGGATCATCACGAACGAGATCGTCGCGCTCGCCGAGCGCCGCCGCCCGACCCACGGCGCGAAGCTCGCGATCCGGAAGGCGTGCCCGCCGGCCTGCACCACCGGCGTCACGGTATTGAGCGCGAAGCCGGCGACGGTGATCGCGTACAACCGCCCGAACGGCGGTCGCTCCGGCGCATCGGCCAGGAGGAAGCGCCAGGTGATCGCATGGCAGAGGAAGACCAGCGCGTACAGCAGGATCAGCGGAACGAACAGCCAGCCGGTCGTGCGCGCGTCGGCCAGCAGGCGCGCCGGCCCGATCCGGAACACCAGGTAGCTGAAGCCGGCGAAGCCGAGGAGGAAGAGGAGGAGTGGGAGCTTGCGACGCATCGGGTACCGCGAATCACGCACCGGCGGGTGCGCCGGCCGTCTCGTAGGCGTCTTCCAGCACGGCCGCGACGCCCGCGATGTCGGCGAGCGGCCGCTCCCGTTCGCCCGCATCGAGCGCCGCCGCGAAGTCGCCGAACAGCTGGGCGAACCAGCCCGCATACGCCGCCTTGTCGAGCTGGGCCGAGAAATCGGTGTGGCTCTCGCGGCCGTCACCGGTGACGGTGAGCATGCCGCCGCGCCACTCGACGCTCCCGCGCTCGCCGACGAAGCGAATCAGGTTCTCGCGATGGCCGCCGGCCCAGGTGAGGAAGAGCAGCGCGAGCCGCTCGGGATACTCCAGCAGCAGGTGGGCCGTGTCCTCCACGTCGTACTCCGAGTGGCGCAGACGGCCGAGCCAGCTCCGGAGTGCGGCGGGGGGACCGGCGACGTCGAGCAGGGAGTAGATCAGGTGCGAGCCGTGGTCGAGCAGCACGCCGCCTCGGCTCTCGGCGGCCAGGCCGCGCCACGGCTTCGGCGTCCGGGCCGCGCCCGCATCCGCCGCGAGCCGATGCACGTGGAACTCGGCCAGGTGCCAGCGGCCGATCGCGCCGCTGTCGAGCGCGGCGCGGAGCGCGCGCCACGCCGGGTTGTAGCGGTACTGGTGACAGGGGAACACCACCCGGTCCGCCGCGCGCGCCGCGGCGGCGATCCGTTCCGCCTCCGCGCGCGTGAGCGCGACCGGCTTCTCGCAGAGCACATGGTAGCCCTGCTCCAGCGCCCACAGCGTGAGCTCGAGGTGCGAGGCGGTCGGCGTGCAGATGTCGATGAAGTCGAGCGGACCGGTCTCGCGCTGCATCAGGCGCAGCGCGTCGCGATGGCGCACCAGCGGAATGCCGTCCACCGGCGTCGCGGCGGGCGAACCGTCCACCGTCACCACGATGTCCAGCCGCTCGCGCGCCGGCGACGCGGCGAAGCCTGGCAGGTGTGCCGCCCGCGCCACGCCGCCCAGGCCGATCACCGCGCCGCGATAGCGCCGGGAGAAATCCATCGCCCCGTCAGGCCGCATGCGCGCCGGCCAGCTCCGGTGCGGGCGGCAGGCGGTTGAGCGCGGCCGCGTGCCGCTCGTGGGAAACGAGCAGCGTCACGAGCATCAGGTTGAGCGGACCGACCGTGAGCCAGAAGAACCCCGCCGGCCAGCCGGCGCACGCCGTCACCGCGAGCAGCAGGAACCGGACGTTCTGCCCGATGAACGCGCAGCGGCGCACCAGCCGCTCCTGCAGCGCCGCGTAGGCGCCGGCGAGCGGTGAGGGCAGCGGCTGGCCCAGGTGCGAGCGGACCAGCGCGACGGTGCGGGGAAGGAGCATCGCCTGGCGCTTCACGTAGTCGCGGTAGATCCGCTGCACCAGCTGGCGGTACCACGGGCCGCTCGGCGGGGGCGCTGTCTCCGGCAGGTCCAGCTCGCCGCCGCGGGCGACGAAGAAGAGCCACGCCTGCCGCGCGAAGTCCACCGTCGCGCTCTGGAAGGAGTGGCTGATGCCGGCGGCGAGCGCGAGCGTCACGGCGTCGGCGCCGGGCCAGCCCGCCAGGATCAGCCGCACCATCAGGTGCAGGTAGAGGTTGATGAACCGCAGGTTGTCCGAGATGCCGTCGAGCATCCGCCCGAAGCGGGTCGAGCTGCCGCGAAGCCTGGCGAGCTGGCCGTCGGCGCTGTCGAGCACGTCGCTCAGGATGAAGAGCGCGAGCCCGACGACGTTGAGCAGCCGGCTCTGGTACACGAAGAGGTGCCCCGCCACCAGCCCGAGCACGGTGCAGGCGAGCGTCACCTGATCGGCGCTCACCCGCGTCGGCAGGAGCCGCCGCGCCACCCGCACGCCGAGCGGCCGGAAGAAGTGGATGTCGATCCACTCCTCGACCACGGCGCCCTTGTCAGCCAGCACGATCCTGCGCCTCCCGCAGCACGTCCCTCATCGTCGCCAGCGCGGCCATCGCCTGCTCCTCGGTGATGACCAGCGGCGGATTGATGCGGACCTCGGGGTTGTAGATCATCGCCAGCACGCCGCGGGCGAGCAGGGTGTCGAAGATCCAGCGGCAGGCCGCCTTGTCCAGCAGCTTCGCGGTGCCGGGCCGCACCAGGTCGAAGCCGATCATCATGCCGCGGCCGCGCACGCCGCGGATGATCGCCAGCTCGTCCTGCCAGCTCGCGAGCTCCGCCTGCAGCTTCGCGCCTAACGCCCGGCTGTGCTCGACCAGGCCTTCCTCGAGGATCGTCTCGATGGTGACGCGCGCGGCGGCGGCCGCGAGCGGATTGCCGCCGTAGCTCGAGCTCGAGCCGCTCGGATTGGCCCACGGCTTCGCGAAGGCGACGCTCTCGCGGATGATGATGCCGCTCATCGGGAAGCCGCCGCCGAAGCCCTTGCCGCAGAGGAGAATGTCCGGCACCAGCCCGTCGTGCTCCACCGCGAACATCCGGCCGGTGCGGCCGAAGCCGGTGATCATCTCGTCGGCGATCAGGAGCGCGCCGAGCTCGGTGGCGAGCGCCCTGAGCCCGGCGAGGAAGCCCGGCGTCGGGATGATGTTGCCCGCGGTGCCCTGGATCGGCTCCACGATGATCGCGGCGACGTCGTTGGTCGTCTCCAGCGCGATCTTCTGCCTGAGGAAGTCGAGCGTGCGCTGGGTGCAGGTCGCCGCGTCGTCGCCGAACGGCCCGCGTCCGACCGCCGCGTACGGACTGGCGTACATCCCCGGCATCAGCGGCCCGAGGCCGTGCTTGAAGCTGCCCGAGAGCAGCGGCAGCACGCCGCCGGTCTTGCCGTGGAAGCCGCCCCAGAAGCCGATCACCTCCGTCTTCCCGGTATGGCTCTTGGCCAGCCGGACGGCCGCTTCCACCGCCTCGGCGCCGCTGGAGTAGAGCTGGGTGCGATTGAGGTCGCCCGGCGCGAGGTCGGCGATGAGCTTGACCAGCGCCGCGCGGTTGGCCGTCGTGAAGCTGCCGACATGGCTCCGGGCGAGCTGCGCGCTCATTGCCGCGACATACTTCGGATGGGCGTAGCCCAGCGACGCCACCCCGACGCCGGCCAGCAGGTCGGTGTAGCGGTTGCCGTCGGCGTCGATCAGCACGGCGCCTTCGCCCCGGTCGATGCAGAGCCGGCTGAACAGCGCCACGCTCTGCGTTCCCGGCGCCAGGTGCGCCGCCTCCGCGTCGAAAGCGGCGCGCGACTTGGGGCCGGGGAGCTCGAGCTGCGTGAGGAGCGAGGAGTCAGTCACCGGAAGTGTCCGTTTCGGTCAGCGGGAGATGGTGGCGAGGTGGTGGACGTACGTCGCGATCGCGTCGGCCGCGTCGTCGCGCACCGGCGCGAAGCTGGGCCAGTCGTTCAGGTCGATGAGCACCGGCTCGTCGGGACGGGGAAACGCCGCGTCGCCGCCGAAAACGCTGAGGCCCAGCGCCTCCGCCGCCTGGAAGGCGAGCTCGCAGAGCCGGGCGCCGTCGATGTCGGTCCGGGCGGTGCCGGTCGGGTCGTCCGCCACGTACCAGTGGAAGAACCGCGTGCTCGGCCCGTTGATCGAGGCGACGCCGTAGAACTTGACGATCGGCCCGGGCACGTGGGCCTGCAGCGCCACGGTGCGCACACCGCGCTCGGCGAAGGCGCGCACCGCGCGCGCCACCTGATCCGGCCGCGCCGCGACGACGTCCTCCTTGATCGTGGCGTGCACGTCGCCGCGCTTGATCCAGATCGGCGCGTCCGGCGTGGTCACCAGCGAGGCGAGCCGCGCCATCGGCACCGCCGCAGTGTCGAGCAGCATCGTGGCGGGAAACGGGAGGCCGGCGCGGCGGATCGCGGGCACCAGCTTGTGCCGGTGGCAGTTGAGCACCGCGTCGGCCCGGTTCACCATCACCGCCTCGCCCAGCTCCGCCTCCAGCAGCTGGGCCGACGCCTTGGGACCCTGGCACATGTTGAGGTAGCACTCGGCGACCGGTATCTCGCCCTGCTCCACCTCGCGCTCGGTCGTTCCCTGCACCCCCCAGCCGAACGCGACCAGGCGCGCCACGACGGCGTCCATGATCGCCGTGTCGTTGCAGCGGTGCTGGTTGGGCGAGTAGCTCGGGCTGCGATACAGCGCGGCGAGTTGCTTCACGCAGGCGTTCCGGTGGAGGTCGGTGCCGCCGGCGCGAGCTCGGCGAGCCAGGCGCGGGCCGCGGTGAGGTCGCGGGCGTGGTCGAGGTCGATCACCTTCTCCGCCTCCACCGCGACGACGCGGGTCTCCCGTGCGAGGATGCCGAGCAGCGAGCGCATGCGCGATCGGCCGGCGGCGAGCGCAGCCGCCGCGATGGTGCGCGCCCGCGGCGCAAAGGCGTAGGCGCCGCCGGTCACCCGCACCGGTACGCCCGGTGTCGCGCCGACGTCGCGCACCCGGCCGTCGGCGTCCTGACGGACGTAGAGCGGCCGCTCGTCGTCCACGAACGGCGTGGTGAGGATCGCCGCCGCGGCCCCGCCGGCGAGCGCCGCGCGCATGTCCGGCGCGACGCGACTCCACTCCGGCCGTGGCAGCACGGTGTCCACCATGCTCGCGAGCACCGGCCCCGCCGGCAGCCGCATCAGGCCCTCGACCAGCGTGTGCAGCGACGACGGCGTATGGCAGCGCACGACGCGGACACGCTCGGCCGGAAGATCGGCCCATGGTGCCATCGCGTCATCCACATCCGGCAGCACGCTGTCGCGCACCATGCAGGTGACGGTCGCGCAGCCCAGTGTGAGGAACGCCTCGGCCAGCTCCACCATTTGCGGCCGGTCCTGCACCGTCACCAGCGCCTTCGGCGTGTCGACGCCGTCCGCCGCGAGGCGGCTCCCCTCGCCTCCGGCGAGGATCAGCCCGTGCATCACGCCGTCGGTCGCCCTCACGCCACCAGCGCCAGGAAGTCGGAGAGCCGCGCCGCGCGCATGGTCGCGACGCCGTCCGCGGGCATCGGGCGCTCCGCCGGCGCCAGCCAGCAGGTGCGCATGCCTAACGCGGCCGCCGGCCGCACGTCGGCCTCGAAGTTGTCGCCCACCATCCAGGCGTCGCCCGCCGTCGCGGTGAGCCCCTCGAGCGCGGTGCGGAAGATCCGTGCGTCCGGCTTGCAGCAGCCGATCACGGTGGAGTCGCAGGCGACGGCGAAGAGCGGGGCCAGCTCCAGCTCCTCGAGGCAGCGTTCGAGGTTGCCGGTAAAGTTGGAGACGACGCCGAGCGGACGCGGGAGGAGGGCGGCGAGAAGGAGCCGGTTGCGCCGCACCGCCGCGAGCGACTCGGCATGGAACCCGTCGGCGATGCGGCCGGCGTCGAGTGCCGCGCCATCGTCCACCAGCCGCAGGAGCAGCGCGGCCTGGGCCTCGACCATCTGGCGGAAGCCCATCGCCCGGATCCGGGGCAGCTCGGCGAGCGCGGCGTCGCTCCGGCGGAAGTGCGCCTCGAAGGTGGGGAGGGGAAGGGAGCCGCCGGCCGCCCGGTACGCCTCGTGGAATCTGACGGCCCAGCGGACGCCGTCCGCGTCGAGGGTGCCGCCAAAGTCGAAGAGGAGCGCGCCGTCCGAGGGCTCGGTGGGCGCGGGATGCTGTCGTGAGGTCATCGGACCCGGGAAAGTGAAGGCGGCCGCAGGTGCACGGCGCGTGCCGCGACCCTGAGGGCGCGCACGGCCGATAGAGCTTCTCGCGCGCCGATTCACTCGTCAAGAACGCGTCGCGAGCGGCTCGGGGCGCGGTCACTTTGTCCGTCGGGGACAACTTGTCGCGCGGCGTGAAGCCGATGTCCGATGGGTTGCTGCTGGTGGATGACGCGGCTGCGGGTCAGAGCGGGATGGCGATCCGGCGGCAGACCTCCTGGCCCCGCTCACACACGCCGACCCGCAGCGTGCCGTGGACCGTGTCGGCCGGGTGATCGAGCCACGCGACCGGCGGCGCCGTGAAGTAGGCGGAGTCGGGCGTGAGCGCGGGCGAAGCGAAGCGGAGGACCGGCCCGCCCGCGAGCTCCAGCGCCGGTGCCACCTGCGCATTGATCTCGAGGTTGGGTGCGGCGATCAGCACGACCCGGGTTCGCGCCCCCGAGCGGACCAGGGCGACCTCCACCTCGGGCGGGCGCGCGCCCCGCCCCGCACGATCCGGAGCGGCGCCGCAGGCGAGGCCGCCGCCCGCCGCCACCGCGAGCATGGCGGCGGCGAGCGCGCCGGCCGAGCGGCGGGTCAGCGCTCGGCCAGCAGCTCGCGGATTCGGCCTTCCCACGTCGCATAGCTCCCGTCGTTCAGATGGAATTCGCCGTACCCCTCGTAGCGGATGTCGCCGTGCTTGTCGATCAGCACGAAGCTGGGCCAGAAACGGATGTCGTACAGGTTCCAGGTGCGGTCGTCGTTGTCCTGCGCGATCGGATAGCGGATGCCGTAGCGCTGGAGCGCGCGCTCCACGTTAGCCCGGTCGTGCTCGCCGGCATAGGGCGGGAACTCCGGCGTGTGGATGCCGACGATCGTGAGCCCCTGGTCGCGGTACTTCCGGTCGAACTCCACCAGCGACGGCACCGTGTTGGTGCAGTTGTAGCAGGTGAAGACCCAGAAGTTGAGCAGCACGACGCGGCCGCGGAGCGACTCCAGCGTGATCGGGCGATCGGTGTTGAGCCAGCTCGCGTTGTGCCAGGCGGGCGCGGGCCGGCGGCCGTGCGGCGCGGCGACGGGCCGGGTGCGGGGACCGCTTTGCGCGGTCGAGTCGAGCGCCAGGGCACCGCCGCCCGCGAGCACGATCGCCGCGGCGAGCGCGAACGGGCCCTGGCCGGAGCGGGTGAGCGTGAAGCCGAAGCGGCGCATGCGAGACTCCCGAGTCGTGTAGGCAACCAACGCCGCCGGGCCCTCGCCGGTTCTCCGCCCGCGCGTTATGTTGGCGCGGCAGTTTCCTGCACGCAGTCCAGCGGTCGTCAGGCGGCGGTGCGGGCTTGGCATTCGCCGGCCCCCGCCCTATTATCCCGGCCCTCCGGCTAGGTAGCTCAGTTGGTAGAGCAGGAGACTGAAAATCTCCGTGTCGGGGGTTCGATTCCCTCCCTAGCCACTCCGCATGAACATCGTCACGGCATGAAAATCTTCACCCACGCGCTCGCCACCACGGTCGGCGTCCAGGCGCTGCGGCTTCACGGCGGCGACATCTGGCTGGCGTACGCCTTCGGCGTCGCGATCGACGTGGATCATCTCATCAAGGCGCCGTTCTACCTCAAGTACGTCGGCGGCCTCAAGGACGAGCGCGGCTACTACTGGCGTTCCTCCCTGCAGGAGCCGGTGGCGCTGCTCTGGATCGTCCCGCTCTGTATCTTCCTCCATACTTGGGTACCGATTCCGTTCTTCATTGCGCACCTCGCGATGGACTACGCCGTCAACTTCGAGAAGATGCCGCTCTACCCCTACTCCAACTGGGTGACGCGCGGCTGGCTCAACGGCATCGGCGACGGCGTGAAGGAACTCGTCCTCTTCGTGGGGCTTCTGTGCACCAGTCTGGCTCTCCTGCTCGCACGGCATCCGATCGGATCAATGGGCCGCTGATCCGCGGCCTGCATCTCGGGCTCGGGCTCTCGCCGGCGGCGGTGACCTGGCTGTCGTTCGTCGCGAGCGTGGCGGCCGCGGGCGCGTTCATCGCGCACCGCATCGGGCTCGGTCTCGGTCTCATGGCGCTGGGGCAGCTGCTCGACGGCCTCGACGGCGGCATCGCCCGCACCTTCGGCCTCGGCTCCGAGGCGGGACGGCGGCTCGACACCGCGCTCGACCGCGCGTCGGAAACCGTCATCTTCCTCGCGTTCGCCGCCGCGGGGCTGGTGCCGCTCCGGCTGGTGCTGCTCGCCTTCGTCGCCATCGCGCTGGTCACCTCGATCGAGAGCCGCTCCGGCTTCGATCCGGGGTTCAAGCGCTTCGTGCTCTACTTCGGGCTGATCTTTCCGTGGCCCGCGCTCTTCTCGTTCGTCTTCCTCGCCAATCTCGTGGTGTACGTGGTCGCGCTGCTGATCGTGGATTGCAAGTTCCAGCTCCGCATGGATGCGCTGGGCGGCGACCTCGACACCATCTGCTCCCGCGCGGTCGAGCAGGAGCCGCGCTGGTGGCGCTGGCGGTCGCGCGCGCGGGTGGCGAGTCCGGCGGATCGGCCGGCGTAGGTGCGGCTGCTGCTGCTGTCGCTCCTGCTCGTCGCCGGCGCGGGTTTCGACGTCGGTGCGGTGCGCGACATCGCTGTCGCGCCGGGCGAGATCCTGCGCACCACGTCGGAGGGCCGCGGGCGGCCGGTGGTGCTCGTGCCCGGCCTCTTCGGTTCGGCGTACAGTTGGCGCAAGGTGGTCACCCGGCTCACGGGCCAGGGATTCCGCACCATCGTCGTCGAGCCGCTCGGCACCGGTGCGTCGAGTCATCCCGGCGGGTCCGACTACTCGCTCACGGCGCAGGCCGACCGACTCGGCGCCGTGCTCGACAGTCTCGGCATCCGCGGGGCCGTGGTGGTGGCGCAGTCGGTCGGCGCCTCAATGGTGCTGCGGCTCGCGGCGCGGCATCCGGCGCTGGTGAAGGGCGTCGTCTCGCTCGACGGCGGCCCCATCGAGAGCGCGGCCACGCCGGGACTCCGGCACGCGATGAAATTCGCGCCGCTGCTCAAGCTCTTCATGGGCACCGGCACCATTCGGAAGAAGCTGCGGGCCGGGATGCTCAGGAACTCGGGCGACTCGACTTGGATCACCGACGACGTCGTGCGGGGCTACACCGATCCGGCGGGAAAGGAAGTGGGCCCGACGATCAACGCCTTCCGCGGCATGGCCCGCAGCCGCGAGCCCGAGCGGCTCGCCGATCGCCTGCGCGACATCCGCGCCCCGGTGCGCATCATGGTCGGCGGCGTGCCGCACGAGAGCGGCGTCGGCGACGACGAGATCGCGGAGCTGCGCGCCGGGCTGCCGAACTTCGCGGTGGACAGCGTCGCGGGGTCGGGGCAATACATCCAGGAGGAGAATCCCGACGCGGTAGTGCGGGTGATCGTCGGATTGTACGAGCCGGCGCTGCCGTAGCCGCCGGCCGAGCACCGCTTCCGTGGGAGTGGGAACGCACCGATCCTCAGCCAAGGAGACCGGCCATGTCGCGGCGCCGCCCCTACCAGCTGGATCGCATCCTCGTCGAACCCGGCGAAGCGCGGCCGGCCGCCTGGACCTTCGGCGGGATGAAGCAGCGCGGGACCGAGCAGACCTACCATGTCACCGACACGAACTTCCCGGCGCGGAACCGCTGGGAGTTCGTCGTGCGCATTCCCCAGCGCACGACGGAGCGGCTGGAAGTACGCCCCCGCGCCACGCCTGACGTCAAGGCGTGGGCCGAGCTGCCCGACCGCTCGATCACCTTCATGCGGGCGACGCTGGGCGAGACCCGCGGCCGCCGCTACTGCCAGGTGGCGCTGGCCGATCCCTCGGGTGATCGGAGCCGCACCATCGTCCGGGCCGACCAGCGCGACGCGCTGCCCCGCTGGTTCGACCCGCTGCGCGGCCGGATGCGGGTCAAGGAGCACGTAAAGCGTACCCGCGGCACCGATGCCCGCGCGCTGGTGCTGCTGGTGCCCGAGGGCGATCACGCGGCGATGATCCGGCTGTTCTTCGCGCTCAAGGTGTGGGTGCTGAAGGAGGGGTTCGAGCTCTCGGCCTGAGGCGGGGCAGCCGCCGGGCTCGCGCTTTTTCGCGCTGGCCCTCGCTCGGGCAACGCATACCTTAGGGAAGGGCAGGCTGGCGCCGGGAGGGTCCGTGGGTATTCGCACGCTGGTCGTCGTAGCAGCGCTCGTCGCGGCACCCGCCGCGGCGTGCAACTTCTCCGGCACGTTCGACAGCTCGGGGCTCCGCGTCCGCCTCGAGGGCGACATCACCCGCGGTCCCACCCAGCCGGTGTGCAGCGTGGATCAGCCCTGCACGGCGCCGTTCGTCGGACAGTTCCTCGTGCGGCTGGGCGCGCTCACCGTCACCAGCTTCCAAACCGACAGCGCCGGCCGGTTCTCGGTACGGCTCGCGCCGGGTACCTACACCGTCGTCCCCGTGGGCGGCACCTTCTCCGCCGCGCAGCAGCAGACGGTCACGGTCGGCAGCGACAGCGTCACGGTTGTGCACCTCGACTACGACACCGGGATCCGCTGATGCCGGCAACGCCGGCCGGCCGGTGGAGGGGTCCCCTGGCGCGGCACCTCTGCTATGCTTGGACGGGCGGTCGAATGGCCGACCGCCCTTTCACCAGAGAGGTGTCGTATGGATGAGCTCATCAACCAGGTCACGCAACGCACCGGCCTCGGGCCGGACAAGGCCCGCTCGGCCGTGGACACGGTCGTCGGATATCTCAAGAGTCACCTGCCGGGGCCGGTCGCCTCGCAGCTGGACAGCGCGCTGACCGGCGGCGGTATCGCCGGCGCCGCGAAGAACATCGGCGGCATGATGGGTAACCGCTAGTCGCTCCAGGGCGCCGGGGCACGTGGTGTCCCGGCGTCCGCCACTGCCGGGCCCCGACGATCCGCTCACCTGCACCGGCTGCGGCACCACCATTCGCTTCGGCGAAGAGAAGGCGCGGATCGAAAGGCAAGTGCGTGAAGTGGTGGACGAGCGGCTCCGCGGCAAGCTCGGTCCGCGGTTCCGCGAGTCCTCGACCGCGGCCGGGGGTTCGTGACCCGGGATCTCCGCGCCGAAATCGTGGCCGCTCCGGCGCTGAGAGGAGAGCTCCCATGAAGATCGCGATCGGCTCGGACCACGCCGGCTTCCGCTACAAGGAAATTCTCCGGGCCAGTCTCCGGAACGCCGGGCACGACCTCACCGACTTCGGCACCCATTCGACCGAGCCGGTGGACTATCCCCTGTTCATCCGTCCCGTCGCCGAGGCGGTCGCTGCGGGGCGCTTCGAGCGCGGGATCGTGCTCGGCGGATCCGGCAACGGCGAGGCGATCGTAGCCAACCGGCTGCGCGGCATCCGCTGCACCGTGTGCTGGAGCATCGAGTCGGCCCGGCTGGCGCGGCAGCACAACGACGCCAACGTGCTGTCCCTCGGTGAGCGCCTGATCCCGGAGAGCGATCTCCTGCCCGTCGTGCGCACGTGGCTCGCGACCCCGTTCGAGGGCGGCCGCCACGCGCAGCGGCTCGCGCTCATCGACGGCGTCGCGGTGTGAGGCCATGGCCGGCGCTGCGCGACGCGCGCTTCGCGGCTGGGTCGCCGCTGCGGGCGCCGGCTGCGGGGGCCCGCGGCCGGGTACGGCAACGCGATCTGGCGGGTTCGGCCGCGTTAGGCGGGTCCGGCGGTGTAGATTACGGCATGGCGAGCTGCCCTCGCCGCCGGCGATCGTCCTGGTTGCCGCCCTCCGCCGCTGCGCCGGCCCATCGGCGCCCGCCCCAGAGTGTCCGAATGAGCAGCTACAAGCCCGAACAGCGCCGTCTCGCCCACCGCGGGCGCGAGTTCCATTTCGTCTCCTACGAGGCCCAGCCCGGCAACGTACGCCGCCAGGAGGCGGCGGTACCGGCCATGTGGTACCTCATGGAGGCGGGCAAGCGCTGGCCCGCGCTGCCGCTGGTTCAGACCCAGGCCGATCCCGAGCTCGAGGCGGCGCTTCGGCACTGGGTCGACGTACACGTCTTCGTGGAAGCGATTCCCGCCGTTGCCCGGGTCCGCGGCCGTAACCCGCGGCGCAGCGGCAAGCGGCCGTCCCGCTAGCGACGCCCGCGGCAGGACCCGCGATCCCGGCGTCGACAGCGCGTCCCCGCGTCAGCGCGCCCTGTCTGACGAACGATGCGAGGGCCCACCCGGTGGCCCCGTCCGCTTCGAAGTGCCTCGGTCCGATCCGCTGGTCGGGGCCGCCGCTTAGGGTTTTCCCCAGTTGCCTTTGGTCCGTATGACGCCATCGTATCTCCGTTCCGTTCGAAGCCGCCCAAGCTCCTGGACCGCCTCCGCGAGGCGATTCGCGTGCGGCAGCACAGCCCGCGAACCGCCGAGGCCTACGCCGCCTGGGTCCGCCGGTACGTCGTGTTCCACGGCTATCGCCATCCCGAGGCACTCGGGGCGGACGACGTCGCGCGCTGGCTCAGCAGTCTCGCGGCCGAGGGCGGTGTCAGCGCGTCGACCCAGACCCAGGCGCCCAGTGCAGTG
>JAICWE010000083.1 GCA_025934955.1 Gemmatimonadales bacterium | reverse complement strand
GTTACGTTTCCGCCATGTCCGACCTCGAACAGCTGCGTTCGTATCTCACCGCGCTCGGCAGCGCGGTGCTCGGCTATTCCGGCGGCGTGGACTCCGCGGTGCTCGCCGTCGCGGCGCGCGCGGCGCTCGGACGCGATCGGTTCGTCGCGGTGATCGGCCGCAGCGCATCCCTCCCCGCCGAGCAGCACACGCAGGCCGTCGAACTGGCGCGCCGCTTCGACGTGCCGATCGCCGAGATCGAGACCCGCGAGCTGGACGATCCGCGCTACCTCGCCAACGCCCCCGACCGCTGCTACTTCTGCAAGACCGAGCTGTGGACCCGCCTCATCGGGCTGGGACGCGAGCGCGGCGCGGACGTGGTCATCGACGGCACCAACGCCGACGACCTCCTCGAGCACCGGCCCGGCGCGCGTGCCACCGCCGAGCTGGGCGTGCGCTCGCCGCTGGCCGAGCTCGGATGGCGGAAGCGCGACGTGCGGGCGGCCGCGCGCGCGCTCGGGCTCCCCACGTGGAATGCGCCGGCGGCGCCGTGTCTCTCGAGCCGGGTACGCTACGGCCTCGCCATCACCCCGGAGCGGCTGCGGCAGGTCGAGGCGGGCGAGGCGTATCTGCGCGGCGTGGGCGTCGCCGGGGACCTTCGGGTACGGCATCACGGCAGCCAGGCGCGCATCGAGGTCGCGCGGAGCGAGTTCGCGCGCCTCGAGGCGCGGTGGGAGGAAATCGCCGCGCACTTCAACGCGCTCGGCTTCGCGACCGTGGTGCTCGATCCCGCGGGCTACCGCCGCGGCAGCCTGCTCACGGTGCTGGACCAGGCGAGCTGATGCGGCTCTTCGCCGCCCTGCCGATCCCGTCGCCGGCACGGGAGACGATCACCGGCGTGCTCGACCGCCTGCGCGACGCACATCTTCCGGTGCGCTGGGTGCGCGACGAAGGACTCCACCTCACCCTCAAGTTTTACGGCGAAGTGCCGGACGAGCGGCGCGAGGTGATCGAGGAGTCGCTGCGCATCGCGGTGCGCGACACCGGTCCGATCCCGATCGGCCTGACCGAGCTCGGCGCCTTTCCCAGCCGGCGCCGGCCGCGGGTGGTGTGGGTCGGGCTCGACGCGCCGCCGGCGCTCGAGCTGCTGCAGGACCGGCTCGAGCGCGGCGGCGAGGCGATCGGCTTTCCGCCGGAAGGCCGTCCGTTCCAGCCGCATGTCACGCTGGGGCGGCTGCGCGAAGGTCACCACCTGCCGGCGGCGATTCTCGAGCGCGAGGCGGCCATGATCGAGCCGGCGGCGTCGCTCGCCGAGGAGGTCGTGCTTTACGACAGTGCGCCGGGCCCCGGCGGCGCGACCTACACGCAGCTGCTGGCGCTCCCCCTTACGCTGTCGCTCTCCCGGTGATGGGCTGTCTCGCCGCCCCGTTCAAGCTGCTTCTGCTGCTCGTCATCGTCGCGGCGCTCGCCTACGGGTGGCTGCACCGCGACGCGCTGCTCGCACGCTGGCACCGTTACGCCCCGGGCACCGTGGCCGCGCCGCCACCGGCCGCGACCGGCCGCCCGGGCAGCGATGCGCTCGGGGCCGCCCGGGCCAAGGTGGATTCGCTCAACGGCTGGCGCGCCGACTCGGTGGTGCTCTCGCCCAGCGAGGCGGCGTCGCTGATCGGCAGCGGGCTGGATCCCGCGGTACGCGGCCGGCTCGACTCGCTTCGCGTGACGTTAGGCGACGGGCAGATCGACGTCGCGGCCAGCGTCGCCACCGCGCGGCTCCCGCACGATCTGCTGGGTCCGTTCTCCGTCGCGCTGCGCCCGCGCGAGCCGATCTCGGCCGGGGGGCCGGTGCGGATCTCCGCGCCGGGACGCGCCGAGTGGCGGGTCACGCGCGCGCGGCTGCGGAATTTCGCGGTGCCCGGCGCCGCGCTGCCCCGACTGCTCGACCGCGCATTCGGCGACAGCGCGCGCGGCGCGCTCGGCATTCGTCTCCCGGCCGGCGTGCGCGATCTCCGGGTACGTCCCGACGGTGTCACGCTCTACGGGGCGCCGGCCCGATGAAGCATCGCGTGCTCATCGTCGACGACGAGGCCGGCATCCGCCAGGCGCTCAAGCAGGTGCTCGAGTTCGAGAAGATGGACGTCCGCACCGCCGCCTCAGGCGGTGAGGCGCTCACGATGTACCGCGAGTTCCGCCCGCACCTGGTGTTCCTGGACGTCAAGATGAAAGGGTTCGACGGCCTGGAGACGCTCTCGCGGCTGCGCGACCTCGAGCCGAGCGCGCAGGTCGTCATGATCTCGGGACACGGTACCATCGCCACCGCGGTCGAGGCGACGCAGCGCGGCGCGTTCGACTTCCTGGAGAAGCCGCTCGACACCGACCGGCTGCTCGTCACCGTGCGGAACGCCCTCGCCCAGGCCGATCTCGCCGGCGAGAACGCGCGGCTGCGCGGCGCCGTCAGCGAACGCTACCGGATGGTGGGCGACAGCGCTGCGCTGCAGGCTGTACGCGCGCTGGTCGCGAAAGTGGCGCCGACGGCAGCGCGCGTGCTGATCACCGGGGACAACGGCACCGGCAAGGAGCTGGTCGCGCACGCGATCCACGATGGATCGCCCCGGCGTGCCGCGGCGTTCATCGAGGTGAACTGCGCCGCCATCCCCTCCGAGCTGATCGAGAGCGAGCTGTTCGGTCACATGAAGGGGAGCTTCACCGGCGCCACCGCCGATCGACCCGGGAAGTTCGAGCAGGCCGCCGGCGGCACGCTCTTTCTCGACGAAGTGGGCGACATGTCGCTGCCGGCGCAGGCCAAGTTGCTGCGCGTGCTCCAGGAGGGCATCGTCACCCGCATCGGCGGGTCCAGGCCGATAGCGGTGGACGTGCGCGTCCTCGCCGCGACCAACAAGGACCTGCCGAGCGAGATCGGGGCGGGGCGGTTCCGCGAGGACCTGCTGTACCGTCTGAACGTCGTGGAGATCCGGGTGCCGGCGCTGCGGGAGCGGCGGGACGACGTGCCGGTGCTGGTGCGTCACTTCGCCGATCAGCTCGGCGCGAGCGCCGGTGTGGGGGCAAAGCGGTTCACCCAGGAAGCGGTCGCCGCACTGCAGCGGCGTGCGTGGCCCGGCAACGTGCGCGAGCTGCGCAACGCGGTGGAGCGGCTCCTGATCCTCTCGCCCCACAAGCTGGTCGGTGGCCGCGACGTCGAGCGCATCCTGGCCGGACGCGACACCGGCGACACGTCCCGCCAGCCGGGCCCGTCGCCCGCCTCCGGCGACTTCCGGGACGATGCGGAGCGGTCGCGGATCGCCGCCAAGCTGCACGAGCTCGACTGGAACATTGCCGAGACGGCACGCGCGCTGAAGCTGCCGCGGTCGAGTCTCGCGAGGAAGATCGAACGCTACAGGATCAGCCGGGAGTCGCCATGAGCGAGCCGCCGCGCAACTGGGACAAGGAGCTGGCCGACATCGATCGCGCCATGGCGAAGCATGGCAATGCGCCGCTGCCGGCGCCGCCGGCGTCGCGCGTCGGGCCGGGGCCCGCGCCCGCGCGACCGGCGCCGCCTGCGACCCGCGGCCACCACATCGCGCTGACCTGGCTGCTGGTGCTTCTGGGCGTCGGTCTCGCGGTCGCGATCCCGTTCTGGCCCTACGCCCATGCCTGCGGCCTCGGGCTGGGCGGCTACTTCGCGGCGATCCTCGCGCTGCTGATCGTGGCAGTCTCCGCGGCATCATCCGGGTGGCGACACCGGCGCGCCTTTGCGCATGTCGTGGCGCTGCTCACGATACTCGCGGGGCTGGGCTACGCCGCGGCCGAGGTGCTGCCGCGGATACACTACGCGCAGCAGAGCGCGACCTGGCTCTGTCCCTGACCTTCACTCCCCACTCACGACGGACGCGATGGCCAAGAACTTCCGCAACTTCATCGGCGGCGAGTGGGTCGCCCCGACCACCGGCGGCTACTTCGAGAACCGCAATCCGGCGGACACCGCCGACCTGATCGGCCGCTTTCCGGATTCCGGCGCGCAGGATGTGGCGCGCGCGGTCCGCTCCGCCAGGCGCGGCTTCGATCTGTGGCGCCGCACCCCGGCTCCCGCGCGCGGTGACGTGCTGCGCCGCGTCGGCGACCTGCTGGTCGAGCGGAAGGAGGCGATTGCCGACGCGATGACGCGCGAGATGGGCAAGGTCCTCGCCGAAACCCGTGGCGACGTGCAGGAGGGGATCGATACCGCGTACTTCGCCGCGACCGAGGGGCGCCGGCTCTATGGCCGGGTGGTGCCGAGCGAGCTGCGCAGCAAGTGGGCGATGACCTATCGCCGGCCGATCGGGGTCGCGGGGCTGATCACGCCGTTCAACTTCCCGATGGCGATCCCGACCTGGAAGACATTTCCGGCGCTGCTCTGCGGCAACGCCGTGATCCTGAAGCCGTCCGAGGACGTCCCGCACACGGCGCACCTGCTGGTGGAAATCCTGCTCGAGGCGGGGCTCCCGCCCGAGGTGATCCAGCTGGTGCACGGACGCGGCGAGACCGTCGGCAAGGCGCTGGTGGAGCACCCCGAGGTGCCGGTGATCTCGTTCACCGGCTCGACCGACACCGGCGCGATCATCGGCGAAACCTGCGGCCGGATGCACAAGCGGCTCTCGCTCGAGATGGGCGGCAAGAACGCGCAGATCGTGATGGATGACGCCGATCTCGATCTCGCGCTGGAGGGCGTGCTGTGGGGCGCGTTCGGCACCACCGGCCAGCGTTGTACCGCGACCAGCCGGCTCATCCTCCATCGCAAGATCCACGACCGCTTCCTGCGCCGGCTCACCGGCGCGGTCGAGTCACTTCGTCTGGGCGACGGGCGCGCCGACACGACCGACGTCGGCCCGCTGATCCACGAGGCGGCGCGCGACAAGGTGGAGCGCTACGTCGAGATCGGCGAAGCGCAGGGCGCCGAGCTGGTGACGGGCGGGCGCGCGCCGCGCGGCCGGCTCGCCGCGGGATGGTTCTATCAGCCGACCATCTTCTCCGGTGTGAAGGCGGGGAGCCGGCTGGAGCAGGAGGAGATCTTCGGGCCCGTGCTCAGCGTGGTGCGGGTGAACTCGTTCGACGACGCGGTGCGGGTGAACAACGGCGTGCGCTACGGCCTGTCGAGCTCGATCTACACCCGGAGCGCCGACGTCGCGTTCCGCGCGCTCGAGCGGCTCGACAACGGAATCACCTACGTCAACGCGCCGACCATCGGCGCCGAGGCGCACCTGCCGTTCGGCGGCGTGAAGGCCACCGGCAACGGGCACCGCGAGGGCGGGTGGGAAGTCTACGACTTCTACTCCGAGACGAAGGCGTGCTACGTCGATTACTCGGGCAAGCTCCAGCGCGCGCAGATCGACACGTATGAGCTGTGACACGCCGCGCGCGTGACTCGTGACCTCCGCGCAACACCCGCGCGGCGCTGCCGGTTGCGCACCTTCTACACGCGAAGTAAGGTTCCCGGAGCAGGTCCCACGCACGCGAGTCACACCACGAAGTCGATGCGACGCCGGTGAGCGTCACGCGCCACTTCGGTTCGAGGTCGTCCACATGCGCCCAATGCAGGTCGGTTCCGGTCGCCGCGGCCCGTCGTCCGACGAGGGCTCGCTCGACCAGTACCTCCGGGAGATCAGCAAGTACCCCCTCATTCCGCAGGAGGAAGAGGTGGTGCTCGCGCAGCGCATCCGCACCAGCGATCCCGAGGCGCTCGACAAGCTGGTGCGCAGCAATCTGCGTTTCGTGGTGTCGGTGGCGAAGAAGTATCAGAACCAGGGGGTGTCGCTCGCGGATTTGATCAACGAGGGCAACCTCGGCCTCATCCGCGCGGCGCACAAGTTCGACGAAACCAAAGGCATCAAGTTCATCTCCTACGCGGTGTGGTGGATCCGCCAGGCCATCCTCCAGGCGCTCGCGGAGCAGAGCCGCATCGTCCGGGTGCCGCTCAACCGCGCGGGGACGCTGCACCGAATCGGCAAGCGCTCCTCCATGCTGCTCCAGGAGCTGGGCCGCGAGCCGACGCCGTCGGAGATCGCCGAAGGGATGGATATCTCCATGGAAGAGGTGCAGAAGACCCTCTCCATCTCGCAGAACCATCTGTCGCTGGACGCGCCGCTCACGCCGGGCGAAGACAACAAGCTCCTCGACTATCTCCCCGACACCCAGAACCCCGGCCCCGACTCCGAGACCTTCGAGCACGCGCTCACCGAATCCATCGAGGAGGTACTGTCCAGCCTCAAGGAGCGTGAGGCGAAGATCCTCCGGCTCTACTTCGGTCTCGACGGTCCGGAGCCGATGACGCTGGAGGAGATCGGGAGTCTGCTCGGCATCACCCGCGAGCGCGTGCGGCAGATCAAGGAGAAGGCGCTGAGCCGGCTCCGCCACGTAAGCCGCGCCCGCGCCCTCGAAAGCTTCCTCGGCTAGCTTCGGTTATCTCCGCTCGTCTGCCAGCACCCGCGCCACCTGATCGAACTCGATCAGGAATGCGTCGTGGCCGTAGATCGACCGGATCTCCTCATAGGGCGCCGCGCATCCCGCCGCACGATACGCCTGCACCCACCCGCGCACCTCGTCCGGGTAGTACAGGATGTCGCTGTCGATCCCGACACCGATCACCTGGCGCACCCGCTCC
>JAICWE010000080.1 GCA_025934955.1 Gemmatimonadales bacterium | reverse complement strand
CGCGATGGCCGTCTTGCCGGTGCCGCGGTCGCCGATGATCAGCTCGCGCTGGCCGCGGCCGATCGGGATCATGGAATCGATGGCCTTGATGCCGGTCTGGAGCGGCTCCTTCACCGGCTGCCGCACGATGATGCCCGGCGCGATCATCTCCACCGGCCGGCTCGTCGTCGCGGCGATGGGCCCGCGGCCGTCCACCGGCCGGCCGAGCGCGTCCACCACGCGGCCGAGCATCGCGGGGCCCGCGGGCACCTCCAGCAGGCGGCCGGTGCGACGGACCTCGTCGCCTTCCTTGAGCTTCAGGTAGTCGCCCAGAATCGCCGCGCCGACGTTGTCCTCTTCCAGGTTGAGGACTAGACCGGTGACGACGTCGCCGGTCTCCTGCGCGGTGAACTCCAGCATCTCGCCGGCGATGGCCGACTTGAGCCCGTAGATGCGGGCGATGCCGTCGCGCACCTCGAGCACCGTGCCGGTCTCGGCGACGTCCACACCGGCCAGGTCGGCGGTCTGGATTTCCTTGAGGAGAATGTCCTTCAGCTCGCCCGGACGGAGCAGCGTGTCGTTGGCCATGTCGGTCGGTTGCCTGGGTAGAGGAACGGTCGGCTCAAAAGCTTGTGAAAATAGTCACAATAGAGCGGCCCCAGCAAGGGGAATTGGCCGCCGAAAACGCAGCGGGGCGCCCGTCGCGGGCGCCCCGGTTGAGTCCGCCGGCCGGCCGATGCGCTACAGATCGGTGCTGCCGTTCCGCACATCGTAGCGGCAGCTCTTCTGCTTCTGATTAGTCCCGTCGCGCACCAGCATGTCCACCCGGTAGTGGTCCTGATCGTCGCTGACCGGGGCGCGCACGTCGAGCACGTCCCAGTTCTTGTTGAACCGCGCCGCATTCACGCAGGCGTCCACCGCGCGGGTGCCCAGGTCGCCGTAGCCGCCGTTCTGATTCCCGCCCGGGCGGTTCCAGCCGCCGTTGCCGCCGGTGTTGTAGCCGCCGCTGTTGTAGCCGCCGTTGCCGTTGGCCAGCGTCGGGATCTCGGCGTGCTGCTGTCGCGCATCGTAGGTGCAGGGCCACACGCCGTCGCGGTTCTTGAGCGTGAGGTCGAAGGTGTAGCGGCCGTAACCGTCGTAGCTCTGCCGCCCGTAGTCGTTGACCTGCGCGCCGTAGCTCGTCACCACGTCGCTGCAGGCGGCGCGGGCCCGCGTGAGATCGGCGTAGTTGCCGTTGCTCGGCGGCGGCACGGTGGCGGTGTCCGGATACGGCGTCGGCCCGGCGGCGCACGCCAGCGACACCGCCCCGATCAGCGCGCCCACGAGGTTGACCACGATTGTCCTGGTTGAGTACGGCATACAGATCTCCTCGCCCGAAGCGGCGATTACGTGTCCCCGGCGCGCCCGAGGGTGGACGCAACCCGGCACACCATAGGCGGGGGCACCGCCACTGTCTGTGAGGCAGGGCCGCCAAATGGCGGGGCGGTTGTCGCGTTGGGAGCGGGGCCCGCGCGATTGGTGCGCGGCGGCACGCCGCTGATGCGACGCAGGTCGCGCTGAGACGGCGGTGGTCTCGCTTGCCGGAGTTGCGCTGGCTTCGGCCGGCCGGGCGCCTCGCCGGCGGCGAACGCCGATCTCCAGCCGCCGCGGCGCCCGGGCTACGCCCGGCTGCGGGTCTTACCGCGAACGAACCCGGCCAGCACGCCGGCGGGCCCGAGTCGCCCGAGCTCGCCGCTCGCGACACCGGCGATGCGCGTGGCGGTCCGGTTCAGATGACCCGCGGAGGTGAAGTGCAGCAGGCGGACGACGGCGGCGGCGCTCACGCCCGGGTTCTGCAGCAGCTGCGCGGCGCAGGCGGTCCGCGTCAGGTCGATCACCCGCTTGAGGTTCGGTGCGCCGCCCGCGCCGAACTGCCGGGAGAGGTGCTCGCGGCTCACGTCCAGCCGCCGCGCCAGCGCGAGGGTGCGGATCGGCCGCTCCACCTCGGCGACAAGCACATCCCACGCGCGCCGCTGCAGCGGCTCGGTCAGCCGGAGCAGTCGCGGCGCGTCGCCCAAGGCGCGGCGGCGGAGCGCCGTGACCGAGTGACGCAGGACGACGGCGCCCACCACGGCATCGTCCACGCCTTCGACGAGGATGGTCGTGATGCCCTGCCGCCGGCAGGCGATCAGGAGGTCGCCGTCGTCAGGCCGAAACGGCGCGAAGGCGATGGTCGGAAGCGAAGGGAGCCGCGCACGCAGATGCTCCAGCTCTGCGAGAAGCGCGGGCTGCGGCGCCACGACCACCGCGTCCACCAGCCGCCGCTCGAGCAGACGCCGGAGCGCTTCCACCGACCGGCAGCGCACCACGGAAGGCCCGCTCCGGCCCATCGATCGGCGCAGCGCGACCAGACCCGGCCCGCTCTCTACCAGCGCCGCGATCGCCGACACCCGTCAGTCGTCCGGTGCGGCCCCGCCGTTCCGCCCGGGACCGATGGCCGTGAGCGTGCGCACCATCTCGCCCGCGCGCTTCAGCACGCCGCGCGCGTTGTCGTAGCTCAGCTCCGCCAGTGCTTCGTCGAGCGAGAGCCAGCGGCAGGCGGTGATCCCCTCGTCCGTCTGGGGGCATGCCTCGCCGTCGGGCGACTCGAACAGAAAGAAATGGCAATACTTGTGGATGCGCCGCCCGCGAAAGCGGAAGTGCCAGTCGATCACGCGGATGGGGCCGTGCAGCAGGAGCTGGTCGAGCCCGGTCTCCTCCGCCGTCTCCCGCCGAGCGGTGTCGGCCGGCAGCTCGGCATCTTCGAGGTGACCCTTGGGAAAACCCCAGTTGCGGTACGAATCACGGATCAGGAGATACCGGGCCGGCGCCTCCGGCTCGCGCCGGAAGACGATGCCACCGGCGCTCACCTCCAGCTCCGCTCGCGGCTTCGGCATCAGAACACCGACACCTTGAGGTACTTCCGCGGGTGCGCCTGGATGTCGGTGAGCAGCTCGCGGAACTGCCGCATGGTGAGGGTGGTCTCCCGATAGAGCGTGGAGTCGGTGGCCAGAAGTCCGATCGTCCCCTGCCCCGACTGGATCTTCTGCATCAGCGAATCGGCGCTCTGGATCACCCGCACCAGGCTCGCCTGATTGGAGCGGGCCGCGGCCATCACCGAGCGGAGATCGGCGGCGGCGGCGCGCACGTCCGCGCTGGACGCCTTGCCGTTGTCCATGATGTCCTTGAGCTGGCCGTCGCGGGTGGCGGCGTCGAGCTGCTGCGACGCGCGCTCGAAGGTCTGCGCCACGTTGGCGATCGAATTGGACGACGATTCCACCCGCTGGCCGACGCGGTCGAGCCGGTTGGTCTGCTGATTGGCGAAGACCACCAGCCGGTCGGAGATCGCCGCCAGGTCCTTCACGCTCTGGCGCAGCTCGCGGAGCGCGGTCGTGTCGAACGCGCCGCGGATGCGCTGGGTGACGTCGGCGATGTCGCCGGCGATGCGGCTCGCCTGGGCGGTCAATTGCCCGATGTCGGGCAGCGTCGCTCCGGGCCACACGCCGCCGGCCGGACGGGCCGCCTCGGTCAGCATACCGCGGAGGATCGGGTCGTCCGGCAGCGGCTCGAGCGGAACGATGTTGGCCGCCCACTCGCCGAAGAGGCTCGCCGAGGACGCGATCACCGCCGGCTTCTCCGGCAGATGGGTATCGCGATCGATGCTGAAATCGGTCTCGACCCACTCGTTCGGCGCCAGGCGAATCTGCTCCACCCGGCCGACCTTGACGCCGCGCAGCGTCACCGGTGCGCCCACGCTCAACCCGCCGATGTCGCGGAAGCGCGCGGTGTACTTCGCCGACTTCTGGTTGATCTCGGTTTCGCTCAGCCAGAGCGCGCCGCCGATCACCAGCGCGAGCGCCAGGATCACCGCGAGCCCCACCGCGAACTCGTTGCTTCGCCTCACACCGCCGTCCTTTCGTCCGGCCGGCCCTCGATGAACTGCCGCACCACCGGATCGTCCGTCGCCTGCAGCTCCGCGGGCGTGCCGACCTGCCGGATCGCCCCGTCGTGCAGCATCGCGATGCGGTCCCCGACGGCGTAGGCGCTGCGCATGTCGTGGGTGACGACGACGCCGGTCACGCCCAGATCGCGGGTCTTCACCATCAGCTCGTTCATATCGGCGGAGGTCACCGGATCGAGGCCCGTGGTCGGCTCGTCGTACAGAATGTAGCGCGGGCGGAGCGCGACGGCGCGCGCGATGCCGACCCGCTTCCGCATCCCGCCCGACAGCTCGGCCGGGTACTTCGCTTCGCTCCCCTCGAGCCCGACGACGGCGAGACTCTCGCCCACGCGTCGCTCGATCTCGTCTCCCGGCACCGCGCGCCGCGCGAGGCCGAGCCGGATGTTGTCGGCCACGGTCATCGAGTCGAACAGCGCGGCGAACTGGAAGACGAAGCCGATGCGGCCGCGCAGCTCGGTCAGCGCCTCGCGATCGAGATGCTGTACCACCGCACCGTCCACCGTCACCTGGCCGGCATCGGGCTCCAGCAGCCCGACGATGAGCTTGAGGGTGACGCTCTTCCCGCTGCCGGAGCGCCCGATGATGACGGTGTTCTCGCCGTCGGGCACCTGCAGGGTCACGCCGCGCAGCACGCGCTTCGCGCCGAAGCTCTTGTACACGTCGTCGAGCGCGATCACAAGAGCACGAGCGCCCAGAAGGCGTCGAGCACCAGAATCGCCTCGCAGCCGAGCACCACGGCCCGGGTCGTCGCGGCACCGACGCCCTGCGCGCCGCCCTCGCTGCCGAGGCCGCGCAGACAGCCCATCAGCGCCACCGCCGCGCCGAAACTCGCGCTCTTCACCAGCCCGAACCAGATGTCCTTGAACTGGTAGAACATCCGGAGTCCCTTGAGGAACTCGGGCGTGGAGAGGTCGAGCAGGTTGATCGCGGTGATCCATCCGGCGGTGACGCCGACCGCCATGGCGAAGGCGGTGACGACCGGGAACATGAGCGTCGCCGCGAGCACGCGGGGCACGACGAGGTAGCTGTACTTGTCGTAGGCCAGCGTCTCCAGCGCGTCCACCTGCTCCGTCACCTTCATCGTGCCCAGCTCGGCGGCGATGTTGGCGCCGACCCGGCCGGCGAGCGCCATGCCGGTGAGCACCGGACCCAGCTCCATCATCACCGTCTTCCCCACCAGCGCGCCCACGAAGTAGAGCGGTACGGCGCCGGTGAAGATGTAGGAGGAGAGGAGGGCGAGGACGATGCCGGTGAAGACGGCGATGAACACCGCGATCGGGACGGAGTCCACGCCGAGGCGGCGCATCTGGAAGAAGAGGAGCGGCCCCCAGGTGCGGACGTCGCCGAGCGCGCGGCCGGCCTCCACCGTGCGGCGGCCGATGTCGGCGATGAATCCCTGGGGTTGTGATGGGGCCTCGGATGCGAGAACTCGCTGCACCCGAAGAAGGTACGCCTACGCCGCGAAGCTCGCCAGCGCCTTGCCGATATCGCCTTCGCGCAGCCGCTTGAGCGCGCGGTCGCGAAGCTGGCGGACCCGCTCGCGGGTGACGCCGAGCATGCCGCCGATCTCTTCCAGCGTGTGCTCGCGCCCGCCGTCGAGGCCGAAGTAGAGCCGTAGCACCTTGGCGTCGCGGGGCGGCAGCGTGGTCAGCGCGGTCTCGATTTCCTCGCTGAGGAAGTTGTCCATCGCCTGGTCTTCGGCATTGGCGTAGTCCTGGGCGACGAAGCGGTCGATCAGCGAGCGATCGCCCTCGGGATCGAGGGGGGCGTCGAGCCGTACCTCGCTGGTGTTGAGCGCCGCGAGCGACTGCACCACGTCCACCGAGAGGCCCACGACCCGGGCGATCTCCTCCGGCGTCGGCTCGCGACGCAGCTCCTGACGCAGCGTCTCGGCGGTGCGAACGATGCGGCTCAGGTCCGCCGTGCGGTTGAGCGGCACGCGCACCGTGCGCCCCTGTCGCGCCAGCGCGGCGAGGATCGCCTGGCGGATCCACCAGACGGCGTAGGAGATGAACTTGACGCCCTGATCGGGATCGAACTTCCGCGCGGCCGTGAGCAGGCCGACGTTGCCTTCGCCGATCAGGTCGGTGAGCGGGAGCCCGCGGTTCTGGTACTTCTTGGCGACCGAGATGACGAAGCGAAGGTTCCGCTTCACCAGCTCCTGCATCGCGTCCTGATCGCCGGCGCGCACCTTGCGCGCGATGGCGATCTCCTGCGGCTGGGTGAGCAGCGGCGTCTGGCTCACCTCGTAGAGATACTGGTCGAGGATGTCGCGATCGGCGTCGTAGATGCCGAGCGAGCGCGAGGTCTCCGTCTTCCGCGGCCGGCGCGGCTTCGACGGCGCGCCGGCGGCGAGGATCTCGGCCATCGACATGTCGTCGGTGAGCACCGCGGATGGGACGGGCGGAGCGGGCGGGGCGGCAGGCGCGGACTTCGGCTTCGGTCCGCGCTTGGGCGATGCTTTCGCCGCTGCTGGCTCGCTCTTCTTCTTCATGCTCGCAAAGTAATCAGATAGGTGGATTCGCCCGCACGCGCGACGCTTGACACTCATTTACGCGGCGGGTAGCTTCTCGTGCTGCCGCGCATCGGGAGCTTCGGGCGCGACAATATAACGGGGGCGTAGCTCAGTTGGGAGAGCGCGTGAATGGCATTCACGAGGTCAGGGGTTCGATCCCCCTCGCCTCCATCCCGTGCCGCGGACGCTGTCGCGGATCAGGCGGCCCATCGTGCCGGACGCAGGCTGCGGACATTGACCGGGCCGGTGCCGCACAGTAAAATCCCGGTCGCTCAAGCGCGGCAATCGGAGCGTCGGAGCAGGCGCGGCATTCGCGGGAATAGCTCAGTTGGTAGAGCACAACCTTGCCAAGGTTGGGGTCGCGGGTTCGAGTCCCGTTTCCCGCTCTGCTGGAATGGCTGGTACACAGGAATACCGTCGCGGGGTGGAGCAGTCTGGTAGCTCGCCGGGCTCATAACCCGGAGGTCGTGGGTTCAAATCCCACCCCCGCTATGCAGCGAGATTCGCACGAGATTCGCAGCAGATTCGCAGTGATGTACGCGAGGGCGGTAACGGCGGTCCTCCCGCCGTTACCGCCCTCGCCGTCAGGAGGATCCCGAAGCGGGCGGTTAGCTCAGTTG
>JAICWE010000095.1 GCA_025934955.1 Gemmatimonadales bacterium | reverse complement strand
GCGGAGTTCGCGGCGGCCCTGGATCAGGCCGCCGCCGGGACGAGCGGCGCCACGACGGTCGTGACGCCGATGCCCGCCCCCGGGGCGCGGCGGCCCGGCAGACTCCACTGGCGCGCTGTCGCCGCCGCCGCCGCGATCGTCGCCGCCGGAACCGGCGCCGTGTGGTGGCGGACGCACGCCGCGCCGGCGGCTGTCCCGAGGGCGAACCATCTCGCGGTCCTTCCGTTCGCGGTGCACGGTGGACGGGGCCTGGAGTTCCTGTCGCCGGGGCTGGTGGATCTGCTCAGTCGCAACCTCGACGGCGCGGGCGACCTCAGGAGCGTGAACGGCGCGACCGTGCTCGCCGCGGCGCACGCGGCCGGCGGGGGCAGCGAGGACGTCGAGCAGGGCCGCCAACTGGCCCGGCGGCTCGGTGCCGAGCTGTACGTGCTCGGCAGCGTGAACGCGATCGGCGACAAGATGCGGATCGACGCGAGCCTGTACGACGGCGCGCCGGCGCAGCCGGTGATGGTGGCGCAGGCCAGCGTGAGCGGTGACACCACCCACCTGTTCGAGCTGGTGGACCGCCTGGCGGGCGACCTGATCGTGGCCCGGCGGCGGGGACCGGGCTCGCGGCTGCTGCAGACTGCCGCGGTCACCACCAAGTCGCTGCCGGCGCTCAAGGCATATCTCGGGGCGGAGGGGAGTCTCCGGCGCGGGGCGTTCGACTCGGCGCTCGCCGGCTTCCAGAACGCGGTGCAGCTCGACAGCACCTTTGCGCTCGCGTACTACCGTCTGGCGGTGGCGGCGGCGTGGTCGCACCGTCCGGCGCTCATCCCGGCCAACACCGACAGTGCCGTCCGGCTCGCCGATCGCCTGAGCACGCGGGACCAGCGGCTGCTCGCCTCGTTCGCGGCTCTCGCCGCCGGGAAGCCGGACGAGGCGGAGCGCGGCTATCGGAGTGTGCTCCAGGACTATCCCGACGACCTTGAGGCGCTGTGGCAGCTGGCGACGCTGCTCTACGTGTACAACCCGTTCCGCGGCCGCCCGATCGCGGAGTCGCGGCCGGTGTTCGACGCCGTGCTCAAGCTCGACCCCGAGTTTCTCTGCCCCATATGACCGATGATGCACCTCGCCGTGAGCGAGGACGACATCGCCCGAGCCGATTCGCTGGTCGCGAAGGTGGGAAAGGATTACGCGGACAGCGCCATGTTCGCCATCGTGCACGGGGACAGCGCGCTTACGCGGCGGCTCCTCTCCGAGGCGAAGGGGGCCGCACCGTTCGGCGAGGTGGGAAGCGCGTCGTGGGAGGTCGGCTGGCTGGGCCGGCCCGAGCTGGCCGAGCCGTTCGCCCGCGCGGCGGCAGCCCGGCCGGAGCAGCCGGAGCGGGGGAACCTCGTGCTGGCGGCGAACCTGATTTCCCAAGGCCGCTGGACGGCGGCGGACAGCGCATTCGCCGCCGCCGCTGCAACGACGGCGGACCCGCGGCCGCGAATCGCGCAGGGCCTGATGGCATCGCTGCCGTTCCTCGCGGTGCCGCGCCCCGAGCTGGAGGCGATCCGTACCGAGCTGGCGGCGCCAGGCCCGCCGGCGACCGGTGCCGGGAGTGCACTGGTGCCGGCGCTTCGGAGCTACGCTCTGGGGCTGCTCGCCTCCCGGCTGGGCGACGGCCCAGGTGCGCTGCGGGCCGCGGATCAGCTCGACACCATGCAGGTGACCGCCGATGACCGGGCCGCGTTGCGCGCGCTCGCCGCGGTGGTGCGGGCCGACGTGGCGCTGGCCTCGCGCCGCCCGGCCGAGGCGCTGACCCTGCTGGAGAACGTCCGCGGCGAGGTGCCGCTGGAACTCAGCGGCAACGCGTCATTCGGGGAGGACTACGGCCGCTTCCTCCGGGCCGAGGCGCTTCTCGCGACCGGCAACGACGGCGAGGCGCTTCGCTGGCTCGAGAACGGCTTCGACGCGACCCCGGACGAGTGGATCTTCCGCGCGCAGGTCGCGCTGCGCCTCGGGGACGTGTACGAGCGGCGGGGCGAGCGCCAGAAGGCGGTGGACGCATACTCCCGCTTCATCCAGCTCTGGAAGCGCTGCGACGCGCGGCTGCGGCCGGCGGTGGACGAGGCGCGCGCGCGGCTGGCGCGGCTTACCGCCGAGCCGCGGAGCTAGCGCGCCGGCGCGACGCAGGATTTCGGAGCCGGCAGGAGAGCCAACGGAAGCATGAGTCGGTATCGCCCGGATGGGAGCCGCGGTCTCGCGCTCGCTCTGGCGCTGGTCGGGTCCGCTCCGGCGACGGCGGCGGCCCAGGCGCCGGTGCAGGTGCAGATGCGGAACGTCGCCTTCCACTTCGACACATCGGTGGTGCTGCGGCTGGCCTACCTCCGCGGCGAGCTCCGGCGGAAAGCCGCGGATCAGCCGGCGTATCTCGACGACAAGCACTCCTTCACCCTGGTCATCGACACGGCGCGCGCGGCGATCACGCCGGCGGCGCTCACCGCTCTGCTCAACCGGTACACCTTCGCGTATCCCGGCGCGCCGCTCCGGAAGCTGTCGGTCGGAATCGAGGATGCGCGGCTCAAGCTGAGCGGGGTGCTGCACGGCATGTCGTTCAGCATCGCGGGCGACCTGACGCTGACGCCCGCGGGCGAGCTGCGGCTGCATCCGTCGTCCATCAAGGCGATCGGCATCGGGGTCACCGGGCTGCTCAAGCTCTTCGGCATCCACCTGCAGAAGCTGGTGCACACCGACAGGGCACGCGGGGTCCGGGTGGAGGGCAACGACCTGTTGCTCGCGCCGGCCGAGCTGCTGCCGCCGCCGGCGATCGAGGGACACGTCACCCGGGTGGAGGTGAACGACAGCGAGATCGTGCAGGTCTTCCGCCCCGACTCCGGCGCGACGACGCGCGAGCTCACGCTGCCGCGCGCCGACACGCCGAATTACATGTTCTTCCGCGGCGGGGTGCTGCGGTTCGGGAAGCTCACGATGACCGAGACCGATCTGCTGATCGTGGACGCGGAGCCGAAGGATCCGTTCGACTTCTTCCTCGACCATTACAACCAGCAGCTCGTGGCGGGCTACTCGCGGAACACGGCGGATCACGGGCTGATCGTGATGATGCCGGATTTCCGGCGGACCGTGGCGCCGGCGCGGGCGCGATGACCGCTCCGTCCAGCGGTTCCGCTTTCACGCCGATTCGCTCAACTTCATGGACAGCACCGCGACGGTCGCGGTGTTCGTCCGCTACTGAGGTGACCTCCCGATGAAGCGGCAAACCCTGGGCGCGATCGGCGCGCTCATCACCTGTCCCTGTCACTGGATCGGCGTCGCGGTGCTCGTGGGCGGCAGCGCGGCCACGGCGTGGCTCGCGCGATACCTGCCCGCGCTGCTCGTGGTCCTCGGCGTGCCGTTCCTGATATCGCTCTGGTTCCTGTTCCGGCGGGAGCCGGGCGCGGCGTGCGCGAGGTGCGCGCCCGGCGCGCGCGGCGGTACCGGGGGCTGATCACCGCCGCCGGGGCTGAGCGGCCGGCGCGACCACGGCGGCTTCGGCGTTCTCGTCCTCCCGCACCCGTTCCACGGCG
>JAICWE010000020.1 GCA_025934955.1 Gemmatimonadales bacterium | reverse complement strand
GTCGCGGTGCCGCCGAGCCCGCGCGCGGCGACGCCGGTGCGCCACCTGCCGCCTCGAGCGCCGCCTGGAGATCCACCAGCCGATCCATCATCGCCCAGCGCAGCAGCAGCGTCTCCACGACCAGCCGGGCGTTTCCGCTGCGCCGGATCGCCGTCTCGCTGTCGCCCAGGAGCCGCAGCATCCGCAGGACGTCCCCCGGCGCGAGCGCCGCCTCGTACGCGGCGAGCCGCTGGCGCAGCGCCTCGGTGAGATCGTCGGGCTCGGTGCCGACCTGCAGCATCAGCAGCGCGCGCAGCATCTCCGCCGCGCCGCCCACGAACTCGGCGAGATCGGCGCCGGCCTGCATCAGCCGCTCGACCAGCGGAAACACCGCGGCCGCGTCGTGCTCGGCCGCGAGCCGCAGCACGTCGCCGTAGACCTCGTCGTCCACCAAGCCGAGAATCTCGCGGACGCGCGCCGCGGTGATACGCCCCTCGCCGAAGCTCAGGCACTGGTCGAGCATGCTCAGCGCGTCGCGCATGCCGCCGTCGGCGTGGCGCGCGATCAGGGTGAGCGCGTCGTCATCCGCCTCGATCCGCTCGGCCTCCAGCACCTCGCGCAAGCGCGCGCGGATCGCGACGGTGCCGATGCGCCGGAAATCAAGCCGCTGGAGCCGCGAGAGCACCGGTGCCGCGGTGGCGGCGATCTTCTGCGGCTCGGTGGTGGCGAACACGAACACCACGCCCGGCGGCGGCTCCTCCAGAATCTTGAGGAGCGCATTCCACGCCTCGCGGGTGAGCATGTGCGCTTCGTCTACGATGTACACCTTGTGGTGCCCCGGCTGGGACGCGGCGTACATCGCACGTTCGCGGAGGTCGCGGGCGTCGTCCACGCCACGGTTGCTGGCGGCGTCGATCTCGACGACGTCGAGATTCGCCCCGCCGCCCCAGATCCGCTCGCAGCTGGCGCACGCGCCGCAGGGATCGCCGGTCGGCTGGCGTTGCTCGCAGTTGAGCGCCATCGCCAGAATGCGCGCCGCGGTGGTCTTCCCCACCCCTCGCGGGCCGGTGAGGAGATACCCGTGGCCGACGCGGTCCCGCGCGATGGCACCGCGCAGCACCGCGGTCACGTGGTCCTGCACCAGGAGATCGGCGAACCGCCGAGGGCGGTAGCGGCGGGCGAGCGCGATGTTGTTGCTGGGAGTCATGCCGGGCATGATGGACCTGCGGGAGGAAAAGAAAAGTGCCCCAGGCACCCCGAAGCGACACCGGACATCGCTTAGCGCTGCTACCGGCGAGGTCCTGACGCGGTTCGCGCGCCGGAGCCCTTCGGACCTGGGGCACGTCAAATATAGCGGGCGAGGCGGCGGACGGTAGCCGCCGTACGGCTACTTCTTCGGCGCCGGATCGTAGCTCCAGCTGTCCACCACGTACTTCCACCTGCCGTCCGGCTGCCGCTTGAGCACCTCGGCGTACTTGCCGTGTGCCTCCGTGCCGCCGGCGATCATCGAGAAGGCTCCGTAGGTGTACGCGAGGTCGCCCCGGCCTTCCACCTTCGTCTCCCGCAACTTCACGTTCTTGAGCCGCGCCTTGGCAAAGCCGTCGAGCGCCTTGCCGATGTCCGCCTTGCCCGAGATCGTGGTCGTGTCGGAGCCGAGGAGGACGGCGTCGTCGGCGTAGAGCGCGGTCGCGGCGGGGCCGTCGCCTTTCTCGATGGACGCGGCCCAGGTTGAATCCACCGCCTGGATCGCCGCCTCGTCGGCAGCGCTGAAGGCGGCGGGCCCGGCGGGTGCGGACATGGCCCCGGTGTCACCCGCCGCGCGCGCCGCGGCGCTGCCGTTCGGCGCGGGCTGACACGCAACGACGAGCGCGAGCGCGACCACTGCGGCAACTTCGAACGAGTGATGCATCGAGCCTCCGGAAGCGAGAGTCAATTCAGGATCGCCCGCTGCCGCCGCTGCATCGTGCGGAGCTCCCACGTCTCCGCCACGACGCCGCCGAGCAGGAAGACGATCGCGGTGTAGTACACCCACAGGATGAACAGCACCGCCGCGCCGATGTTGGCGTTGCCCGACGGCCCGCCGAGATTGGCGAAGTGCCCGAGGTAGAGGCTGTACACGCGCTTCGCCACCTCGAACAGCACGGCGGTGAAGGTGGAGGCGAGCAGCGCGGTGCGCCAGGGAAGCCGCCGGACCGACGCGTACTTGTAGGTGATCATGAACAGCGAGACGGCGAAGATGAACGCGACCAGCTCCACCGCCGTGCGGCCGGCCCACGTCACCACGAAGCTCAGCGCGGGGATCCAGTGCCGCCCCTGGCGCCGCAGCAGCAGCACGGCGATGGTGATCGCCGTGTTGATGAGGAACAGCACCACCGTCGCGACGACCATCAGCGCGTCGCGCAGCTTGGCGGCGAGCCAGTTGAGCAGGAAATGCCGCCGCTGCGTCGGCCGCACCGACACGTCGAAGATGTCGTTGAGCGACACCCGCACCCCGGCGAAGAGCCGCGTGCTGAACCAGATGAAGGCGATGACCGCGTAGAGCGAGACGGCGCCCTGGTTCTGCGCGATGCCGCTGAGGACCTGTTCGATGAGCGCGAACGGATCGTGACCCGGCCGCTGGTCGTGCGGCGGGAGAAAGCGATGGAAGAGGACGACGGGGTCGGTGAAATTGCGGTGCGCCAGCGTCTGGACGACCTGGGTGACGCCGACCAGGACCAGCAGCACCAGCGGCACCGCGGCGAGCAGCGCGTCGAAGGTGAGCGCACTCGCCAGGAACGGGAGGTTGGCCTCGTCGGCCGCCTGCAGGGTGCGGCGCAGGAAGCCGACGGGTGAGCGGTGCCACCCGTCGCCGCCCCGCGCAGTGCGTTTCAGGCGAGCGGCTCCTCGTCCTCGCCACCCGCACGGCGCCGGGCGCGGGCGTCGGCGAGGCGCCGCTCCAGCTCGTTCCGCGCCGAACCGCCGCGGCGCGGCTCCTCGATCGGTTCGACGTCCTCGTCCTCCGGCTCGTCGAGCAGACTGCCGCGATCGCCGAACTGCTGGACCAGCTCGTCCAGCTTCTCCTCGGTCATGGCCCGCAGCTTCCATAGACGCCGCTGGAGCGAGCGGCGGGTTTCCTCGCCGCTCCGGGGCGCGTACATCAGCGCGAGCCCGGCGCCGATCACCGCGCCCCAGAGGAGCCACTTGACCGAGGCGTCGCCGCCGCGATCCACATAGACCACGTCGCGCTTGTCCCGTCGCATAGTCGTCGCTCCTATTCGCCCGCGTCGGCGTCGTCCACCGCGGTCGCCAGCGCCGGCGTCAGCGATGCGTGGTGCTGCATCGGCGCCTGCACGAAGCGGTGGACCTGGTCGGCGGTGCCGTTGACGTTGAGCTGCTCGAACAGAAATGCGAAAGTCTTCTCCAGGTCGGCGGCGATCGCCGCGCGCACGTCGTCGGGCAGACTCCAGAAGTCGCGCTTGAACGGGCCGATCGCCTTCTTGCGCGCCTTGTAGTAGAACTGCTCCTCCGAGTCGCCCGCTTTCCGCTCGCCCTGCGCGTTCTCGTCCAGCCAGCGCTTCACCCGCTCGCGCAGATCGGCGGGAAGCCGGGGATGATCGAACACGATGTTCTGGAAGTTGGTGGCGAGGTGGATCTCGGCGGTCTCGACCCGGGGGAAGTTGCCGAAGGCGTTCGGCGGCAGCGTACTGGCGCCGTGCTGCACCGCGCCGGCGAGCCCGTAGTCCTCCCGCGCCGCCTGGGACAGCGCGGCGAGCGCCTGGATGTCCAGCTTGACGTCGGCGATGCTTCCGTCGGGGAGCACCACGCCGCCGTGCGAGGTGCCGGTCTGGACCGAGATCTTGCTGATCCCGACGTGATCGCCGAGCCGGGAGAGTGCTGCGTTGTAGCCGCGCATGAACGCGTGCAGCTCTTCGACCGTGCTGTTCTTGTACCCCACCTCGCCGATCTCGCCGCCCACCGACACCGTCACGCCGTCGGGCTCGCGCTCCCGGATGAAGCCGGTGATCTCGGCGCAGCGCTCGTAGTTGGCGCGTTGCTGTTCGGCGAGCGTGGGCTGCGACAGATCCACCAGCGTCGAGGTGTCCACGTCGATGTTGTAGAACCCGGCGCCGATCTCCTCGGCGATGAGCTTCTTCACCTCGCCCACCTCGCCGTCCGGATCGGCGGCGTACTTCTTGGCGTTGACCTGACAGTGGTCGCCCTGGATGAAGAGCGGGAGCGCGTAGCCCTCGCGCAGCGCGGCGCCGATCATCACCGACACGTACTCGGCCGGGCGCTGCTCGGTGTAGGCGATTTCGGACCGCGCGATTTCCACAATGATGGCGCCGGCCCGTCCGGTTCGCGCGACGCGGAAGACGGCGCGTGCCGTGTCGTACGCCATCATGCGGACATTCATGGCGGGCACGGTGAAGCCGGTGCACTCGCCGCGACCGCGGGCCATGTAGAGGCCGTTGATCGACGCCGGCCGCACCCCGCTCACCTGGCCGATCTCCCACAGGAGCCACCGGGCGGCCTCCCGCTCGTCCGCGCCGGCGAACACCGCCTGCCACACCAGCCGGTCCATCGCCGCGCTGCGGAGCCGGGCCGCGTCGCGCACTTCGACGCCGCCGGGCACCAGCCGCACCGCGCCGCCGAAAAGCTCCACCGCCCGCTGTATCACGTCACTCATGCGTTGCCGTCCTGGTTGAGCCGGGCGCATTTCGCCGGGTCGTCCCGAAACTAGGCGCCGCACGCGGAGGCGTCAAACGGCGTCCGCCTCGTCCGCGGGGGCGCGGGTCGTCTCCGGCGTGAAGCCCGGACGTCCCATCGCAGCGTAGGTGAGTCGTTTGGCCAGCTCGACACCGGGCTGGTCGAACGGATCGACGCCGTACCACGCGCCGGCGTAGCCCGTCGCGAGCTGGAAGAACATGATCGCCTCGCCCACCGACGCCGCCGACAGCTCGGCCAGGCGCAGCGTCACGCTCATCCGCCCCATCCGCGCGAGCGCCGCGGCCGTCGCCGCGTACTCGGCGTGGAGCAGCTCTCCCAGCGTGTGGCCCGGCAGGTACGCGAGGTCCGGCGGCAGCTCCGGGCGCGCCGGGATCGGCACGTCCTCTCCCAGGCGATCGACGGTGACGAAGCTGACGACCTTGTCGAACGGCCCTTCCATGAACAGCTGCACCTGACTGTGCTGGTCGGTGGCGCCGACCGCGCCGACCGGCGTCGGCCCCGCGAAGACCGGTGCCCCGCGGCGGTCCAGCCGCTTGCCGAGACTCTCGGCCCAGAGCTGCCGGTACCACTCGGCAAACTCGCGCAGGCGGTCGGTGTACGGCATCAGCACGTGCACCCGTGCGCCGAGCTGCGCGTCGGCCGCCCAGTGGAGCGCGGCGTAGAGCGCGGGCGGGTTGGCCCTGAGCTCTTCGGCATCGGCCCGCTCGACCGCGCGGCCGGCGCCGCTCACCAGCCCGGCGATGTCGATGCCGACCAGCGCCGCCGGCAGCAGTCCGACCGGCGACAGCACGCTGTAGCGGCCGCCGACGCCGGGCGGCACATCGAGCGTCGCGATCGACTCACGCGCCGCCAGCTCCCGCAGCGCGCCGCGCGCCGGGTCGGTGGTGAAGACGAGGTGGCGCGTCGCCGCGGTGCCGAGCGCCTGCTCCAGCCACGCGCGGATGACGAGGTATTGCGCCATCGTCTCCGCGGTACCGCCGGACTTGCTGATGACGTTGACCAGCACGCGGCGCGGGTCGATCCGGCGGAGCGCGGGCCCGACGGACGTCGGGTCCACGTTGTCGAGAATGGTGAGCCGGGGGAAGAAGTCGCGCGCCTCGTCGCTGAGCTCGTTCCACGCCGGCGGACGCAGCGCGCCGAGCAGCGCCTTCGTTCCCAGCGCCGAGCCGCCGATGCCGAGCACGAGCACGTGGTCGTACGCCTGGCCGACGCCCTCGGCGAAGGTACGGATCTGCCGGACCACATCGTCCTGAGACGCAAGGCCGTAAAAACCGTACTCGCCGCTCCCGCGGCGCTCGCGCACCTCCGCCTGCACTGCCCGGAAGCGTCGCTCCAGCTCGGCGAGCCGGGTGCGCGGGAGCCCGTGCTCGCCGTCGAGCGCGTCCTGGAACATTCGGCCGTACATCAGTCGCATTGCTGGCTCCTTCGCGTCAGGCCGGCACGACGGCTGCCGGGCACGCCGCAGCTCAGATCGTGATGACCAGCCCGTCGTAGCCCGGCTCGATGCCCGGCGGGAGCCGCGCGGCCAGCTCGGCATGCCCGGTCTCGTGCGTCAGATGCGTCAGGTACGTGCGGCGCGCGCCGATCGCCTGCGCCGTCTCGATCGCTTCCGGAATGCTCAAGTGCGTCGGGTGCGGGCGCCACCAGAGCGCGTTGATCACCAGCACCTCCAATCCCTTCAGCCGCGCGCGCTCGGCCTCCGGTACCGCCTTCACGTCGGTGATGTAGGCCAGTGGACCGATGCGATAGCCGTACACCCGCGCGTGCCCGTGCTCGAACGCGAGCGGCAGCACCTCGATCCCGGCGACGCTCGCGGAGATGTCCGGCTCCAGCGGGTGCAGCGCGAGCGACGGCTTCGAGGTGCCGGCATACGGCTGCACTGCATCATCGAAGATGTAGCCGAACGACTGGCGGACTCGCGTGAGCGTCTCCGGCGGCCCGTACACCGGCAGCGGCGCGTGCCGCCGCACCGAGAAGATGCGAAGGTCGTCGATGCCGTTGATGTGATCGGCATGCTCGTGGGTGTAGAGAACGGCGTCGACCCGCTGCACGCGCGCGGCGACGAGCTGCGCACGGAGCTCGGGAGGGGTGTCGATGAGGATGCTGGCGCCGTCGGCCTCGAGCAGCGCGCCGGTGCGGCTTCGGCGGTCGCGGGGGTCGGTCGAGCGGCACACCGCGCAGTCGCATCCGATCTGCGGCACGCCGAACGAGGTGCCCGTCCCCAGCAGCGTGAGCCGCATCGGCTAGACCGCTTCGATCTTCAGGAGGTTGGTGGTCCCGGGTTTGTCGAAGGGGACGCCGGCGGTCACCACCACCCGCTCGCCCGGCTCGGCGAGCCCGCCCTCGATCAGCTTCTGGCGCGCCACCGGCAGCATGGACTCGTAGGACGGGAAGTGCTCGACCAGCGCGGGCACCACGCCCCACACCAGCGCGAGCTGGCGGAAGGTCTCCGGCTCCGGCGTCACCGCGAAGATCGGCACCGATGGGCGATAGGCGGCGACGGTGCGGGCGGTGAAGCCGCTGCTGGTGAAGCAGACGATGAGCGGCGCGTGCAGCAGCTCGGCCGCGGCGCACACCGCGACCGCGATCGCGTCCTCGGTGCGCGCGCCGGTGATGAGATCCTCCTCGTCGAGCCCCAGCCGGTCGGCGCCGTCGATGCGCCGCCCGACGGCGAGATCGAACGCCGGGCTCCGGCCGCGGCGCTGCCGCTCCAGCTCGCGCGCGATGCGCGCCATCGCCTGCACCGCCTCGAGCGGATACTGTCCGATCGCCGTCTCCGCCGAGAGCATCACTGCGTCGGTGCCGTCGAGAATCGCGTTGGCCACGTCCGACGCCTCGGCGCGCGTCGGCCGCGGCGCGTGCGTCATGGACTCGAGCATCTGCGTCGCCGTGATCACCGGCTTGCCGTGCAGGTTGGCCTCGCGGATCAGCCGCTTCTGCGCCAGCGGGACCTCCTCGAACGGCAGCTCGACGCCGAGGTCGCCGCGGGCCACCATGATCGCGTCGCTCGCCTTGAGAATCGGGCGGATGTTCTGCAGCGCCGTATCCTTCTCGATCTTGGCGATCAGCTTGAGGCCGCGCGGCACCAGCCGTCGCACCTCTTCCACGTCCTCCGGCCGCCGCACGAAGGAGATCGCGATGTAGTCGGCGCCGAGCGCCACCGCCGCTTCGATCGCCTCGCGATCCTTGTCGCTGATCGCCGGCGCGCTCACCTCGATGCCGGGAAGGTTGATCCCCTTGTTCGACTTGAGCTCGCCACCGTAGCGGACCGTGCCGAGGACGCGGTCGCCCTCGATGCCGCTGACGTCGACGCTGAGCAGACCGTCGTCGAGCAGCACCCGCGCTCCGGGTCGGAGGTCGCTGGCCAGCGCGCGGTAGGTGGTGGGGATCTCGCCCGGCAGCGCGCTCGCCTCGGGCGCGAAGACCACCACGTCACCCGTGCTGAGCGTCCGCGGCTCCTCGAGGCGTCCGACCCGGATCCGCGGGCCCTGCAGGTCGACGAGAATTGCCGCGGCACAGCGCTGCGCGCGCCGGTCGATCACCTCCCGGAGCTGGGTGATCCAGCGGCGCCGCACCTCCGGAGTGCCGTGCGACGCGTTGATGCGCACGACGTCGACCCCCGCGTCGAGCAGCGCGGCCATCTGGCTCGGCTTCTCCCAGGCGGGGCCGAGAGTGGCGACGATTTTCGTTCGGCGGACGGACGTGCGGGACAACGCGGCACCCTTGGGTTCGTGTCCCGCACATCATAATCGGATAGGAAGACGGAAGCACGCGCGCCGCGCGGCGGCGCTCAGCGTGGCAGCACGTGCCGCACGACCGCGTTGCCGCGGAACGCCCGAACCTCCGCCAGGCGGAAGCGCCGTCCGATGTCGCGTACCATCGCCTCGGTCATCGGCCGCTGCCAGCGCACCACCGGACCGATCACCACCCATGCGCCGCCCCGGCGCACCGCCTCGGCGAGCTGGGCCGCGGCGAACACGGAATCGCCGGGCTCGAGCATGCACCGGTACTCGCTGACCGGGCAGGTGACCGTGCGCACCTCGCTCGCGCCGTGATAGTACAGGTGGAACGGCGGGACGTCGGCCGCCGGAATGACCAGAATCGTTTCCGCGGGCTGGCTGTGCGCCGTGAGGTAGGCGCCGACCCGCGCAAGGTCGCTCACCTTCGTCACCAGGATGTCGCTCGTAGCCACCGCGGCGAGGTTGAGCGCCGCCGCGACGACCAGCAGCACGCCCGCCGGTCGCCACGCGGCGGCCGCGCCGACCAGGATGAGCGGGAACACCAGCGCGACGCCGACCAGGTAGCGCGCATAGAGCGCCTCGGGCCCGAAGTGAACCCGCAGTCCCGAGAACTCCACCGCGAGCACCCCGAGCACGATCATCGGCCATGCAAGGCGGCTGACCGCCGGCCACGGGCGCCGCCGTGCCGCAAGCAGTGCGACCAGGCACGCCGCGACGATCGTGAGCCGGAACAGCCAGTGCGCCACCATGCTGCCGCGGGTCTTCTCCGGTATCACGCGCCGGAGCACCGGCAGCGCCGGAATTGCCGCCGTCTCGACGTCGCTGAGGGCGAGGTGGACCGCGGCACGTGCCGGCGTCGTGTCGGTGCGCAAGGACGCCGGGCTGATCTCCCGCACCTGGGACGGAAACCAGGCGAGCGCCGGAAGCGCGCCGAGCCCGATCAGCGCCGTCGCGAGCAGCAGCCGGCGGATTGCCGCCCACCGCCCCAGCACCAGCGCGACGGGCACCAGCGCCGCGATGAACAGCGCCGCATAGTAGTGACTGTAGAACGCCGCCAGCGCGACCGCGACATAGCCGGCGACCCAGACGCGGCGCGGCCGCTCCCGCAGGAACGCCTCGTGGAAGCAGAGGAAGAGCAACGCAAGCAGGAGGAGCAGGAAGGCGTAGACCCGCAGCTCCGTGGCCGCCCAGAGGATCGGCGGCGCCGTGCCGGCGAGCAGCACCGTCCACCCCGGCGCGATCTCGGGCCACGCACGTCGCGAGAGCGCGGCGATCACGCCGACGGCCGCCGCCGCGCAAAGCACGGAGGTGAGCCGCGCCTCGAAGAGCGTCGGCAGCACCGCGCGCCAGAGCGACATGACGACGAAGTACAGCGGCGGCTGCTGTTCGAATCGGATCGCCTGATCGTAGGCATGCACCGGCCCGGCTCCGGCGGTCGCGAGCGTGTACATCTCGTCGCGCCAGAACGGAAGCCGCGCCGCGGCGGCGACGGTCACCGCCAGAAAGAGCGCGAGCAGCGCGAGCGCCGGGCCCCAGATGCGCCAGCGCTCACGTGAGCTCACGGCCGCGGCGGTCACGCGGCAGCCGGCCCGTGGACCGGCTCGCCGGCCACCACCGTCAGCAGCGCGCCGCCGGCACGAAACGCATCGCCGCTACCCCGCTCGACCGCGGGATCGACCTGCCACGCCACCAGGTCGGCGTCATAGCCCGGCGCCAGCCGGCCGCGCCGATGGGCCGCGCCGCCCGCAGCCGCCGGGCCGACGGTGTACGCGGCCAGCGCTGCCTCGAAGGTCAGTCGCTCTCCAGGTCGCCAGCCGGCGCAGCCGGCCGTGTCGTCGCGGCGCTCGAGCGCCGCGAAGATGCCGGCGCGCGGATCGATGGTCGCGACCGGTACGTCGCTGCCGAATACGAGCGGGGTACCAGCCTCGAGCAGCGTGCGGAAGCAGTATGCCCCGCGCCCGCGCTCGCCCCAGTGGCGCTCGACCAGCGGGATGTCGGTGAGGAGGTGCGCCGGCTGCATCGAGCTCACGATCCCGGCCCGTGCGGCGCGGCCGAGGTCGTCGGGATGCACGCACTGGAAATGCTCGATCCGATGCGGCACCGCGACCCGCGGGAGCGACTCCAGCACGTCGAGCGCGCGGCGCACCGCGGCGTCGCCGATGGCGTGTACCGTCGCGGCGATCCCCGACTCGGTGGCGAGCCGTACGGCGGCGGTTACGTCCTCGAGCGTGGAGATGGGCATTCCTCGGTCGCGCCGCCCCCGATACGGCTCCAGCATCCACGCAGTCTGGCTCCCGAGGCTGCCGTCGAGGAAGAGCTTCACCCCACCGCAGACGAGCCATTCCGACCCCGCACCGCTCTGGATCCCGCTCCTCACCAGCCGCGGGAGATCGGCGACCGGCGGCTGAAAGAGCACCCGAAGCCGGAGGCGATCGGAGCTCTCGAGATCCTGGAATACCCGAAGCGCCTGCTCCGCTTCGACGTCGTGGATGCCGGTGACCCCGAGCCGGTGCGCCTCCGTCTGCGCGGCCAGGACCGCGGCCGTGGCGTAGTCGTCGGGCGGCTCAGGAAGGTGAGGGAGGGCGAGTTCGACCGCGCGCTCCAGCAGGAGGCCGGTGGGCTCACCAGCGGCATCACGGACGATTCGCCCGCCGAACGGATCGGCGGTCTCGCGGCCGATCCCGCAGGCCGCGAGCGCCGCGCTGTTGAGCCAGGCAGCGTGCACGTCCAGCGAATCGAGGTAGACCGGGCCGGGTTGCACCGCGTCGAGCGCGCCGCGTTCGGGCGGCTCCTCCCAGTCGTTCGCATCCCATCCCTGCCCGATCACCCAGCCCTGCACCGGCTCAGCCTGCGCCACCAGCCGAAGCGCATCGCGACGAGTGCCCGCGCCGGCGAGCTGTACTCGGCGGCGCCCCAGCGCCCACATAAGGAAGTGGGTGTGCCCGTCGACGAACCCCGGGGTGACGAGCGCATCGGGCAGATCGAAGCGGGGGACGTCGCGCGGCAGCGTTCGGCCGAGCGCGGCCGCGCAGCCGACGCCCCGCACGACTCCATCCTGCCACCAGACGGCGTCGCCGCTCAGCCCGGGCGCCAACGTGAGCACCCGCCGGGCTCGAAGCAGTCCGGAGCGGTACGGGTTGGAGGTCATCGGCATGATCGCGACAAGCTAGCGCACCCGGACGCGGACGCCAGCGGCGGCCGCGGGACTCTCCTCATTTCCACAGATCCTCAACCGCGATCCCACATCGAAGCCGTGTATAAACGGTAAAACCGTTTTGACGTCGAAATTATTCTCCACATGTGGACAATCCGGGCGACGGCGGCGCGGCTGCGATGGCGAGAGCGAGGGCGCCCGTTCGGCGACAGCGATAAATCACTTCATCTGAAATCCTCAAGGCAAACATACTCATGGCGATACCACGCTGAACATGCGATGCTATGTGAGCATTTGCCACTGTCGCTTCTCACCAGTTCCTTATGCATTCTCCTGACTATTCACACCATCAACACGTCGGACAGCGTCTCGACAGCGCCCTAAGCAGGTCTATTCACACCGGCAGACGAAAGCCCCGGCCGCTGGCCGGGGCTTCGGTCCACCACACCTCTCCTTCAGCTCAACGCTGGAAGTCGATCTCCCCTGCTCCGCCCGTGTACAGCGGGCCGACGAACAGGATGGGCGAGCCGCGGAGGGCCTTCGCCAGCTCGCTGTTGCCAGAGATGCTGATCGCGCCGCTGTACGGACGGCGGGCCGCGGGATCCAGCCGGCAGGTGAGGGACCAATGGGCGTTCTGGGTCCCGGCCAGGCTCCAGCGCCACGTGACCGGCCCGGGCGAATCACCCACCGCCGAGCCCGAATCGCTGCCCGCAGCAGCAGACGCCGGCGACAGGCCATCCCACGCCAGCGTCGCACCCTTGATCTTGACAGTCAGCCGTTCGCCCGAAGTCTCGCTGAGCTGAGTGAACCCGGCATGGGCTTCCTCCAGCCGGAGCCGGTGTGATCGGGACGCCTCTTGCAGGCGCCAGTCGCTGGTCTGGACCGACGTCGCCTGCATCCCGGGCGGGGTCCCGTCCTTCGCGGTCCCGGCGATCGCCACGAGCAAAACGAGCTGTCCCGTGGTCGGCTGCCTTGCGACGTCGTTGTGCCCCGCCGCGCTCATCCGCTCGAAGCGCATCACGCAGACCTGCCCGGGCGTCCACCCCGCGTACTGCGATTCCGCTTCGATGGTGCGCCGAAGCGCGGGAGGAAGTGTCGAGTCCGCATCGGCGCGGAGCGGCCGCCAGTCCGAGTCCAGCAGGTCTCCGGTCTTGTCGGGCGACACCAGGAATTGTAGGCAGCCGGCGTAGCGGAGTCCCTGCCCCTGCCACACGATTTGACGGTCGCTCCTGGCGTCATCGGCACGCTGGCCGTGGGCGACGGCGGGCAGCAGACAGGCCGCGCCGCCCACCGCCAACACCGCGCGCCGGCGCAGCCGACGCGTGCCCTCAGCCACGTCGCGCGACCCGCCGAACCGCGGCCCGCAGGTCGCGATATGCCCTCGGATCGTTGACGCCGAAGCGGAGGTCGCGCCACGCAACCTTGCCGTCCGGCGCGATCACGTAGACTGCGCGCCGGTTGGCCCCGCCTTCGTCCCGGGCGGCGTACCTCCGCGCCACCTGCTGGCCGGGATCGCTGAGCAGAAGAAACGGCACGCCGACGCTCGCGGCGAACTTCCGGTGACTCTCGAGCGAATCCGGGCTGATGCCGACGATGACCAGGTCCTGCACCGCGAGACTATCCTGCTGCGCCGCGAGCGTCCGGAGCATCGTCTCGCCGCTCGGGGTGAAGTCGCGCGGGTAGAAGGCGACGACGACCGTCTGCCCCCGGGTCTTCCAGAGGCCGAATGGCTCCTCCGCCCCGCCGGTCGTGTCCTTATTGGCCCAGGCCAGCGAGAAGTCAGGGGCCTTGCGACCGACCTCGGGACCGCCGGCGATCATGGCGGTCGGCCGCGACCGGTCGGTCTGGGCCTGCGCCGTCCCGGTCACGACGACCGCGCCGAGCAGCGCGAGCGGCAGGAGTGCGCGTGGGATCACTCTGCCACCGCCTTCCGCAGCGCGCCCTGCAGGTCCTGCTCACCGCCCACGCCGCTGTACGCCACCTTGCCCTCGCGATCCACGATCACGACGTACGAGGTGGCGGGCGCCTTGTACGCGCGCACCGCGATGCCTTTGTCGTCCCACAGCGTGCGGTACGGCGGCTGGTGCTCCGTCAGGTAGCGGCGCACCCGCGCTGGCGTCTGATTCACCGTGACATTGACGCCCAGGAACTCGGCGTCCTTGCCGTAGGCGGCGTGCGCCGCCTTCACCTCGGGCAGCAGCTCGGCGCAGTTGCCACACCATGTCGCCCAGAACTCCAGCACGACCGGCCGCTTCCCGAGATACTGGGCCAGGTTGACCGGCTTCCCGTCCAGATCGTTGACGACGACGGCCGGAGCGATGGTGCCCGGTGCCAGCCCTTCCTCCTGCGCCCGTGCCGCCGCCGGCAGGGCGATCGTCAGGGCCAGCGCGGCCAGCGCAAATCTCATCATGAGACCTTCCCCGTTCGTTGTGTTGACCTGCTCACGACACCCTACCCATCTGAATGAAGTAATACTCCGCCATCGCCAGCAGGATGATGCCGCCGGCCCGCTTCACCCAGAGCGTCCATACGCCGGCCTTCGGCAGCGCCGCGAGCGCGCCGGCCGAGAGGCCGATTACCACCAGCAGCGCGGTCATGCCGAGCGAGAACACCACGAGATATAGAAAGCCGAGCGCCGCGCTGCCGGTCGCGCCGACGAAGGTGAGCACCGCGGCGAACGCCGGCGCTCCGCACGGCGCTGCGACCAACCCGGACGTCGCGCCCATCGCGAAGACGCCGGCGGTGGATTCCGGTCCGAAGCGCGACCCCCACGCAACGGCGCCGCTCGGCAGGCGCACCTTGAAAACGTCCAGCATGGCCAGGCCGAACAGCAGCAGCAGATTGCCCATCGCGAAGTAGGCCCACGGATTGGAGCTGATCGCGCCGAAGAGCGAGCCGGTGAGCCCCGCCAGCAGCCCGAGCGAGGCATACACCAGCGCGAGGCCGAGCGCGTACACCAGTGTGAGCCGGAGCCGCTCCGCCCGGGGGCGGTTTCCCGTCCCGCCGAGCACGCCGGCGGTGATCGGGATCATGGGATAGACGCAGGGGGTGAGACTGGTGGCGAGGCCCGCCAGGAACAGTGTGGCGATCGCCGCGAGCGGATGGCCGCGGAGCGCCGGCTCGGTTCCCACCAGCAGCAGCGGCATCGGGGTTAGGAGGCGACGGCCTCGCCCGCGCCGTAGCGCGTGGCGACGTAGTGCTCGAGAATCTCGAGGAACTCCGGCACGATCCGCTCGCCGCGGAGCGTGACGTAGAGTCGGCCGTCCACGTACACCGGCGCCTTCGGTTCCTCGAACGTGCCCGGCAGCGAAATCCCGATGTGGGCGTGCTTCGACTCACCGGGGCCGTTCACGACGCAGCCCATCACCGCGACGCGCAGCTCCTCGACGCCGGGCCGCTCGCTCCGCCACACCGGCATCTTCTCCCGCAGGTACACCTGGATGTCCTGCGCCATCTGCTGGAAGAATGTGCTGGTGGTGCGGCCACAGCCGGGACAGCTGGTGACCTGGGGCGTGAACCGCCGCAGCTCGAGCGACTGGAGGATCTGCTGCGCGACCTGCACCTCCTCGGTGCGGTCGCCGCCGGGCGCGGGCGTGAGCGAGACGCGGATGGTGTCGCCGATGCCGCGCTGGAGCAGCACCGCGAGCCCTGCGGTGCTCGCGACCACGCCCTTGTTCCCCATGCCGGCCTCGGTGAGGCCGAGGTGCAGCGGGTAGTCGCAGCGCGCGGCAAGCGCCTCGTACACGTCCACCAGGTCCTGCACGCCGGAGACCTTGGCGCTCAGGATCATCCGGTCGTGCGGCATCCCCGCCCGCTCGGCCAGCGCCGCCGACTGGAGGGCGCTCTGCACCATTGCCTCGAGCATGACATCCCGCGCCTCGAGCGGCTCGGCAGCGCGGGCGTTGGCGTCCATCAGCTCGGTGAGCAGCGCCTGGTCCAGAGAGCCCCAGTTCACGCCGATGCGCACCGGCTTGTCGTTCGCCAGCGCCACCTCCACGATGGCGCGGAAGTGCTCATCGTGTCGCTTCCCGCCGACGTTGCCGGGGTTGATGCGATACTTGGCGAGAACCCGCGCGCAGTCGGGATAGCGGGTCAGCAGCAGGTGACCGTTGTAGTGGAAGTCGCCGATGATCGGGACTGCGACGCCGATGCTGTCGAGCTCCTCGGCGATGCGCGGCACGGCCGCCGCAGCGTCCTCGTTGTTCACGGTCACCCGCACCAGCTCGCTGCCCGCGCGCGCGAGCGCCGCGACCTGGCGCACCGTAGCATCCACGTCGGCGGTGTCGGTGTTGGTCATCGACTGCACGACGATCGGGTGATGGGAGCCTACCGGAACTCCCCCCACCCATGCGGTGGCGGTGCGGCGACGGGCGATGTCGGACATGGCAGGAAGATACTAGGAGCGGTCGAACACCGCCCCGTCGAGCGCGGCCGGATCCGCGGGCGCAAGCGGCGCATCCTGCCAGAGCCGGCGGACGATGCTCGCCAGCAGCATCGCGCCGAGCGGTCGCAGGTTCACCCGAGGCCGAGCTGCCGGATCAGCCGATGCCAGTCGTCCGGTGTGACCGTCCCGTCCTGTCGGAGCGGGCTCAGCACGGCGAGGATCTCGGCGCGGTTGCCGTCGATGCGGCGATCGCGCAACTCGCTGATCATGCGACTGAAGCGGTGCTCGTACTCGTCCGGGTCGAGCTCGCCGGAGGCGCGCTGGGAGCTGAGGCGCTTGAGCTCCTCCGCCACGCGGGTCGGTGCGATCGGCTTCAACGCTCCCTGCGGATCGGGCGTCATGACGTTTCCCTTGCGAACGGGTGATGGGCCGGTGGGCGCGGCGGCGCCCGCGCGCTCAACAATAGCTGCGTCACCACCCCGCGCGGCAGCGGCGACGGTGTTGGTCGGATCGGCGCCGCGCCAGGTCACGTCGGCGGTCGGGCCGTAGGTCGCGGGCACGCGATCCTCCAGCAGCCGGAGGGCGACGCCGGCCTGCGCGCGATGATGCGCCGTGTGCAGCACCCGCCGCCAGAAGACCCAGATCCGCTCGCGGCGTACGTCGAAGAACGGGACCTCGGCGAGCCAGTATCCCTCGTCCCCGGCCGCAATCAGCGCGAGCCGCGGTCGCGCGAGTGCGACGTAGCGCTCGATGTACGCCCGCACCGCCGGCCGTTCGCCCTCGGGCAGCAGCCGGTCAGCGGGCGGCTCGGCGAAGCCGAGGAACTCGGCAAAGAAGCGCCGCTCGGAGAGGATCTGGTGCTTGATGATGTCGCGGATCGAGCTGCTGCGCGCGTGGGGGCGGAAGTCGAGCTGATCGTCCTTGAGTTCACGCCAGACGGCCGCAGTCTTGTTAGTCTCAGAGACGTAGGTGTCGAGCAGATGCTGGAAGATCGGCGCCGCAGCGCGGGGAATCTCCGCGTCGTCGATCGCGTGCATCGCGTATTCCATCGGAGTCCGTCCTCGGCTGCGGTCTCCCCCAAGCTACACCGCCTCCCATCACGGAGCGATCACTGCCCAGCCGTTCGATGATCAGCGCGCTCCACCATCGCAACTACCGGCTCTTCTTCAGCGGGCAGAGCGTGTCGCTGGTCGGCACCTGGATCACCCGGGTGGCGACGAGCTGGCTGGTATACCGCCTCACCGGCTCGACGCTGCTGCTCGGCATCGTCGGATTCTGCGGCCAGATCCCGATGCTGTTCCTCGCGCCGATTGCCGGGGTGTTCGTAGACCGCTGGGACCGGCGGCGCGTGCTGGTCGTCACCCAGGTGCTCTCGCTGCTGCAGTCGCTCGCGCTCGCCGGGCTCACGCTCGCCGGCATCATCACGATCGCCGAGATCCTGGTGCTCCAGCTGGTACAGGGACTGATCAACGCCTTCGACACGCCCGCGCGGCAGGCGTTCGTCGTCAGCATGATCGAGGATCGCGCGGACCTTCCGAACGCCATCGCGCTGAACTCGCTGATGGTCAACGGCAGCCGGATCATCGGACCGTCGGTCGCCGGGCTGCTGATCGCGGCGGTGGGCGAAGGGTGGTGCTTCCTGCTCGACGCGATCTCCTACGTCGCGGTCGTCGTCTCCCTGGTCGCGATGCGCGGCATCGCCGCGCCGACCGCGCGCCCGCCGAGCCGGGTGGCCGAGGACCTGAGCGCCGGTTTCCGCTATGTCAGCAGCTTCGCGCCGGTGCGGAGCGCGCTGCTGCTGCTGGCGCTGGTCGGCGTCGCGGGAATGCCGTATACCGTGCTCATGCCGGCTGTCGCCACCCGCGTGCTGCACGGGGGCGCACAGCTCCTCGGCGTACTGATGACGGCGTCCGGCATCGGCGCCGTGTGCGGCGGACTCTATCTGGCGCAGCGGCGCACGGTGATCGGACTGGGCCGGGTCATCGCCGTCGCAACGACGACATTCGGTGTGGCGCTCGTCGCCTTCGCGCTCTCCCGCTCGCTCGTGCTGTCGCTGCTGATCCTTCCGCTGGTCGGCGGCGGGTTCATGGTCCAGATGGCGGCGACCAATACCGTGGTGCAGACGCTCGTGGAGGAGCGGCTCCGCGGCCGGGTCATGGCGTTCTACACCATGGCCTTCCTCGGCACGGCGCCGCTCGGGAGTCTCCTGGCCGGCGCCGTCTCGAGCCGCCTCGGCACGGCGACGACCATCCTGCTCGGCGGCGTCGCGTGCATTCTCGGCGGGCTCGCATTCGCCTTCCACCTCCCCCGGCTGCGCGCGCTGGCCCGCCCCACCTACATCGCGCGCGGCATCCTGGTCGCCGCAGAGGAGAGCGCCGAGCTGGCGCAGGAGCCTGCGAGCAGCGGCCGCTGATCCGGCCCAACGACGCGGTGCGCCCCGGCGTAATGGACTCTACGGTCGGCCGCGACGGTGCGGCCGCCGACACTTCCGACACGAGGCACATATGCAGTGGAAGTTCACCCTGGCGCTCGCCACGTTCGCGGCGGCGGCCGGCTCGCCCCTGGTTGCGCAGAACCCCGACCGGCCGGCGCAGGAACCGGCCGCGCCGGGACGTCGGATGGCGAATCCGGCCGAGTGGGTCCTGTCGCAGCGCGCCCAGCTCCAGCTCACGCCGGACCAGGTGCGGCGCTTGGAGCAGATCCGCGACAAGTACAATACCAGGGACCAGCCGCTGACGGACCAGCTCCGCGCTGGTGCCGGCGAGATGACGGCGCAGCGCGACAGCACAGCGCAGCTCTCGTCCGATCAGCGGCGACAGGCGTTCGAGCAGCGACGCGCCCAGCGCCAGGCGTATCTCGAGGCACATCCGGACGCGGCAAAGGCGATGGAGCAGCTTCGCGAGGATCGCCGCGCCGCGCAGAAGGAAATCCGCGGCGTGCTCACACAGACCCAGCGCGACCAGGTCCGGGAGAGGATGGCCGACCGTCGCGACGGCGGTCCCCGCGGCAGGGACCGCGACTCGACCAGCGGCAACTGACCGCCGGTTGCCTGACGGCGCAAAGGGCGTCCTCCGGGACGCCCTTTGGTCGCCCACCCACGATCGGTCCGATGCTTCACTCCGGAGCTCGCGTGAGTCGACCGCGCATCACGCGCTTGCGCCGTGCCCATATCACCGTTGCGCTCCTGCTGCTCGCCGGTGCTCCCGCCTCCGCGGCGCAGGTGGGGAGCACGACGGACCTGATCACCGGTGTCGTCAGCGACTCGGCCGGCAACGCGGTCGCCGAGGCGACGGTCGAAGCCCTCTCGCTCGACACCCAGATCAGCCGGACGCAGCACACCGATGCGCGCGGCCGTTATACGATCGTCTTTCCCGACGGCGGCGGCCAGTACCGCATGGCCGCGCGGATGATCGGCATGGCGGCGCAGAACGGCATCCTCACGCGCCAGTCGGACGAGGACCGGCTGGTGTGGAACGTCCGGCTGGCGCCGAGCGCGGTGACGCTGCCGCCCGTCGTGGCTCGCGCGCGGCGCCCGGGCCGCCGCCGCGAGCCGCCCGAGCCCGGCTCGACCGAGCGCGTGCTCACGCCCGACGCGGTGTCGCGCCTCCCGATCGACGCGACCGACCTCAACAACCTGGCCGCCCTCGTTCCCGGCGTGGTCGCGCTCGATGCGACCGACACGACCGCCGCCGCGTTCTCCGTCGCGGGCCAGCGCGCCGACGCGAACGCGATCACGCTCGACGGCCTGCTCTTCGGCTCGGGCTCGGTGCCGCAGGACGCCGTCCGCTCGACCCGCGTCGTCACCAGCACCTACGACGTGGCGCGCGGCCAGTTCAGCGGCGGCCTCGTATCCGCCACGACGCGGAGCGGGACCAACGTGGTGCAGGGCTCGAGCACCTACGCGCTGCGCGACCACGCGCTCGCGCTGGACGGCGGCGACTCCCCGTTCACCAGCGGACTCACCCAGAACGTGCTTGGCGCGGGACTGGGCGGGCCGATCGTGCACAATCGGCTCTTCGTGTTCGGCGCGGGGCAGGCCCAGCTCCGGCGCGACGAGCAGCCATCCCTGCTGAGCGCCGACCCGGCCGACCTCGTGCGGCTCGGCGTCAGTCCCGATTCCGTGGCGCGGCTGCTCACCACGCTGAACGCGCTCGGCGTCCCGACCGGGGCGGCACCGGCGGGTGACGGCCGGGCGAGCGACAACTACTCCGCCCTGCTCCGGTTCGACTACCTCCTCTCCGATGCGCACACACTGACGATCCGCGGCGACTGGCGCGGTACCAGCCAGGACCCGACGCGGGTATCGCCGCTTGCACTGCCGGAGACCGGCGGTACGCTGTCAACCGACGGCGGCGGCGTGCTCGCGGCCCTGACGTCGCGCTTCGGCATCCACATCATCAACGAGAGCCGGGCCTACTACTCGGCGTCGAGCCGCGACGGCACCCCCTTCGTCGTCTATCCCGCGGGGCGGGTGCAGATCGCCTCTGACCTGGCGGACACGCCGAGCGGCATCGCGACCGTCGCGTTCGGCGGAAGTGCCGGGCTCCCGCTCAGCAGCTCGACCCGCCGGCTGGAGGCGAGCGACGAAGTTTCCTGGCTTCCCGGCGCCGGCACGCACCGGATCAAGCTCGGGCTCCTCTTCACCTCGGATCACTCGGCCGACGTCGTCTCCAGCGATCAGCTCGGCACCTACGTGTTCAGCTCGCTCGGCGATCTTGAGGCCGGTCGGCCGTCGCTCTATCAGCGTACGCTCGCGCCGTCGGGCCGCGGCGCCACCGCCCTGGGCTACGCTGCGTACCTGGGCGACACCTGGCGCACCTCCCCCGCCCTCCAGCTGACCTACGGTGCGCGGATCGAGGGCTCCGGCTTCCTCGGCGCGCCGGCGTACGATGCCGCGCTCGACACCGTCTTCGGCCGGCGCACCGACCGTCTGCCTGACGAGTGGCACCTGAGCCCGCGCGTGGGCTTCACCTGGACCGTTGCGGGCGCCGGACTGCCTCGCCTCGTCGTCCGCGGCGGCGCCGGCGAGTTCCGCAGCCCGATGCCGACGGCGCTCGCCTCCCTCGCGACCGCCTCCACCGGGCTCACCAGCTCCGAGTCGCAGCTCGCCTGCGCCGGCGCCGGCGCACCGGCTCCGGACTGGGGCGCGTACGCCGCCGACCCGGGCGCGGTGCCCGCGGCGTGCGTCGCGGGCGGGCCGTCACTCGCGCTGCCGTCGCCTAACGCCGAGCTGTTCGCGCCCGGCTTCCAGGCGCCGCGGAGCCGGCGCGGCTCGCTCGGCGTGCAACGGAGTCTCGGCGGGCTGATGCGCGTCAGCGTGGACGCGAGCTACGCCCGCGGCGTGAGTCAGACCGGCCTGGTGGATCTGAACCTGGCGCCGACGCCCGCGTTCACGCTCGCATCGGAGGGAGGCCGGCCGGTGTACGCGGCGGTGGCGAGCATCGATCCGGCGACCGGCGCGCTGAGCCCGGATGCTTCGCGGGTCAATCCACGCTTCGGACAGGTGCTGGAGATCGGCTCGGGCCTCGCGTCGGACACGAAGCAGCTCACCGTGAGCGCCGGCGGCATCACCCGCGGCGGCGCCGTGCTCCAGACTTCGTACACCTTCACTCGCTCACGGGATCAAGCGTCGTCCGGCGGCTTCGGCGCCGCGACGACCGCCGGCAACCCCAACGTGCTCGACTGGGCCACGTCCGACCTCGAGCGCCGCCACGCGTTCCTCACGACGATCACGTATCCGATCGGCCGCGCACTCGAGCTCACCACCATCGGCCGGCTGTCGTCCGGGACGCCCTACACGCCGCGGGTCGGCTCCGACGTGAACGGCGACGGACTCCGCGACGATCGCGCATTCATCTTCGACCCAACGAGCGCGCCGCCTGCGGTCGGCGCGGGCATGCAGCGTCTCCTCGCAACGGCGCCCGGCCGGGTGCGGGACTGCCTCACGGCGCAACTCGGCGCAGTCGCGGGCCGCAACAGCTGCACCGGCCCGTGGCAGGGGAGTCTTGATCTTCAGCTCAACTGGCGCCCGGCGTTCCTCGGGCTCTCCCGTCGTCTCATGCTCTCGGTGACGACGGTGAATCTGCTCCGCGGAGTGGACGACCTGGTACACGGCTCGGCCGACGCGCACGGATGGGGACTCGCGGTGCGGCCGGATCCGACGCTGCTCTACGTCACCGGCTTCGACGCGGCGTCGCAGAGCTTCAGCTACGCGGTCAACGAGCGCTTCGGCGCGACCGGTGGCGGCAGCGCGGCGGTGCGCGCGCCGTTCCAGATCGGGATTCAGGGGCGCCTGACGATCGGGCCCGATCGCCAGCGCCAGGCGCTCGATCAGCTTCGGCAGGGCGGCGGCGCACGCATCGTCGACCGGATCGTCCGGCTGCTCCCGAATCCGGCCGATTCGGTGCTCCAGCGCGCCGACTCGCTCGGCCTCACGGCCGAGCAGCGCACACGGATCGGTGCCGTGGCCGACAGCGCCCGCGCGCGCAATGCGGCGCTGGGGGAGAAGGTGCGCGATGCACTCGCGGAACCGAGCGGCGGCTTCGATCAGGGCCGGCGATTCGCCGCGCTCCGCCCGATGCTCCAGGAGGCCCAGGAAGCAACGCAGCGGGATCTCACGGCGATCCGCGGCATTCTCACGCCGGAGCAATGGGAGGCGCTGCCTGCTGCCGTGCGGAATCCGCCGGTCCGCGCGCGAGGTGGAGACGGTCCGGGCGGCGGCGGGGGACGAGAGCGGTTCGAACGTCAGTAGCAGCCGTTGAGTTACTGCTTGACCCACGTTGGCCGGAGATCGCGCGTCACATCGGCGACCAGCTCGCCAACGACGTCGCTGTACACGTCGTTCGGGTCCTTTACCGCGACCGACGGCAGGTGCGTGCTGAGCGCGACATGACCTACGGTGCGGCTGGCCGTCGCGCTGGAGCGCCAGACCGTCCCGCCGGTCCGTGTCGACAGGAGTCGCACCGTCAGTTCCGCCCCGACCGACGCGCGCACGTTCAGAACGCCGGCCCCGCCGATACGCCCGCTCGGCTTCATGCCCGAGACCGTGAGATGGCCGACGAACACCGCCGGCACGTCCCTCTCCCGCCCCAGCGCCTGCGCGAGCGCGACGTCGTCCGTGTTGGCCCCCAGCTTCCGAAGTGTCGAATCGGCCGCGCCCAATTCCAGCAGCTCGATCCCCGACTGGCTCCCCAGCAACGCGTCGGCGAACCGCTCGGTGGCGAGCGTGCCGAGCGCGTTCTCGGACGGCTCGTCCGAGAAGGTCACGAGGGCGACGCGGCCGTAGGGTACCAGATCGAGTCGGGCGGGTACCTGCGCATACTTCGCCGCGCATGCCGAGAGGACCAAACCTCCGCAGAGCGCAAGCATGGATTGCAATCGGACGTGCCGTGCCGGGCTGCTCCGGAGCATCGTGGCTGCACTTGGTGAGGGATGCCGGCCGGACGGCAAACGGCGCGCCACGCGTCCGGCGGATGGCGGCGGCGGGCTTCCCCGTCACCTGACCCGCTAGATTTACCGGAGCGGCAGCCGCGATGAGTGCCGCCTTCCACTACTCGGCCAACCGATCTCGACGAATGACGCGACATGCGAGCAGGTGCGCGGCCATCCTGGCCGGTGCGGCCGTGTGCCTCGGTGCATCCCTCGGCGCGTGCGCCGGCGGTTCGCCGGGCGCGCCGGACGCGGCGCGCGCGCCGGCACCGCGGCCCGCCGCTGCCGGTGCCGCGCCCGACAGCTGTATCGCCGGGCGCGGCACCTCTGACACTGCACCACCCACCGCTCCCGCGACACTCGCCGTCGTCGGCGTGATTCGCGCCGACAACGTGATCCTGCCGCGCGATGACGCGGAGCTCGTCGCCTTCCGGCAGTTCTACCGTGGCCTGGTGCGAGTCGACTGCGCCGGCGAGCCCCGCCCCGATCTGGCGGCGCGGTGGGCGGCGGATTCCACCGATCGGGTGTGGACGTTCGAGCTGAACGATGCGCGCTTCGCCGACGGTTCGGTCGTGACCGCCGCGTCGGTAGTCGCGAGCTGGCAGCGCACTCGCGCCGCCGCCGGTCTGAGCGAGTCGCTCGCGGTGGCCGCGCCGGATGCGCAGCACGTCGTCGTAATATTTTTCCGCCCCGCGCGTGACGCTCCGCTGCGCCTCGCCGACCCCGCCCTTGCCGTCGGAGGCGGCGGAACCCTCCCGCTGGCGACCGGCGATTTCGCACCGGACCCGGTCGCGGGCTTCGGCCTGGCCGTGCCGCGCGGCGATTCCGGCGCGCGCGACCCGATGCGCATCGTGGCCTCCGCCGCCGATCCGCGCGACCTGCTCGACCACGGCGCCGACCTGCTGGTGACCCGCGATCCCGCGGCGGCCGCCTACGCCGCCGCCCGGCCCGACCTCGAAGTGCGTGCGCTCCCGTGGGATCGGAGTTATGCGCTGGTCCTGCCCGGTCTCGTGACCGACTCGGCCGTCGACGCGGCTGCGCTCATTGGCGTCGCCGCGCGGGATTCGCTGGCGCGCGAGGCGGTGCGCGCCGACGCGCGTGCGGCCGCGCCGCCGTTCTGGTGGACCGGACCGAGCGCCTGTCATCCGATGTCGTCGATGATCGGACGCCGGCGCGCACGCATCCTGTTCGATCGCGCTGATCCGACTGCACGCGACCTGGCGGAGCGACTCGTGGCGCTGGCCGGCGCCGGCCGCGCGCTGCCGGCGGCCATCCGTGGCGCCCTCGCGCCGCCGCTCGTGGTCGCAGGGGTGAGCCGCACCGAGTTCGCGACGGCGATCGCGGCTGGCGCCGATGCCGGCTACGTGGCCTCGTTGCCGCGCATCGAACGCCTGAGCTGCGCCGACGTGCCGCCGTGGCCGGCGGGGGCGACCGCCGTCGCGCTGGTCGAAACCAGGGCGCACCTGATCCGCCGCCGCGGCGCCCCGCCGGCGCTGATCGAGGGCGACGGAGCCGTCCGGGTCCTGCGGCCGGAGCACGCACCTTGAGTTTCCGCGTGCGGCTGTTCCTCGCCTTCCTCGCGGCGGTGCTGCTCCCGCTCGCTTTCCTTGCCGCCGGAGTGCGCCGCGAGATGACGGCGCGGCTCACCGCCGAGTACCAGCGCCGCGTGAGCGCGCTGACCGGCGTCCTCCGCGACGACCTCGCCGTCGAGGATGCTGACCTCGCCGCGCGGGTGCGTGGGATCGCCTCCGCGCTCGGAGGCGACACCCGCTTCCGCCTCGCCGCCGACGGCCTCGCCGACCGGCGGTGGCTCCTCGACTACGGCGCCGACGCGATGCGCATCGCCGGCCTGGCGGTGCTGCAGGTGCAGGATAGCGGCGGCCGCGTGCTCACATCGGGACACTTTCGCAACGAGTACGACCGCACGGCGCCCGATCTCGCGCGGCTGCTCGCGCGGCTGCCGCCGGGCCCGGCGCTGGCGCGGGTGCGCACCGCAGAAGGCGCCGTGCTCGCGCTGGTGCACGCCGACTCCTTTGAGGCGGGCGGCCACGCCTACAGCATCGTCGGTGGTACCTCGATCGATCCGGCCGCCATCGGCCGCCTCGCGCGGGATCCCGACCTGCGCGTCTCGCTGCTGCTTCCCGGAGACACCCTCGGCGCGGCGCCGGCCCTGCCGGACAGCGGCGCCCGGCCGGTGGGCGTGGTGGGCAACCGGACGGAGCGCGTCGCGGCCGATCACGCCATCCCGTACCTGGACGCACGCACCGACTCGGCGACGATCGCCTCGGCCCAGCTCGTGGTGAGCCAGCGGCTCGGCACGCTGGCGGCGCTGCGGCGGAGCGTGGATTTCTGGTTCCTCGGCGGACTCGGGGCGACCCTCCTGCTGGCGCTCGTGCTCGCCGCCGCTCTTGCGGCCCGGGTGAGCCGGCCGCTCGGAGAGCTCGCCGCCAAGACCGCCGCGATCGACCTCGACCGGCTCGACCAGGACTTCGCCAGCGACCGCGACGACGAGATCGGTGGGCTCTCCCGGCTCCTCGGCGCCATGACGGACCGCCTGCGCACCGGCACCGCGCGCCTCCGCGACGCCGAGCGGCGCGCCGCGACGGGCGACCTCGCTCGCCAGGTGAATCACGACGTGAAAAACGGGCTGATTCCAATCCGCCACGTCCTCCGGCATCTCGCGGAGATCGCCGAGCGGGAGCCGGAGCGCATGGCGATCGTCTTCGCCGAGCGCCGTGGTACGCTCGACGCGAGCGTCGCGTACCTCGAGCGGCTTGCGCGGAGCTACGCGCAGCTCTCGCCTGCCGCCGGCGGGGGCGCGGCCGACGTGAACGCGGTCGTGCGCGAGGTGGTCGCGGGCGTCGCACCCGGCGCCGTGGGGCTCCAGGTCGATCTTGCCGACGCGCTGCCGCCGGTGCCCGGTGACGCGACTGTGCTCCGGCGAGTGGTGGAGAACCTCTTGACCAACGCCATCGACAGTCTCGCGAGCCCGGCCGGCCGCGTCACGGTGGCGACGCGCGCACGCTCGAGTGATGGTGGCGGCGTCTGCATCGCCGTCACGGACACCGGCCGCGGCATGACGCGCGCCGAGCTGGCGCGTGCCTTCGACGATTTCTACACCACGAAGGACGGCGGCACCGGGCTCGGCCTCTCCGTGGTGCGCCGGCTCGTCGCCGATCTCGGCGGGCGTCTGCGCGTGGAGACGCAGCCGGGCGCGGGTTCCTGCTTCCTGGTGGAGCTGCCGTCCGCGGCCGCCGCGTCGTCCGCTTCCGACGGAGCAGGCGCATGACGCTCGTCCTCATCGCCGACGACGTGCAGCCGCTCGCCGAGCAGTATGCCTACGACCTCAGGCGACTCGGCGACTACGAGACGCTCGTCGCCGCCGACGGGCACCGCGCACTCGAGCTCATGGCGACGGCGCCGGTGGACTGCCTCATCCTCGATCTCGAGATGCCGGGCATGGACGGCTTCGACGTGCTGCGCGCGATGGCGCAGAAGGGGCTCGAGACGCCGGCGATCGTCTACACCGGCACCGGAAGCTACGAGCGGTGCGTGCAGGCGGTGCGGCTCGGCGCCTACGGTTTCGTCGACAAGGCGGAGCCGATGGAGCGCGTGCTGCTCGAGGTGGAGCGCGCGATCGAGCGGCGCCGGCTTCGGCTCGAGGTCACCACCCTGCAGCGGCGACTCGGCGCGAGCGGCCTGGTCGGCAGCAGCCCCGCGATGCGGCGGCTGCACGAGACGATCGCCCGCCTGGCGCCGATTCCGAGCACGGTCCTCGTGCTGGGCGAGAGCGGCTCGGGCAAGGAGCTGGTGGCGCGCGACCTCCATCGCCTCGGTGCGCACCCGACCGCGCCCTTCGTCGCGATCAACTGCGCCGCGCTGCCGGAGAACCTGGTGGAAAGCGAGCTGTTCGGTCACGAGCGCGGTGCCTTCACCGGTGCCACCGCGACCCGGCGCGGCGCGTTCGAGGCGGCGGAGATCGGCACGCTCTTTCTCGACGAGATCGGCGATCTGCCGCTCGCGGCGCAGGCGAAGCTGCTCCGCGTGCTGGAGGACCGGAGCGTCGTCCGCGTCGGCAGCACCCGGCCGATCGCGGTCGAGGCCCGCGTCGTCGCCGCGACGCACCGCGATCTCACCGCGGCGGTGACCGACGGACGCTTCCGCGAGGATTTGCTCTATCGTCTCAACGTCCATGTCGTTCACGTGCCGCCGCTGCGCGACCGCACCTCCGACATTGCCGCGCTCGCCGAGCAGTTCCTCGCCGTCACGTGCGCGCGCTTCGGCGTGCTGCCCAAGCGGCTATCGGGCGACGCGCTCGACCGCCTGACCGCGTACGACTGGCGCCGCAACAACGTGCGCGAGCTGCGCAACGTCGTCGAGCGCATGGTCGTCGCCGCCGACGGCGAGGTGATCCGGGCCGAGCACGTGCCGCCGGAGCTCGGCGGCCCCGCGCGGCAGCGCGCCGCCGTGCCCAACGCGAGTTCGTTTCAGGAGCAGCGCACCGAAGCCGAGCGCCGCATCGTGGTCGGGGCGCTCGAGCGGCACGAGTGGCACATCACCCGGACTGCCGAAGCCCTCGGCCTCGCCGATCACGCCAGTCTTCTGAAGATCATGCGGCGGCTCGGCATCGACCGCGGCTGAGCCGCCGCGTCCGCCGGGACACGGGACGCGTCTGCGCGGCGTGTCCCCGCGAACACGCCGTCGCTCCACTCTCCCGATGCGCCACCTCGCACATTTTGCCCAAGCTCGCTCCGACATTCGACTTCCTCCCGCCAGCATCGCCGACGCGCCGTCTGGCCGCGCGCTTGCCCTTCCCGGGGCCGACCACCGCAGTTCACCGCGCCGTCAGGCGCCGCACCCGGGAGGGATCCATGTCCGCCGTTCGCCGCACCTCGCTCCTCGCGCTCGCCGCGCTCCTGCCGCTCGCTGCCGCCTGCGGCGGCTCACCGAAGCCCGCCGGCTCGGCCGGCACCGTCACCACGCAGTCGGGCGCCGTCGCCGTGACGCCAGCGTCGGGCCCGTCGACGCCGTCAACGACCGCGACGGTCGCCCCCGAGACCACCACGCCGGTGTCCACCGCGTACGCTGACGGCGAAGCGGCGTTTCGCGCGGGCCGCTACGGCGACGCCGCCACGATCTTCGACGCCTACAGCCAGCGCCACCCCGACAACGTGTGGGGCTACTACATGCGCGGCCTCGCGGCGTGGAAGTCGGGCGACCTGAATGAGGCCGACGACGCATTCAGCCGGGCGCTCGACATCGAGCCCGATCACATGAAGACGCTGCTCAATTCGACGCGTGTGCTTCTGGAGCTGGGGCGCACCGGCGAGGCGCTGGACCGCGTGACCTCCGCGCTGCAGGTCGACTCGACCAACGCCGACGCGCGCCGGCTGCTCGGCCGGGTACGGGAGGAGCTGGGCGACACCAGCGACGCAATCACGGCGTACCGCCAGGCGCTTTCCCTCAACGAGCGCGATGTCTGGGCGATGAACAACCTCGGCTTGATCTACCTCGAGCAGGGCCATGCCGAAGATGCGCTGCGGCCGCTGGCTCGGGCGGTCGAACTGCGACCCAACGCGCCGGTGTTCCAGAACAATCTCGGCATCGCGCTCGAGCGCACCGGGCACATCGTGGAAGCGCGCAAGGCCTTCGGCGCTGCGCTCGCGGCGGACAGCAGCTACGGCAAGGCGTCGGTCAGCCTCGCGCGAGTGAACGCCGCGTCCGACGCAGGGTCGGCGCCGGTCGATCTCGCCGCCGCCGCGCAGCAGTTCGCCACCGACGTGCGGATGTGGAGCGAGAGCGCGACCGTCGCACGGGACAGCGGCGCCGCGGAGGACTCCGCGCAGATCACCGAGCAGGTCACGGACAGCGCGAAGCCGGCGGGAGATTCGAAGTAGCCGGCGATCGCAAGCTCGCCGGACGCGACGAGAGGTGCGGCCCGGCCCCGGGTCGCACCTCTCACTCGCTTCCGCTCCATCGCGCCGTCGGATCGGAGTATACTGAGGAAGTCCGCACCGCTCTCGCACGTCCGGAGACTCGATGAACCGCGGTCTCGCCGCGCTCGCACTTCTCGCCGCATTCGCCTGCCGCGATCGGCCGTCGGCCCGATCGGCCACTCCGCCGGCCGGCGACTCCGCGGAGCCGGCCGCGACGGTTCCCACGTCCGCCGCGGCTGATACGACAGGCGACTCGACCGGCCGCGCGGTCGCGAGCGCACTGGAAGAGCTGCTCTGGAACCAGTCGGCACCGCGCGGCGTGATCCCGACGCATTGGGCGCTGATGCAGCACCTCTACGACGGACGTCATTACCAGCCGCTCTGGACCGCCGACACCGGCTCGACCGCTCGCGGCCGCGCGCTGCTCGATTCGCTCTGCCAGCCGGGGCGCGAGGGCCTCGGCGCTGCCCTGTCCGCCACCGCCGGACCGGCACCGCGCGGCGATGCCGCGAGCGCGGCCGCCCGGCGCGACCTCGAGCTGGCCGGCGCGCTGCTCCGTCACCTCGATGCCCTCGCGCACGGCGAAGTGGCCCCCGGGCGGGTGAGCCGCGCATGGCGGGTCGGGCCGCCTCGAGCGTTAGGCGACAGCGCGCTGGCATCGGCCGTCCGCCTCGTGCTTCGCGGCGGCCTCGCCGCGGCGGAGGCGGGGCTCCGGCCCAACACGGCGGCGTATGGCCCGCTGGCGGCGCGGCTCGGCCCGCTGCTCCGCGCCGATACGACCGGGGAGTCGCCGGCACTGCCGGACTCGGTGACGCTCCGGCCGGGGATGCGCGACTCGGCCGTCCTGGCGCTGCGCCGGCGGCTGGCCGGGACCGGCGATCTGGCCGCCGCGCGCACGACCGGCACCCTGTACGATGCCGCGGTCACCCGTGCGGTCCGCCGCTTTCAGAGGCGACACCGCCTTGCCGTCGACGGCTCGGTCGGCCGGGCGACCCGCGCGGCGCTCGCGGAGTCGCCCCGCTCGCGCGCGCTGACGGTGATGGCGAACCTGGAGCGCTACCGCTGGCTGCCGAGCCGGCCGGATGCCGGGACGCTCATCGCCGACCTGGGCGACGGCAGCCTTACGTTCTACCCCGCGGGCGCGGACGTCCTGCGCCTCGCCCTGCAGGTGACCGAGCCGTGCCGGATCGCGCTGCCTCCGGTCCTTGCCGACAGCATCGCAACCATCACGGGAGACTCCTCGCGCCTGGTGTTCCATCTGCGCGGAGGCGATTCGCTCGACCTCGCCGCGCCTGCGGCCGCGCCCCGCGCCGGCACCTGCCTCGTCGTGCCGGAGCTGGGCCGGCTGGTCCGCGCGCTCTCATCGGCAGGCGGCGCGGCCGCGGCGCGTGTGACGTACGTGGTGTGGCCCACCGCCCTCGCGGGCCCGGACTCGTTGCTCGTCTTCCGCGCTGACTCCACCGGCACCGATAGCCGCCTCCGCACCGCGCTCGCTGCGCTGGGCGACACCAGTGCGGCGTCGGCGTGCCGCGGCGCCGGCGCGGCTCCCGCAACGGACTGACGCCGCCTTCACGACCCGACCGGCTCCGCGGGGGCCGGCGACCTGGCCCGCGGCGCGATCTCGCCGCCCTGCACCAGTGCACGGCGGAACAGCACCGGCCCGATCGTCTGGTTCAACGCGATGAAGGCGAGCAGCAGGGTTCGGAGTTCACCGCCGAAGCTCGGGAACACGCCGGCAAGCACCGACGCCAGGCCGATCGCCACACCGGCCTGGGACACCAATCCGAGCCACAGGAGCCGCCGCTCCGGATCGCCGATGCCGGCCCAGCGGCTGCCGAGTCTCGTGCCGGCCCAGAGCGCGCCGCCGCGCACCAGCGCGAGCGGCAGCAACAGCGGCAGCAGCCGCAGCACCGCGCTCAGATCCATCTGCGCGCCGGAGAGCGCGAAGAATACGACGAACACCGGCGCCGCCGAGCGCTCCATCGCGCGGCGCAGCGCTTCCCCGCTGCCGTGCGGTGAGACGTTCTCGGCGACGAAGCCCGCCACCAGCAGCGTGAGCAGCGCCTCCACGTGCGCCAGGTGCGCCACCTCGGCGCCCAGCAGCGTGAACAGCAGCGCGAAGAGGAACAGCTCCTCGCCGACGAAGCGCAGGTAGAGCGCCGCCGCGCCGCCGAGCACCCCGCCGACCAGCAGCGCGCCGGCGATCTCCCACGCGACCACGCCGAACGACAGACCCGCCGCGCCGGCGATCGGCACCAGCGACCGCGCGACGGTGAGCGCTCCGGTGAAGAGCAGTACCACGACCACATCGGTGATCAGCACCACCCCGAGCGTGGTGCGGGCGACCGGGCCGCGAGCGCCGGTGTCCGTCAGCAGCGCCATCGTCACCGCGGGCGAATGCACCACCGCGACCGACGCGAACAGCACGACCACCGCGAGCAGTTCGCTCCGCGGGAGGTCTCGCAGGAACGGCACCACGTCCTGCATTGCGTAGAGGGTTGCGCCGAGCGCGACGGCGCCCAGCAGAAGCTCGGTGCTGACCACCTTGAGCAGCGCGACGCCGCGATCGCGCACCTCCTGCCACTGGAGCTCGGCGCCGGCCAGAAACGCGATGAGCGCGATGGCGAGGTCGCTCACCGGTACCAGGCGCGCGACCGCTTCGCGGCTCACCGAATCCAGTCCCCACGGCCCGAACGCGGCGCCCGCCGCCATGTAACCGACGATCGCCGGAATGCCGATGCTCGCCGCGATCTCGCCCACGGTGTACGCCGCGAGGAGCAGAAACCCGAACGTCAGCAGCGCCTGCGCACCGTACCCGGTCGAGCCCAGCGGACGCACCAGCTCCACCAGGCCGAACACGATCAGCAGAATGACCGGCCGCCGCACTCAGCGCTCCCCGCCGGTATTCGTCACCGCCGCGCCCGCATCCGCCCCCTCCGCGGGCGTCGGGTCGGACGCCGGCTCGGCATGCCGCCGGCGGTGCCGCTGCACCGTGGCTTGAACCAGTCGCGCCGACATCAGGTCGGTCAGCAGCACCGAGATCACGGCCGCGGTGAAGACGATGTTCGGCAGCACCGAGTTGTCCAGCAGCCGGTAGTTGAGGGCGATCGCGACGGCGAGACTTCCCTGTCCCACGAGTCCGTAGCCCCAGTCCGGCCCGAGGCGCCGTGTCGTCCCGCTCAGCCGCGCGGCGAGACGCGCGGAGCCGACCTTCGCGAGCGGACGGACCACCAGGTAGCAGACGATCGGAACGAGCCACGCCCGCTCGCTCGGCCGCCACGCGGCGCCCGCGAACACGAGCAGGACGAGGTAGAGCGGCCGGTGTACCCGGTGGATCACCGCCGCGATCTCGCGCCGCGCGCGCGACGTGTTCACCAGAATCGCCCCGATGAGCATCGTGGGCAGCAGCGGCGACAAGCGGGCGTACGCCGCGGTGCCGCTCGCGAGCGTGATCGCTGCGGCGAGTGCGATGAAGAGCCGGTCGGCGTTGCGCTCGCCGGCGAGGAACAGATGGTAGACGATGCCGCCGACCACGCCGATCGCGACCGTGATGACCGCCCACTCCGTCGGCGTCGGCGGACGCACGTCGCTCGGCGGCGCCGCGTGCACCAGGCACAGCAGGAGGCCGAACGCGACGATGCCGACCACCGCGTCCATCCCGCTGGAAACCCGGAGCTGGCCCAGCAGCGCCGCACCGGACGCGTGCTCGCGCGCGAGCCGCCGTGCCGCGAGCGCGATGCCTGACGCCGACGTCGTTACCGCGACCGCGCCGAGCACCGCCGCCGGCGCGATGGCCGAGCCCAGCGGCTCGCCCAGCAGGCGCACGAAGACGGCCAGCAGCACGGCGCCCACCACCGCGAGCGTGAGCAGCGCCTCCAGCAACGCCGTCTGATAGGCCGACCCGCTGATCCGGAGGAGCGACACGAGGTGGAACTCGGCACCGACCGCCGCGCCCATCCAGCCGATCGCCAGCGTGATGAACGGACCGAAGCTGTCCACCGCGTTCGCGCTGATGAGACCGGATGCCTGCGGACCGAGCAGAATCCCGAGCAGCAGGTATTCCGCGCCCGCGACGATGAGAAAGCGGCGCGCCAGCACGCGCACGCCGAGCCGCGCGGCGACATAGCCGCCCGCCACGATGAAGATGAGCGCGAGGCCGGAGGTCACGTCGCAAGATACGCCATCCGGAGCACGTCGCTACGCCGTCGGCCTTGGCTCCGCGCCCGGCGCTGCTACCTTGTTGTCACCTTTCACCCGCAGCCTCGATGACTGTCCTCCTCATGACCGCGCTCGTAGGCCTCGGCGCATTTGCTGCCGGGTTGCTTGGCGCGCTCACCGGCCTCGGCGGCGGCATCGTGATCGTGCCGCTGCTCACACTCGCCTTCGGCGTGGACTTGCGCTACGCGGTCGGAGCGTCGCTGGTCGCGGTGATCGCCACCTCGTCGGGATCGGCGGCGGCATACGTAAAGGAGGGATACACCAACATTCGCGTGGGCATGTTGCTCGAGGTCGCCACCACCGCCGGCGCGCTCGCCGGCGCGTATCTCTCCGCCGTCATTCCCACCAGCGCCATCGCCATCATTTTTGCCCTCGTCCTGCTTTTCACCGCCGCGCAATCACTGCGCGGCGCTGGCGAGCAGCTCACCGCCGCGGCTGATCCGCTGGCGCGCCGACTGCGACTCGGCTCGTCGTATCCGACGCCCGGCGGCGAGCAGTCGTACCAGGTGCGCAACGTGCCGCTCGGCTTTCTGCTGATGCTCGTCGCCGGCATCCTGTCGGCCCTGCTCGGCATCGGCTCCGGCGTGGTCAAGGTCCTGGCGATGGACCGCGCGATGCACCTGCCGTTCAAGGTCTCGACGACCACGAGCAACTTCATGATCGGCGTCACCGCCGCCGCGAGCGCCGGCGTGTACCTCCGGCGCGGCTACGTCGACCCGACCCTCGCGCTGCCCGTGATGCTCGGCGTGCTCGCCGGCGCTCTGGTCGGCGCGCGGATGCTGACCGGAGCGCGCACCCGCGTGCTGCGGCTCCTCTTCACCGGCGTGGTCGTGGTCCTGGCCGCCGAGATGCTCTACAAGGGCGCGACGGGAGGCCTGTGATGGCGGACGACGCGGCGGGCCCGCGGGGCCGCTGGAGCGACGAGCGGGTCGAGCAGCTCGTCGGGAACCTGCTGCGCACCGGCGTGATCATCGCAGCGATCGTCACGGCGTTAGGCGGGGCCGCGCTGCTCATCCAGCACGGTGCCGCCCGCGCGGACTATCACCTGTTCCGGGGTGAGCCCGCCGCGCTGCGCTCGGTCGGCGCCGTCGCGGCCAGTGCACTGCGGCTGGAGAGCCGGGGCGTCGTGCAGCTCGGGCTGGTGCTGCTGATCGCGACGCCGATCGCGCGGGTGCTGCTGTCGCTCGTCGCGTTCGTGCTGCAGCGCGACCGGCTCTACGTCGCCGTCACCGCGGTCGTGCTCGCGATCCTGCTGTTCAGCCTCGTCTTCGGCGGCCACGCGTAGTACCGGACGGAGTCGCTACCTCCCGCCCGCCCGGCTCGACGCGAATACATACCCGGCCACGGCGCGGAGCTGCGCCGGGCTGAGCTGCGCGCCGCCCATCGCCGGCATGACACCGGTGTGCCGCTTGGGCGTCGGCACGCCGTCGCGAATGGTGCGCTCGATGGACCCGAGGCTTCCGTCGCCCCAGAGCCACTGACGGTCGGTGAGATCGGGTCCGAGCGCCGTCCCGCGCGCGTCGGGACCGTGGCAGCCGGCGCAGGTGCCGCCGCCCGCAAGGCCGTGATAGACGCTGTCGCCGAGCGCGATCGTCGCCGCCGTCAGGCCTGGCGTCCCCGCCGGTATCGGAGGCGGTGCCGGCATGGGTGCCGCGGCGTTCGGATGCATCCCTTCCGGCGGTTCGACCGCCTTCGCTCCGGATGGCTTTCCGGCCGCGGCACCACTGCTTTCGTCCGGCGCGGCTCCCGACCGGTTGGCCGGCGCGGCGCTTCCGTGATACGTCACCCGCCAGATCCGCCCGCGCACGTCATCGGCGACATACAGCGCCCCGTCGGGGCCGACCGTCACACCGGCCGGACGGTGCGCCGCCTGCCCCGGGTCTTTCCTGCCGCCGGCGAAGCCATCGGCGAAGACCTCGTACTTCCCCGACGGCTTGCCGTCGCCGAAGGGGATGAACACCACGTTGTAGCCCTGCTGCGGGAACGGCGCCCGGTTCCACGAGCCGTGGAACGCGATGAACGCGCCGCCGCGATAATGCGCGGGAAACGCAGTGGCAGCGTAGAAGACGATGTCGAGCGGCGCCCAGTGCGCCGGAAAGAACCCGACCGGCGCGCGCTTGTCGCCGCACGGCCCGACCGCGTGCCCGCCGTCACCGCCGTACTCCGGCGCGAGCACCAGCCGCTGCTGGGTATCGTCGAAGTAGCACTCGGGCCAGCCATAGTCGCCGCCCTGTTCGATCCGCAGCAGCTCCTCGGCCGGAAGATTCGCCCCCTGCTCCGGGGTGTAGAGCTTGGGCCAGTTCTCCCGGAGCTGGTCGCGCCCGTGCTGCGTGGCGTACACTGCCTTGCCACTCGGGTCGGCCGCGATGCCGTCCGCGTTCCGGATGCCGGTCGCGTAGCGCCCCGCGGGTGAGAAGCGCTGGCCGGTGCGGTTTGCGTCGTAGCGCCAGATGCCGCCCCGGGTCTCCAGCTCGGTGCACGGCTTGTGGCCGGACGAGCCGGCGATCCGGTTCTTCAACTGGCAGGCGTTGGTGGCGGAGCCGAGGTCTACGTAGAGACCGCCGGCGGAGTCGATGGCGATCGGGTGCATCGGATGGTCGCCGGTGAGCGGCAGTCCCGAGACCACGACCTCCGCCGTGCCGCTCGGCGCGACTGCGCCGCTCGCGATCGGGTAGCGCACGATCTTGTCGTTCGCCTCCGCGTACAATGCGCCGTGGTACAGCGCGATGCCGGTGCCGCCCGCGCCCCCGCTCGGCACGCTGTCGCCGAACCGCACGATCTGATCGGCCCGGCCGTCGCCCGTCGTGTCGCGCAGCGCCACGAGGAATCCGCCGGCCGGCGGCTTGTCGTTGCCGTAGTACGTCCCGCTCCAGGTGTTGACGTACACCACGCCGTCAGGCGCCACCGCCATGTGCCGCGCATGCCCGATGCTGTCCGCGAACACCGTGGCGCAGAAGCCCGCGGGCAACGTCAGGCCGGCGGCATCCGGCGCGCACTCCCGCGGCACCGCCGCCGACTGGGCTCCGCCGGCCGCACCTCCCGCCGCACCGCCGCGGTGCTCGTTGCACCCGGCGACCGCGACCGCCGCCAGCAGCGCGATCGGGCACACCCGGGCGGCGCTCACGGCGCCGTCCAGGTCCACAGCTCGAACCGGTTCGCCTCCATGGATACGATGCCGACGTGGTGCCGCCGCGCATCGAGGCTCACGTCGGCCGGCGTCATCCGCAGCGGGCCGATCCGCGGCACCAGCCGCGTCCCTTCCAGCGTCGAGATGGTCGAGTCGTTCCAGACGGTGATGAGAATGCTGCCGTCCTTCTCCACCTCCACGCCGTCGGTGCGACCCTTGCTCGGCGCGACGTTGCGCGGCGCCTTGTCGCCGGGGCGCCACGACATGACCGGCTCGGTGGAGAACGGCGCGACGATGTACCGCTGCGCGCGCGGATCCCAGTCGATGCCATCCGGTGCGGAGAGCGCCGAGCTCTCGATCGCAATGGAGATGCGATGGTCGCGCCCGATGTGATAGATGCGGCCCGGCCCGGCCGGCGTCATTCTGCCGCCGGCGACACGGAGCTGCATGTCGGTGGCGTAGAACCCGCCGTCCGGCGCGAGCGCGAGATCGTTGAGGAACAGCGCGCCGGCCGGCGCGAGATCTATCGTGGCGAGCGGCTTGCCCGTGCCCGGATCGAAGGCGCGCAAGGCGTCCACGTCGAGCACCCACAACGTGTCGCCTCGCACGCGGGAGCCCATCGGCCCGTTGAGCGTCACGCCGCCGCGCCCGCCCTGAATGAAATGGAGACTGTCCAGCGTCCCGTCGGCGCGGATGCGGCTGATGAAGCCGTTGCCGTCCTTCACGCCGGGGTCGCCGTTGACGTTGCTGACGAAGTACGCGTCGTGGCGCGGATCGAAGACGAGCGCCTCGGGCGCACTCAGCCCCTCCACCACCGCCAGCCGCCGCTGCGGTGATCCGCGTGCAGCCGCGGCCGCACACGACACGGCGGCCAGCGCCGCCGCCGCGATCCACGCGTGCCGCAGGCCGTCCGCCGCGATTCCGGTTCCGTTCCGCCTTGGTCGCATCCCGTCCTCCCCGCCCCGGATAGTCAGATCACCAAGCCCGGAGAGTAGCACGCGCCCGCCGCGGGTCAAGCGGCGGGGCGCTCGGGAAGTGACGCGAGTGTGGCGGCGCGTCAGGCGTGAGGGACGCTGCGGTGCGCGGCGTCGAGCGCCGCGCGGACGGCGCGGCGCAGCTCGCCGGGCGTGAACGGCTTCGGCACGAACGGCGTACGGCCGAGCAGCACGCCGCGCCGCAGCACGTTGTCCTCGGTGTAGCCCGACATGAACACCACCGGCAGGCTCGGGCGGGCGCGGCGCAGCTCGTCGGCCAGCTCGCGCCCGTTCCGATCCGGCATCACCACATCGGCGATCAGGAGATCGATGCTGCCGTTGCGTCCTGCCGCCAGCGCGGCGGCGCTGGCCCCGTCCGCCGCCGCCAGCACGGTGTAGCCGGCCTCCGCCAACGTGCGCACCGCCAGTGTGCGCACCGCCGCGTCGTCCTCCGCCAGCAGGATCGTTTCGTGTCCGCCGGGATCGTCGTCGGTCTCCTCGGCGGCCGGTGCTACCGGCGCGGCCGCGCCGCGCGGGAGCAGCACCCGGATGGTCGTGCCCCGGCCGACCGCGCTCTCGACCGCGATGTGCCCTTCCGCCTGCCTGACGATGCCGTAGCACACCGCGAGCCCGAGGCCGGTGCCCTGCCCCGCCGGCTTGGTGGTGAAGAACGGCTCGAAGATCCGGGAGATGACCTCCGGCGGCATGCCGCTGCCGTCGTCGCTCACCGCCAGCTCCGCGAAGTCGCCGGGCGCCACCGGATCGTCCGCCGCCGGCGGCGCCGTGAGGGTGACGTTTCGCGTCACGATCGTGAGGTGCCCGCCGCTCGGCATCGCATCGCGCGCGTTCACGGCGAGGTTGACGACGACCTGCTCCAGCTGACCGGGATCGATCCGCGTCGGCCACAGCGCCGGCGCCAGCTCCACCGCGATCGCGACGTCCTCGCCGATCAGCCGGCGCAGCAGCGGCTCCAGCGCGCGCACCGTCTCGTTCAGGTCCACCACGGTCGGCATCACCATCTGCCGCCGCGCATACGAGAGGAGCTGGGACGTGAGAGCCGCCGCCCGTCGCGCCGCGCGCTCGACCTCATCCACGTCGGTCCGCACCTGACTCCCCGGCTGCAGCGCGCGCTGCGCGAACTTGATGTAGCCGATCATGCCGGTGAGCAGGTTGTTGAAGTCGTGCGCGATGCCGCCGGCGAGGTTCCCGATCGCCTCCATCTTCTGCGCCTGGAGCAGCTGGCGCTCGAGCCGGCGCCGCGCCGTCACGTCCTGGGCGACGCCGATGAGCTGCGGCGGCCGGCCGTCCTGCCCGAGATACGCCTGCCCCCGCAGTGCCGTGTGTCGCTCGTCCGCGCCCGAGGCGGCGGTGCGGAACTCCACCTCGAATCCGGAGCGGTCCCGGATCGCCGACGCGATCGCGGCCTCCACGGCAGGCCGGTCGTCGGGATGGATGTTGGCGAGGAGATCGGCCAGCGCGCCGCGGCTCGGCGCCGGCTCCAGCGGCACGATCCACGTCTCCATGCTCGCCGCCGCGAGCGCAAGCCGGAGCCGGGCTTCGCTCTCCTTGAGTGCCACTTCGCGCTCCTGCACCGCATCGAGCATCTGATTGAAGGCGCCGGTCAGATCGCCGATCTCGTCGTCGGCGTGCTTCGGCACCCGGAGCGTGAGATCGGGTCGCGCGGTGAGCCGGCGCGTGGTGTCGGCGAGCGCGAGCAGTGGCGCCGTCACCGAGCGGCCGAGCACCGTCAGCAGCATCGCGGCCGCGCCCGCCAGCGCGATCAGCACCACCAGCGCCATGATCCCGTACTGCGGCAGGCGATCCCAGAAGCCCGGCAACACGTACTGCAGCCGGAGCCAGCCGACCGCCTGGCCGTCGGCCGCGAGCGGCGCCGTGTAGAGCAGCAGGCCTTCCGTGAACGCCGCGCCGGCCCGCGCCGGCGGAGCGTGCAGCAGCGAGCCCCCGCCGGCGCCGCGATAGCTGGCGAACACCGATCCGTCGCGCCGGTACACCGCCGCAGCGCCGATCTCGCGGCGGCTGGCCAGTGTCGCGAGATTCTCCCGCGCGGCGGTGGTGTCGTTGAACAGCACCGCCGGAACCATGTTGGCCTGGAGGATCGCGGCGAGGGTCGAGACGTCGCGCAGCGCGCGCGGGCGGAACGTCGTCAGCTCGTACGTGCCGACGGCGCCGGCGGCGAGGGCCAGCCCCGCGACCGACGCGAGCAGGATGATCCACGCCACCTTCTGCCGGATCGGGCGGTCGCGGAAGCGGCGCCTCATCGCGGCTCCTCGCCGTACACCCGCGTCGCCAGCGTCAGCACCCGCGAGCTGATCTGGAGCCCGTCGGCGCGCGCGGCAGCGACGTTCACCTCGAACCGCACCGTCTCCTCCACCAGCACGAACGCGATCGTCCCGCCGTCGGCGGCGAACGAATCCTCATCGCCCACCAGCAGCACCGGCCGGCCCCGCCAGGCGGCCAGCGCCCGCGCCCGCTCCACTCCGCCCCCGACGTACACGACCTGACAGTCCAGCCCGGCCTGCGGCGAGGCGGCGCGCTGGACCCGCACCTCGCGGCCCTGCACCCGGCGGTTCTCGACGATGCTGTCGAGCACCGCGCCGAACGGGTCGCGGCCGACGACGCAGATGGTGATCGGGCTGTCGGGTCGCGCGAACGCCGCCGCCGGCCACTCGACGTACCGGGTGAAGTTGAGCAGGTACGCCGCCTTCACCTCGGTCTCGAGCGACGCCGCCGACTGGGCGGCGCCGCGCGCCGTGCCGAGCGTCAGCAGCGCCACGCTGACTGACGCCATGGTCAGGCGCCGACGCAGTGGCGTCCTCTCGCCGCTCAGAACCGCCACGTGACGTGCACCGAGCCGCGCCGAGGCACGTAGGTGCCCCCGGCGAACTCCGTATGCCGGCGGTGCAGCAGATCCTCCCCCACGACCGCGACCGAGACCGCCGGTGTCACCGACCATCCCAGGCGCGCGGAGGCCTCCGCATAGGCCGGCACGTCGGGCGTGTGCAGCGCGGAGACGTACCGGGTCGTGACCGATGCCTCCAGTCGCGCGGGCAGCTCCACGTATCCGTCGAACGCCGCCTGATGGCGCGGACTGAAGCCTGGGTTGAGGTTGAGCGTGGTACCGGTCGGTGCATCCGGGTCCAGCGCGGCGCCGACGCGGAGATAGGTGTAGCTGCCCCGGAGCCGCAGACCGCGGCGCACGCGCCACGACACGGCGGCGGTCCCGCCGGCGCTGTGCCCGTCGCTGGCGTTCGTGATCACGATCGGCACGATCGGCTGGCCGCCCACCAGGCGCGGCGCCTCCGGCGTCAGCGTGCGCAGGCGGTCATACCAGCCGTAGTATACCGATGCATCGACCGAGAACCCGGCGGACAGATCGCTGCGGAAGCCCAGCTCCGTCTCGATCAGCTCCTCCGACTGGAACGCCGGATTGCCCTGGATCTGAATCAGCGTCGGCGGCGTGGTCGCGAGTCCGCCGGCCGTGAAGCGTACGTCTTCGTCCAGACTCGAGGGCGAGCGCACCGCCCGCGACGCCGCGGCCCACCATGTCTGCGCCGGCCGGGGCGTCCAGCGGAGCCGCAGGCTCGGCTGCACCTCCAGGCCGGTATAGGAATTCCGCTCCAGCTTGGTCCCGACCGCCGCCGCCCACCGGTCCGGCACCAGCGTGATCTCGTCCTGCGCGTACGCGGTCGCGAGATGGGTGGTCCGCTGCGGCGGCGAGAGCGCCGTCGTGAACGTCCCCGCGAGCTCGCCGTCGACCAGCCGGTAGCCCGCGCCCCAGACGACGTCGTGCCGCCGGCCGATGCCGATGCGGTGCTTCACCTCGATGCTCGCGATATTGACGTCGATCCGGCCGACGGTCGGAAACTCCCGCCGGACCGACCGGTCGAAGTACGCCTGAACCAGCAGGCTGGAGCGATCGCTGAATGCACGGTTCCACCGCGCCAGCGCGTCCATCCCGCTGAGCTCGATCGGCGCGAGCGTGCTCTGCGCGAACGGCGGCTGCGGCAGCGCGACCCGTTCCACCGCCTGGCTCGTCGCGTCATAGGCGTCGCCGAGCACGGTGATCCGGTCGCGCGCGCTCGCGTCCAGATCCATGCGGACGCCGCCCTGCCCGCTGTGCCATCCGTCCACGCCGCTGGTCCCATCGGCCGAGTCCAGCGGCTCGCGGTCGAGATAGCCGCCGTATACCCGCAGCGCTCCGCGGGCGCCGAGCCGGAATCCGTAGCGCCCCGCCGCGTTCAGGTGCTCGTTGCTGCCGGCGCGCGCGGCGACCAGCCCGCCCCGGGTCGCGGTCGCCTGCTGCGTGATGACGTTGATCACGCCGTTGACCGCGTTCGAGCCCCAGAGCGTCGCACCCGGCCCCAGAATCACCTCGATCCGCTCGATCTCGTCCACCGGCAGCAGCTGCGCGTCCCAGAACACGCCGGCGAACAGCGGCGAGTAGATCGGCCGGCCGTCGATGAGCACCAGCATCTTGTTGGTGGTGAAGTCCGCGAAGCCGCGGGAGGTGACCGACCAGTTCTGCGCGCCGAGGCGGACCACTTGAAGCCCCGGCGCGAGCCGCAGCGCTTCGGGGAGTGACGTCACCCCCGCGCGCCGGATGTCCTCCTGCGAGATCACGAACACCGCCGCCATCGACCGCCCGACGGTGCCCGGTCCGCGGGTCACCGACGTGACCCGGATCTTCGCCAGCTGCTCGATGTCGAGGTCGCCCAGGTTGCGCGCGCTGTCCGCCCGCTGCGCCGCCGCGGCGGCGGGCGTGAGCAGCAGCGCGACGACGAGGCGGAGCGGCGGCCGGGCCACGCGATCAGCGACCGTGAAGCAGCTGCGTCACCCGCTCGATCAGCTCGTCGGGATCGAACGGCTTCCGGACGAAGGCGGCGTCCTGGCGCGCGGCCTGCTCCTCGTCGTACCCCGACATGTAGAGCACCGGCAGCGCCGGCCACCGCTCCCGGAGGTGGCGCCCGAGCTGCCATCCATCCATCACCGGCATCCGCACGTCCGCGATCACCAGGTCGAAGCCGACAGGATCGCCCAGTGCGATCTGGAGCGCCTGCCCCCCATTCAACGCTTGATGAACCGTATGCCCCCGCTCCTCCAGCAGCCGCGCGACCAGCGACCGCACCACGGTCTCGTCGTCCACCACCAGCACCCGCGCCGGAACGATGTACCCTCCGGCGAAGGGCTCGGCCGCGGGGGCGGGACTCCAGCGGCCGGGCTCGAACGCGTCGGCGTCCAGCGACGCGAGGACGGGTGCGGTCATGATCGGGATCTCGTAACGGGATGTATCGGCAGGGCGCGCCATTCGCGGCGCGAGCCGGTGCCTAAAGATGCCCCCGTAGCCGGCTCGGTCAACCCGCCGGCGAGGCAGCGAAACGGGAGCCCGCTACGGCGAGCTCCCGTCACACCACGCCGGTGCCGCGGCGGTTCAGAAGTCGCGGTGCCGGTAGATCCGCGCCGCCACGACCAGCGGCGCCGCCGCCCAGAGCCCGAGCGATCCGACGATCAGCAACGCCCCCCGCCCCGCGCCTAACGACCGCTCCAGCGCCGCGCCGGTCGGCCCCAGCAGCACATCGGCGCCGAGTCCCACCAGGCCGAGCGCGCGGATTCCATCTATGGGGTTGAGCGCGAGCAGTCCCACCAGCCACGGCCCCGGCTGCCCGCTCCCGGTGAGCTGCAGCACCAGGATCGCCGCGAAGTCGAACAGCACCGCCAGGCAGAGCCACGCCGCCAGCGCGCCGCCGATCGCCTTGAGCCGCCGCCGCGCCAGCACGCCGATCAGCACGCCGAGCCCGAGCCCCGCCATTCCCACCGCGGTGGCGCCCGCCGCCACCAGCAGGTAGCCGGCAAAGCCTTCGCTCCCCGCGAAGCTCGCCACCACCACCGCCGCGATGCCGAACCCGACGATCCCCACGCCCGCGAGCGCGAGCGCGAGCCCCAGCGTCCGCCCGACCAGCACCGCACCCCGGCTCACCGGCTGCACCAGCAGCAGCTCGGTGCCGCCGTCCTCCGCGCCGAACGCGCTCGCCCCCAGCACCAGTCCGAGCAGCGGCAGCAGATACAGCGAGAGCGTGAGCAGCGAGACCGCCGTGCGGGTGAAGCCCTGCACCACCAGTTGCCCGCTCGCCGCGAGTCCCGCCAGCGCCACGCCCACCGCGAGCGCCGCGAACAGGATCCCGAATCCCTGCACGAACCGCCCGCGGAGCGCGCTCCGGAGCTCCGCGCCCGCCAGCGCGTGAATCGCCTCAGCTCGGCAGCGCATACGCGACTCCTTCCGCGCGCCGCGCGCGCATGCCGGCATACGCCTGGTAGATCGCCTCGATGTCTCCCGGGTTCCCGCCGGTGTACGCCAGCTCGTCCGGCCGGCCCATCGCGCACACCCGTCCGCCGACGAATACCGCCACCTGATCCGCCAGCGCCTGCACCTCGGCCAGGTCGTGGGAGCAGAGCAGAACGCCGGTGCCGTCCGCCCGAATTTCGCGGATGAGATCGCGCACCAGCAGCGCGCCCGAGGGATCGAGCGCGGCGCTCGGCTCGTCCAGCACCAGCAGCTCTGGGTCGCCCAGCAGCGCCACCGCCAGCCCGAGCCGCTGCCGCATCCCGCCGGAGAAGCCGTCCACCGCGCGGCCGGCGACCTCCTCCAGCTCCACCCGCCGAAGCAGCGCACGCAGATCGTCCGCCGCGACCCGGCGGAGCCGCGCATACAGCTCGAGCACCTCGAGCGCGCGCATCCCCTCCGGGAACGAGAGCCGCTGCGGCAGGTACCCGATCCGCCGCCGGAGCCCCGCGCCCGCCGCCGTCACGTCGGTCCCGTCCACCAGCACCTCGCCCGAGGTCGGCCGCACCAGGCCGAGCAGCGCCTTGAGCGTCGTCGTCTTGCCGGAGCCGTTCGGGCCGATCAGCGCGACCGTCGTCCGCGCCGGTACGCGGAGATCCACGCCGTTCGCGGCGACCACGTCGCCATACCGCTTGGTGAACCGCCGGTACTCGATGATCACGCGGCCGCCTTCCGCCGGCGCACCACGCCGGCGAGTGTGAGCAGAGAGGTCGCCGCGACGCAGGGAACCGCGAGCGATGCCACCCGGAGCGGCCGGGTCGTGTCAGGCCCCGCGACCGCTCCCCCCGCCGTCCGCTCTTCCGCCGCCGCCCAGCGCGGCGCGGTCGCCAGCGGCGTCGGGTCCTCGACCCGCTGCACGTCGAACACCGGGAACGCATCCTCCGCCCAGGAGAGCGCGCGCGCCGCGAGCGTGCCGCTGAACACGTCGAGCGCCGGCCGCACCGCCGCCAGCGAGGCGAATGCGTCGCCCGCGCGGTACGGCCGGTCGCCGATGCCGTCGCGGTCGAGGTCGAACACCTCCGCGTCGCCCCAGTAGTTGCCCCGGCCGTTCTCCGACCACCGGTTCTCGCCGGTGCCGAGCACCTTGCGCACCGCGGTGCGGTTGTCGGTGATCACGTTCCCCGAAAAGCTGTTGTCCTCCGCGCTCGCCAGCACGTCCACCCCGATGCCGGTCCCGCGGATGATGTTGTCGCGGAAGACGTCTCCGGTGGCGCCGTCGAGGAAGAGCCCGGTGAGGTTCCCTTCGATCCGGTTGCGCTCCGCCGTCACGTTCTCCGCCGTCTGCAGCAGGATGCCGTACGCGCGGTAGCCCACGTGCTCGGCGAAGACGTTTCCGCGGAAGACGATCCGCTTGGAGAACATGATCGCCGCACCCGCCGCATTCCGCCGGAACACGTTCCCCTCGAACCGGTTGTCGTCCGAGTACATGTAGTGCAGCCCGTAGCGCACCTGCTCCACGTCGTTGCCGGTGACCACGTTCCCGCCGGCGAACGAGAAGTAGATCCCGTCCCGCGTCCCCCGGATCACGTTCCCCGCCAGTCGGTTGTCGCTGGAGTTGAAGAGATGGATCCCGTTCCCCCGCGACGACTCGACCAGGTCGGCGGCACCGGTGATCCGGTTCCGCGAAAGCTCCACACCGCGCGACGCCAGAAGATAGATCCCGTGCAGCGGATCGTTGATCGTCACGTCGAGCACCCGGCAGCCGCGGCAGTGATCCAGCTTGATCGCCGCCTCGTCGCGGTCGAGCGAGCGCCCGCTGCCGCGGACCTCGAGGGCCTCGAGCGTCACCGAGTCGGCGCGCAGCGTGATCACCGTGCCGCGCCGCTCGCCGTCCAGCACCGCGCCGGGTTCGCCGATCAGCGTCACGCTCCGCTCGACCACCAGCAGCCCGGGATAGCGGCCCGCACGAACCCGGATCGTGTCGCCCGGCTGC
>JAICWE010000006.1 GCA_025934955.1 Gemmatimonadales bacterium | reverse complement strand
GGGACCCAGCCGGGTACGGCCGACAAGGCGGTCGAGGCGATCCGCGGCGAGTTCGGCCGGCTGGCGAAGGAAGGCCTGACCGACGAGGAGCTGGCGATGGGCAAGCAGCAGCTCAAGGGACAGGTGATGCTGGCGCTGGAGAGCCCGTCGGCGCGCATGGGACGGCTGGCCGGCTTCATGCTTCACGGCGATCGCTATCGCCCGCTGGACGAGATGCTGGCCGACATCGGCTCGGTGACCCGGGACGACGTCGCCGGCGTCGCCGCGGAGTTCTTCGCGCCGGAGCGGCAGACGGTCGTGCGATTGGGACCGGAGAACGGGAACGCGTGAGACGCCGTCTCCCGCGTCACGCAGCTGAACGAGGTCCACCTTGTCGAGGAGTCCGATGATCATCGGCGTGCCGAAGGAGATCAAGACCAACGAGAACCGCGTCGCGCTCTCGCCCGCCGGCGCGGAGACGCTCGTGGGCCAGGGTCACACCGTCTTCGTCGAGCAGGGCGCCGGCGTCGGCAGCGGCTTCCCCGACGAGGCCTACGTCGCGGCCGGCGCCAAGCCGCTCGCCACCGCCGATGAGGTGTGGCAGCGTGCCGAGATGATCATGAAGGTGAAGGAGCCGATCGCGGTCGAGTGGCCGCGGATGCGGAAGGGGCAGGTGATCTACACCTACTTCCACTTCGCCGCCGCGGAAGAGCTGACCCGAGCCGTCATCGCCTCGGGCGCCGTCGCCATCGCGTATGAGACCGTGCAGCTCCCGAGCGGCGAACTTCCGCTGCTCACGCCGATGAGCGAGGTGGCCGGCCGCATGGCGGTGCAGCAGGGCGCCAAGTACCTGGAGAAGGTCTTCGGCGGGAACGGCATTCTGCTTGGCGGCGTCCCCGGGGTCGCACCGGGCGAGGTGATGATCATCGGCGGCGGTGTGGTCGGCATCAACGCGGCCAAGATGGCGGCCGGGCTCGGCGCGCACGTCACCATCCTCGACATCTCGCTCGACCGCCTGCGCTATCTCGCCGACGTGCTCCCGGCCAACGTGGACACACTCTACTCCAACCGGCTCAACATCCTGGACGCGGTGGAGCGGTCCGACCTCGTGGTCGGCGCGGTGCTGCTGCCCGGCGCCAAGGCGCCGCATCTGGTAAAGCGCGCTGACCTCAAGCGCATGAAGCCGGGTTCCGTCATCGTGGACGTCGCGGTGGACCAGGGCGGCTGCGTCGAGACCATCCGGCCGACCACCCACGAGAACCCGACGTACTTCGTCGACGGCATCCTCCACTATGGCGTCGCCAACATGCCGGGCGGCGTGCCGCGCACCTCGACGCTCGCGCTCACCAACGCGACGCTGCCGTACGGCGTGAAGCTGGCGCGCGACGGCTGGCGGGCGGCGTGCAAAGCCGACGGCGCGCTACGCCGCGGGCTCAACGTCGTCGAGGGCAAGGTGGTCTATCCCGGCGTCGCGGAGGCGTTCCAGCTCCCGCTGGTGGACGTGGCGACGGTCCTCTGATCGAGATCCTGTGATCGAGATCCTGCTCACCCGCCTGCCGCACGGAGACGACCTGCCCGAGCCCGCCGCGCAGACCGCGGGCTCGGCCGGTTACGACCTGGCCAGCGCGGAAGACGTGGTGCTCGCACCGCGCGAGCGGCGGCTGGTCGGCACGGGGTGGAGCATCGCGATCCCCGAGGGCTACGAGTGCCAGATCCGCCCTCGCAGCGGGCTCGCGCTCAACCACGGCATCACCCTGCCGAACACGCCGGCCACGATCGACAGCGACTATCGCGGCGAGCTGCGGGTCGCGCTCATCAACCTGAGCGACCGGTCGTTCCGGGTCGAGCGCGGGATGCGCATTGCGCAGATGGTTTTCGCGCGGGTCGAGAAGGTCGCGTTCCGCCGCGTGGATGCGCTGCCGGTGACGCCGCGCGGCGCGGCGGGGTTTGGCAGCACCGGCATCTGAGTCTCGCGCAATGGCTTGCACCCGCCGTCACGGCTTGTCTAAGGCATAAGCGGTCCCTTACTTTGAGCGACCTCTCCCCCCGGCCCAGACCAACATGAAGCTGTCGTCGTTCTCTCTCGGTTCGCTGCTGCCCGCGAATGAAATCGCGGTGGACCTCGGCACGGCCAACACCCTCGTCTACGTGAAGGGCGAGGGCATCGTGCTGAACGAGCCGTCGGTGGTGGCCCTGGAGAAGGCGACCGGCAGGATCAAGGGCATCGGGCTCGAGGCGAAGCGGATGCTGGGCCGCACGCCCGACAACATTCTCGCGGTACGGCCGCTCAAGGACGGCGTGATCGCCGATTTCGACGTCACCGAGAAGATGCTGCGTTACTTCCTCAAGACCATCATCGACAAGCATTTCTTCCGGGTGAAGCCGAAGGTGATCGTGTGCGTGCCGTCGGGCATCACCGAGGTGGAGCGCCGGGCGGTGCGCGACTCCGCCGAGACCGCAGGCGCCAAGCAGGTGCTCATGGTGGCTGAGCCGATGGCCGCAGCCATCGGCGTGGGGTTACCGGTCGAGACGCCCACCGGCAACATGGTGATCGACATCGGGGGCGGGACGACCGAGATCGCGGTGATCGCGCTCTCCGGCATCGTCTCCGACACCTCCATCCGCGTCGGCGGCGACGAGCTCGACCAGGCGATCGTGCAGTTCATGCGCAAGAACTACAACCTCCTCGTCGGCGAGGCGACGGCCGAGGCGATCAAGATCAAGATCGGCTCCGCCGCGCCGACGGGCGAGGAGCGCGAGATGGAAGTGAAGGGGCGCGATCTCGTGAGCGGCATTCCCAAGACGGTGCGGGTGCACTCCACCGAGATCCGCGAGGCGGTGCAGGAGCCCATTCAGCAGATCGTGGACGCGGTGCGCCGCGCGCTGGAGATCACGCCGCCCGAGCTCGCCAGCGACATCGTGGACCGCGGCATCGTGATGACCGGGGGCGGCGCGCTGATCCGCGGGCTCGACATCCTGCTCGCCCAGGAAACCGGGCTCCCGATCCACGTGGACGAGGATCCGCTCACCTGCGTCGTCCGCGGCACCGGCCGCATCCTCGACGACTACGAGAAGTACCGCAGCGTTCTGTCCGCCTGATGCTCCCTTCGTCGGACCGAGGGTACAGCCGCCGCGACACCTGGCTGTTCTTCATCTGCATCGGCCTTTCCCTCACTACCATGTTCCTGCCGGCCCGTTGGAGCGTCGGCCTGACCGGGTCTCTCCGGCGCAGCGTCCTGGCGCCCCTGGTCTGGCTTCAGGAGCGGGCCGAAGAAGGCAAGACCAGCCGCATGCGGCTCAACGCCGTCACCGTCCAGCGGGACTCGACCGCGCTGATCGCGCAGTCGCTCCCGGCCCTGGCCGCGGAAAACGAGCGGCTCCGCCGGCTCCTCGGACTCAGCCGCCGGCTCACCGGCCGCTATGTGTCCGCCGAGGTGCTGCACCAGGCGCAGGCGACCGACGAGCGCATGCTGCTGCTGAGCGCCGGCTCCGACGCGGGCATCGCGCCGTTCGATCCGGTCATCGCGCCCGAAGGGCTGGTGGGGGTCGTGTGGAGCGTCGACCGCGGAACCAGCGTGGCGATGACGTGGGCGCACCCGGAGTTCCGGGTCAGCGCATTCACCGCGGACGGCCGCGTCTCGGGCATGGTGGGTCCGGCTCCCGCCGGCCCCACCAGCGAAGCCGCCCTCGAGTTCCGCGCTATCACCTACCGCGACACCGTCACCTCGGGCACGATGGTCCTCTCCAGCGGCCTGGGCGGCGTGTATCCCAAGGGCGTGCCGCTGGGTCGGGTCGTCGGGGTGGAGCGGGAGCAGAGCGGCTGGGAGCGGGTGTACCGGCTCCAGCCGGCGGCGAACCCGGGGGCCGTCTCGCACGTGCTCGTCCTCACCGGCGAGCACGCCGCACCAGTGGCGGCCGCGTTCCCCGGCGACTCCATCCGCGCCGCACTCCACGCCGACTCGCTGCACAAGCTCTTCGTGCGCGACTCGACCCAGCGCGCCGAGGCCGAGAGCCTGAGCGTGCTGCGGCACCGGGTGGACTCGCTCGCGGCACTCACCGGCCGTCCGATGCCGAAGCCGGCTCCGCCGGCGGACACCGGCGCGAAGACCGCGAGACCGGCGAAGCCCGCGCCGCTCGTGCGCCGGGACAGCGCGCGATGAGCGCCATGGCTCGGGCCAACCGGCTCCAGTTCGCCGCCGTGATCGTGGTGCTGTTGCTGCTCCACTTCTATGTGCGGCCGCGGCTCTGGGACGCGCGGCTCAGCCCCGATTTCCTCACGATGGCGCTGGTAATCTTCGCCATGCGGAGCAGCCCGGGGACCGGCGCCATCGCCGGCTTCATCGTGGGGCTCGCCAGCGACGCGCTGACGCCGGCCCGGCCCGGGGCGGGCGCGCTCGCCGGGACGGTGATCGGCTTTCTCGCCGCGTGGGGCCGCGCCGTCTTCTTCGCCGACAACCTGCTGGTCAACGCCGGCTTCGTCGCCGTGGCGGTGTGGCTGCGCGATCTGGTCGTCCTCTGGGCCAGCGGCACGGCGCGTGCGGCCCTGATGAGCGAGCTGGTCATCTACGGCCCGCTCCAGGCTCTCGTGACGGCGATCTTCGCCGTGCTGCTGCTGGTCGCTTTCCGCGAGTGGTTCGCGATTCGCCTCGACCTATGAACGGCTTCGACTCCTATCAATTGCAGCGCCGCTCGACGGCGGCGCAGGCGGTGCTCGCCCTCGCCTTCCTGCTGCTGGCCGGCGCCTTCTTCCGGGTGCAGGTCGTCGAGCACGACAAGTATCAACTCAAAGCCGAGACCAACCGCCTCCGGCCCGTATCGATCGAGGCGCCCCGCGGCGCCATCCTCGATTACACCGGGAAGGTCATCGCCGAGAACGTCCCGGGCTACTCGGTCAAGCTCATCGCCTACTCCCTGGATTCCCTCAGGGCGGTGCTGGGACGGATGCAGCGGGTGGTTCCGCTCGACAGCGGCGACCTCAAGGTGATCGGCGGCCGATACCTGCAGGCGCGCTACCAGCCGGCGGTGGTCTTCGGCGATGCCGACTTCGCGACCGTCTCCCGGCTCGAGGAGCACCGTGCGGTGCTGCCCGGCATGGTCATCCAGTCGGAGCCGAAGCGGCTGTACCCGGCAGGGAAGGCGGTCGCGCACCTGGTCGGCTATGTCAGCGAGGTGACCGAGGACGATCTCGACAAGAACCGCTATCCCGGCGCGGAGCTGGGGACGACGGTCGGCAAGGCGGGCCTGGAGCGGGAGTACGACGACACGCTGCGCGGCGCCGACGGCGTGCATTACATCGAGGTGAACGCCCGCGGCCGGCTGGTGCGGGAGCAGGCGACCACCGCCGCGCTCGCCCCCACTCCCGGCCATACGCTCCGCACCACGATCGACATCGACCTCCAGAAGTACATCGACAGCATCTGGCCCGCGGGCGTCCGCGGCGCGATGGTGGCGATGACGCCGACCGGTGAGGTCCGCGCACTCTACTCGGCGCCGACCTACGATCCCAACATCTTCGTCGGCGGCATCGATGCCGATACCTGGCGCGACCTCAACACCGACTCGGCCAAGCCGTTGCTGGACCGCGCGATCATCGGCCGCTACCCGCCGGCCTCGCCCTTCAAGCTGGCGACGGCGGCGATGGCGCTCCGGCGCGGTCTCATCAGCTTCGACACCCACATGCCGATCCCCTGCCGCGGCGGCATCCAGCTCGGCAATCGCTACTTCCGCTGCTGGAAGAAGGAGGGACACGGCTCGCTGGACCTCGTCGGCGCCATCGCGGCGAGCTGCGACGTGTACTTCTACCAGCTCGGCCTCCGGCTCGGCCTCGACGCGATCCTCCAGGATGGCGTGCTGATGGGGTTCCGCGACCGGAGCGGCATCGACCTGCCGAGCGAGCAAAGCCCGGTGTACCCCGCCTCCACCGCGTACTTCGACCAGCGGTACGGACCGCGCAACTGGAGCGCACCGGCGGTCACGCTCAACTTTTCGATCGGCCAGGGTGAGAACACCCAGACGCTGATCAACATGATCAAGTTCTATCGGGCGCTTGCCGGCAACGGCGAGACCTCGGACCCGTATCTGGTGCGGCCGGACCCCAAGGCGAAGACCTTCGACCTCGGCCTCACCGAGGCGCAGCTTCTCGGGCTCCGCACCGCGCTCACTGCGGTGGCGGAGCGCGGCACCGCCTCGGCGATCATCGGCGCGACGCCGGGCAGCAAGACCCGGGTGCTCCAGATCGCCGGCAAGACCGGCACGGCGCAGAACCCCCACGGCAAGGACCACCGCTGGTTCATCGCCATGGCGCCGGCTGACAAGCCGGTGCTGATCGTCGGCGGGATCATGGAGAACGTGGGCCTGCACGACCCGACCGTCGTCCGGAACGTCTACCTCGCGCTCCGCCGCTATGTCCTCGGCCCCGACTCCTCCGGCACGGCGACCAAGGTTCAGATCACCATCCCCGAAGACAGCGCACCGACGTCCGTCGAGATGGGCGACTCCGCCGGGACGCGCCCATGAAGCTCGTGCCGTCGCTCGATCGATCGCTGGCGCTGCCGGCGTTCGGCCTGGTGGTGTACGGCCTCATCGTGCTGTACTCGGCTGGGCAGACCGACGTGGTGACGCAGGCGCAGGGCGTCTGGTATCACCAGTTCATCTGGGTCGGCCTGGGGCTCGTGGCGGCCTGGGCCACCTTCCACGTCTCCCCGCGAATTCTCGAGTGGATCGCGCCCGCGGTATACGTATTCAGTCTCGTCCTCCTCGGCGTGACGCTGGTGGTGGGGACCGGCGCCGGTACCGCGGAGAGCAGCCACAGCTGGCTCGCGATCGGCGGCCACCGGCTGGGCCAGCCGTCGGAGCTGGCCAAGGTGGCGACGGTGCTGATGCTGGCGCGCCACCTCTCCAGCCGCCGCGAGCCGCCGCGCTCTCTGCTCGACCTCACGGTCTCCGGCCTCATCGTCGGCCTCCCCTTCCTGCTGGTAATGAAGCAGCCCGATCTCGGCAGCGCGATCGTTTTCATCGGGATCTTCTTCGCCATGATGTTCTGGTGCGGCGTGCGCCCGCGGCTGCTGTTCCTGATCGCTTCGCCGGGACTGAGTCTCCTGCTGGCGTTCAGCACCGTGACCTGGGGCGGGTGGATCATCGCGGTCACCGTGGTGCTGGCGCTCTGGCGGCCTTACTTCTGGGAGGGCGTGGCGATCTGGATGGCGAACGCCGTCATGGGCGCCGTCGCGCTGCCACTCTGGAAGCGGCTCAAGCCGTACCAGCAGGATCGCCTGCTCACCTTCCTGAATCCGGAGGTGGACCCGCAGAAGGCCGGCTACCACGCGCTGCAGTCGAAGGTGGCGATCGGATCGGGCGGCTGGTTCGGTACCGGCTACACGCAGGGGCCGCAGAAGCGGCTCGCCTTCCTGCCGGAGCAGCACACCGATTTCGTCTTCTCGGTGGTCGGCGAGGAGCTGGGGTTCATCGGCGTCATGGTGGCGCTGGCGCTGTTCTTCGCGCTGTTCCTCGGCCTGTTGCGGGTGGCTCGTCGCGCGGCCGATCCGTTCAGCAGTCTCGTCGTCTTCGGCATCGCGGGACTCTTCTTCACTCACGTCTTCGAGAACGTGGGCATGACCGTGAACGTCATGCCGATCACCGGCATTCCGCTGCCTTTCTTCTCGTACGGCGGCTCGTTCTTCCTCATCTGCTCGATCTGTCTGGGCCTCGCATTCCGGGTATCGAACGACTCCCGCCTGTCCGGATACGCCGACGCGTAGCGCAGCTAACTCTTTACATCGCAGCTACTTGACTTTCCGGGGCTAGCGCGAATCCTCCGGCAGCGCAACATTTGTTGGTCGTGTTCACCCGAGCCGTTCACCCAATCGAGACAACGACCCCCGACTCCTATGGCCGTCATGGCATGGTTCAAGAAGGAGCGTAAGCCCCGCACTTCCCAGCGCGCGCGCCTTGAGATTCCGGCCGATGCCTGGGAGAAGTGCGACAGGTGCGGTCACATCGATCTCCGGGAAAAATTCGAGAAGTCGCTCAACGTCTGCCCCGAGTGCGGCCGGCATCGCCGCTTCAGCGCCGAGGAATACATCGAGCTGCTGACCGACACCGGTACCTGGCGCGAGTTGAATGCGGCGCTCCGGTCCGCCGACCCGCTCCAGTTCGAGCATTACGTCGACCGGGTCGCCTCGGCCCGCAAGAAAGCGGGCGAAGCCGATGCCATCTTCACCGGCGCGGCGCGGGTTGACGGGCTGCCCTTCAATCTCGGTGTCATGAATTTCCGGTTCATGGGCGGCTCGATGGGCTCGGTGGTCGGCGAGAAGATCGCCCGACTGGCCCGGCGCTCGCTGGAGAAGAAGATCCCGCTGGTGCTCGTTTCGACATCCGGCGGCGCCCGCATGCAGGAAGGCGTGCTCTCCCTGATGCAGATGGCCAAGACCTCCGCCGCAATCGCCGCTCTCCGGAACGCCGGCATCCCCTACATCTCCATCCTCACTGATCCGACGACCGGCGGCGTCTCCGCCTCCTTCGCCATGCAGGGCGACGTCATCCTGGCCGAGCCGGGCGCGGTGATCGGGTTCGCGGGGCAGCGGGTGATCAAGCAGACCATCGGCCAGGACCTGCCCGAGGGGTTCCAGACGGCGGAGTTCCTGCTGGAGCACGGGCAGATCGACGACGTCGTCCCGCGCGGCTCGCTGAAGGAGACCACCGCGCGACTTCTGCGGCACATGCAGGGCCAGCGCCCGCACCACATGGAGTCGGTCGAGCAGCTCGCCTGAGCGGACGCGCAGGGCCGTAAACGCCTCGCCCGCTCGCGCGGGCGGGGCGTTCGACTTTTCGGAGCACGACTCCCGGAGCAGGCGGCGGAGACCGGATGGCCCTCAGCTACACCGACGCGCTGGACTTCCTCTTTCCCCGCACGACCTCGATCAAGTTCGGGCTCGCGACCACGCGCGCCCTGCTCAAGGAGGTGGGCGACCCGCATCAGCTGATGCCCGTCGCGCACATCGGCGGGACCAACGGGAAGGGCAGCGTCTCGACGCTGGTTGCCGAGGCGCTGCTCGCGGCGGGCTGGCGCGTGGGACTCTACACGTCGCCCCACCTGGTGTCGTTCCGCGAGCGCATCACGGTGGACGGCGCGCCGATCCCGGAGGCGGCGGTCGCGGCCTGGACCGAGCGGCTCCGCCCGCTGATCATTGCGCGCAAGGCGACGTTCTTCGAGGCATCCACCGCGATCGCCTTTGCCGATTTCGCGGCACGCGGCGCCGAGATCGTCGTGGCCGAAGTGGGGCTCGGGGGGCGGCTGGACAGCACCAACGTCGTCACGCCGCTGGTGAGCGGGGTGACCAAGATCGCCCGCGATCACATGAAGTATCTGGGCGACACGCTGGAGCAGATCGCCTGCGAGAAGGCGGGGATCGCGAAGCCGGGGGTGCCGTTCGTGATCGGCGAGGAGGACCCGACGCTGGTCGCGGTGCTGGCGCGCGAGGCGGAGCGGGCGGTCCGCCGGGTTCGGCGAACCGCGCACGCCGACGTCCGCGTGGTCCCGGCGGAGGCACGCTGGCCTGGGCCACTCGCGCTCCGCGGGCCGCATCAGCGGCGGAATGCCGCCGTTGCCCAGGCGATGATCGCGGCGCTGCCGGATCGCTGGCGTCCGGATCAGGACGCGATCGCGATCGGCTTTGCCCGCGCCCGGGTGCCCGGCCGGCTGGATCGGCGCGGCCGCTGGCTGTTCGACGTGGCCCACAATCCGGACGGCATGCGCGCGCTGCTCGCCGCCCTCACCGCGTGCCCGCCGCCGGGCCCGGTGCACGCGCTGGTCTCGATTCTGGGTGACAAGGAGTGGGCCGAGATGCTGGTCGGTCTCGACACGGTCGTGGAGCGGGGCGTGCTGACCATCGCGCCGTCCGCCGCCGGACGCGGCTGGGACCTCGAGTGGCTGCGCCGTTGGCTCGCCGCACCGGACCGCCCGGCGGCACGGGCGCGCTGGACGCTGGTGCCCGATTTTGGCGAGGCACTGTCCACGGTGCAGGAGGGCGCCGGCACCGTGCTGGTGACCGGATCGTTCCACACGGTGGGCGACGTGATGACCGCGCTGGGGATGGAACCGTAGGCGAATCCGACTATTTTCTCGCGATGCCCTCCCAGGCCCTTCCGGGCTTCCGCGACTTCTACCCCGACGAGTTCCTGCTGCGCGCCCACATCTTCCGCGTCTGGCGGGAGGTCGCGGCGCGTTACGGCTTCGAGGAGTACGATGGGCCGCCGCTGGAGCCGCTGGAGCTCTACACGGCAAAGAGCGGCCCCGAGATCGCCGGCCAGCTTTACGGCTTCGTGGACAAGGGCGGGCGCGAGGTGTCGCTGCGGCCGGAGATGACGCCGACGCTGGCGCGCATGGTCGCCGCGCGGGCCAACGGGCTCCGCAAGCCGATCCGGTGGTTCTCCGTGCCGCAACTCTTCCGCTACGAGCGGCACCAGCGCGGCCGGCTGCGGGAGCACTTCCAGCTCAACTGCGACCTGATCGGCGAGCCGGGACCGGAGGGCGATGCGGAGCTGATTGCGCTCGCGGTGGACATCATGCGCGCCTTCGGACTGACCGAGCGCGACGTGCGGGTGCGGGTGAGCGACCGGCGGGTGCTCAACGCCTTGCTGCTCGGCGGCGGTGTCACCGAGGCGCAGCTTCCGGCGGCGTACGCCGCGGTTGACAAGCTGGAGCGGAGCCGGCGCGAGGAGCTCACGGCGCAGCTCGCGGCAGGCGGGATCGACGCCGCGGCGGCGGACGGAGTGTTCGAGACGGCGGCGATCCGTGGCGCGCCGGCACTCGCCGCGGCACTCGAGGGCGTCCCCGGCGGCGCCGAGGCAGGCGCGCCGCTGCGTCGTACGCTGGCGGCACTCGACGCGATGGGGCTGGGCGGCTTCGTGGACGTGGATCTGACGATCGTTCGCGGCCTGGCGTACTACACCGGCACGGTCTTCGAGCTGTTCGACGCGAGCCGCACGCTGCGGGCGATCTGCGGTGGCGGCCGTTACGACAATCTGCTGCTGAGCCTCGGCGGCGTGGATCTTCCGGCGCTCGGCTTCGGCATGGGCGACGTGGTCCTGGGAGAGCTGCTGAAGGAGCGCGGCCTGGTACCGAGCGGCACGGCGAGCATCGACGTCTTCGTCGCCGCGATCACCGGGGACGACGTGCCGCACGTGCTCGCCCTGGCGCACGAGCTGCGCGACGCCGGCCTCCGGACGGAGTACGCGCTCAACCTGCAGGCGGTGGGGAAGCAGCTCAAGCTGGCCGATGCGCGCAACGCGCGCATCGCCGTCGTCATCGGCCCGGACGACCGCGCGCGCGGCGAGGTGATGGTCAAGGACCTCGCCGCCAAGCAGCAACGCGCCGTCCCGCGCGCCGCCGTCGTCGCCGAGCTTCAGACGGGCATCGACACTCGACCTGGAACGTGAATGGCTGACAGCAAGGCACTGACTACCCGCGAGCAGGACTTCTCCGCGTGGTACAACGAGGTGATCGCGCGGGCCGAGCTGGCGGACTACAGCCCGGTGCGCGGCTGCATGGTGATCCGGCCCAACGGCTACGCCATCTGGGAGCACATGCAGCGGGCACTCGACCGGATGTTCAAGGACACCGGCCACCAGAACGCCTACTTCCCGCTGTTCATCCCGCAGAGTTTTCTCTCCCGCGAGGCGGAACACGTCGAGGGTTTCGCGCCGGAGACCGCGGTGGTGACGCATGGCGGCGGCAAGGAGCTGGAGGAGCCGCTGGTCGTGCGCCCCACCTCCGAGACGATCATCTACGCGATGTACGCGAAGTGGATCCAGAGCTATCGGGACCTGCCGCTCCTCATCAACCAGTGGGCCAACGTCGTGCGCTGGGAGATGCGCACGCGGCTCTTCCTGCGCACCACCGAGTTCCTCTGGCAGGAGGGCCACACCGCGCACGCCACCGAAGCCGACGCGGAGGAGGAGACGCTCCGCATGCTGGGCGTCTACCGCACGTTCATGGAAGAGTGGATGGCGATGCCGGTCCTCACCGGCCGGAAGACCGACAGCGAGCGCTTCGCCGGCGCGCTCCGCACCTACTCGTGCGAGGCGCTGATGCAGGACAACCGCGCGCTGCAGGCCGGCACCAGCCATAACCTCGGCCAGAACTTCGCTCGCGCATTCGAGGTCACCTTCCAGACGGAAGAGGGGAGCCTCGACTTCGTATGGAACACATCGTGGGGCGTCTCGACCCGGCTGGTCGGCGCGCTCATCATGACGCACAGCGACGACAAGGGGCTGGTCTGCCCGCCGCGCCTGGCGCAGTGGCAGGTCGTCATCGTGCCGATCTACCGGACCGACAGCGAGCGCGCGACGGTGCTCGAGGCGGCGGAGCGGATCCGCCGTGAGCTGGTGGCAGCCGATATCCGCGTTCACCTCGACGCGCGCGACGGCATGAAGCCGGGCGCCAAGTACTACGAGTGGGAGGCCCGCGGCGTCCCGCTCCGGCTCGAGGTCGGCCCCCGCGACGTGGCCGCCGGAACCGTGATGCTGGCCCGGCGGACCGGCGGCGGGAAGGATTCGCTCCCGATGACCGGGCTGGCGCCGCGGCTCGCCGCCGAGATGGACGCGATGCAGCGCTCACTGCTCGATGCCGCACTGGCGCGTCGGGAGGCGGCCAGCGTGCGCGGCGCCAGCAAGGAGCAGTTCATCGAGATCATGGAAGGCGCGGGCGGCTTCGTGTACGGCGGCTTCTGCGGCTCGGCGGCGTGCGAGGCGGAGATCAAGGAGCGCACCAAGGCGACGATCCGGGTGCTGCCTGACGCGGAGTTCCGCTCGCCGGTGGCGCCGACGCACTGCCTCTGGTGCAACGGCCCGAGCGTGAGTGAGGCAGTGTGGGCGAAAGCGTACTGACGGCGCTCTTCGCCGACGCAGGGCTCGAGCGCTGCGACGGCGCGCTCCGCCTCGACGGCGTGCCGCTCGACGCGATCGCCGAGGCCGCCGGCACCCCCACCTACGTCTACAGCGCCGCGGTGATCCGCCGGCAGTTCCGCGCACTGGATGACGCGCTCGCGCCGGTGCCGCACCGGATCGCGTTCGCCGTGAAGGCCAACTCCTCCCTCGGCGTGCTGCGGGTGCTGCGCGACCTCGGCGCCGGCGCCGACATCGTGTCGGGCGGCGAGATGGCGCGCGCGCTGGCCGCGGGATTTCCGGCGGACCGCATCGTGTTCAGCGGAGTGGGGAAGTCGGACGCCGAACTGGTGGCGGCGGTCGAGGCCGGGGTGGGGCACCTGCACCTCGAATCGCCGGCGGAGCTGGCATCACTCGCGCGGATCGCGAGGGAGCTGGGCCGACCGATGCGCGTCGGCATCCGCGCCAATCCCGACGTGACGGCGGAGACCCATCCCTACATCGCGACCGGCGCCGGCGGCATCAAGTTCGGCGTGCCGTTCGATCAGGTGCTGCCGCTCGCCCGGGCCGTGGCGGAGCATCCGCAGCTCACGCTCGACACCATCGCCATGCACATCGGCAGCCAGCTGCTCGACGTCGCGCCATACCGCGAGGGCGTGGCGCGGCTGCTCGATCTCATCGCCACACTGCGCGCGACCGGCATCGCCACCGTCCGGACGCTCGACATCGGCGGCGGTCTCGGCATCCGCTACCGGGGTGAGACGCCGCTCGCGCCGGCGACACTGGCGGAGGCGGTCGTGCCGCTGGTGCTCGGGAGCGGGCTCGCGCTCGTGCTCGAGCCCGGGCGGTATCTCGTCGGCAGCGCCGGCGTGCTGCTCACCGAGGTGCTGTCACGCAAGCATTCGGGCGGGAAGGATTTCGTGATCGTGGACGCCGGCATGAACGATCTGGAGCGCCCCAGCCGCTACAAGGCGTATCACGAGATCGTCGAGCTCCAGCGTCGCGGGCGTGCGGTCGGAGCGGTAGACGTGGTCGGCCCGGTGTGCGAGACCGGCGACTTCCTCGCGCTCGACCGACCGCTTCCGGCACTCGAGCGCGGGGAGCGCCTCGCGGTGCTCGGCGCCGGCGCGTACGGCTTCGTGATGGCGTCGAACTACAACACCCGCCCGCGCCCCGCCGAGGTGATGGTGGACGGCGGGCGGTGGTGGGTGACGCGGCCGCGAGAGGCGCTCGAATCGCTCTGGGCCGGCGAGCGCGCGACGGCCGACTCCGACTGACGAGGGACGATGCACCATCCCGGCATCCTGATCATCGACTTCGGCGCGCAGTACACGCAGCTCATCGCCCGGCGCGTGCGTGAGGCGCACGTCTACTGCGAGATCCATCCGCCGTCGCGCACCGTCGAGTGGATCAGGGGGTGGAAGCCGCAGGGGATCATCCTGTCCGGCGGCCCCGCGTCGGTCTACGGCGAGAACGTGCCCACCGCCGATCCCGCGCTCCTCTCGCTCGGCGTGCCGGTGCTCGGCCTCTGCTACGGCATGCAGCTCATGGCGCATCTGTCCGGCGGCAAGGTGGTGCGCGCCGACCGGCGCGAGTACGGCCGCGCGAACGTGCGGGTGGACGGCGGGCGACTGTTCCGCGGCTTCGGCATCGGCGAGGAGACGCCGGTGTGGATGAGTCACGGCGATCACGTGGACGTTCCGCCGCCCGGCTACCGCGTCGTCGCTTCGAGCGACAACTGTCCCATCGCCGCGATCGAGCACGAACGCGCGCCGCTCTACGGCGTGCAGTTCCATCCCGAGGTCGCCCACACGCCGCGGGGGGGCGAGCTGCTCAGCAACTTCCTCTTCGACATCTGCGGCTGCACGCCGGACTGGACGCCGGGTCATTTCGTCGAGAGCGAGATCGCCCGCATCCGGGAGCTGGCGGGCCCGAGCGACCGGGTGATCTGCGGGCTCTCCGGCGGCGTGGATTCATCGGTGGCGGCGGTGCTGGTGCACCGCGCGGTCGGCGACCGGCTCACCTGCATCTTCGTGGACCATGGCCTGCTCCGGCTGCACGAGCGCGACCAGGTCGAGGCGACGTTCCGCCGGCACCTCGGCATCGACCTGCGGGTGGTGGACGCGAGCGATGCGTTTCTCCGGCAACTCGCCGGCGTCACCGATCCCGAGCTCAAGCGACGGCGCATCGGCCACACCTTCATCGAGGTGTTCGAGCGCGAGGCGCGGAGCGTCGGCGGCGACGTGCGCTGGCTGGTGCAGGGCACGCTCTATCCCGACGTGATCGAGTCGGTGTCGCCCACCGGCGGGCCGTCAGTGACGATCAAGACCCATCACAACGTCGGCGGACTGCCGGAGAAGCTGCCGTTCAAGCTGATCGAGCCGCTGCGCGAGCTGTTCAAGGACGAGGTGCGGCAGGTGGGCCGCGAGCTGGGGCTGCCGGAGGAGATGGTCGGGCGGCACCCGTTTCCGGGTCCCGGCCTCGCGATCCGCATTCTGGGCGACGTCACGCGACCGACTCTCGAGATCCTCCGCCGGGCCGATCACATCTACATCGAGGAGATCCGCGCGGCGGGGCTGTACGACGAGATCTGGCAGGCGTTCGCGGTGCTGCTGCCGATCCGCTCGGTCGGCGTGCAGGGCGACGAGCGGAGCTACGACCAGGTGATCGCCCTGCGCGCGGTGACCAGCCGCGACGGGATGACGGCCGACTGGTATCCGTTCCCGCCCGAGGTGCTCGCTCGGATCTCCAATCGGATCGCCAACGAGGTGGACGGCGTGAACCGGGTGGTGTACGACGTCAGCTCCAAGCCGCCGGCGACCATCGAATGGGAGTGACTCGCCGCGGGTGTCAGCGGTCCACGATCTCGAACGGCCGCCGCCGCTCGACCGTGCGGCCCGAGTCGTCGCTGACGCGGACGCGCAGCACGTAGTCACCCGCCTTCAGGCGAGTGAGGTCGAGGCCCCGGTGGATGCGCGCGAGCGCCGCCGGGGCCGCTTCGTCGAAGGCGAGACTCATCGCGGGATGGCGGTCCTGGCGCTGGTCGGCGCGACGGCGCGACAGCGTGATTTCGTGGCGATAGCGGTGGCCGGGCACCGCGCCGTGCAGCTCGTAGTAGAGCTCGAGCGCCTGCACCCGGCGGAACGCCGCGAACGGCGTGAGGAAGACGGTGTCGCCTGGCGCCGCCTCCCAGCGGGCGGCGATGCCGGGGCCGCCGATCGCGATGTCGCCCAGGTCCCATCCGCTCGAGGGCACGCGCACCGCACCGGTCCGGAGCAGCGCGCCGGTGCTGTCGTCGATCGAGATCGCCGCGCGCCAGCGCCATCCGCCCGCCGGCAGTGCCACCGCCACGTGGCCGACCAGCCATCCGTCGCTCCCGCCGGCGGTGTCGCGATACGTCACCAGCGTGTCCAGCGTCGTCACCGGGCGCTCGTCCCGGTCCGTCGCCGCGAGCCGTACCCGCACGCGACGCGCGGCGTCGGGCGAAGGGCGCGCGAGCGTGCTGTCGCGGATGGCGAACGCGAGTTGTGCGGAGGGCCCGCCGCCGCTCACGGCCAGCAGGTCGGCCGCGACCTCGAGGTGGTGGGGGAATCGGAGCAGATGGCTGTCGGTGGTCGTCGCGACCGCGATGCTCGCGCCGCCGCGCGCCCGCTCCTCCTCGGCCAGTCGCGTCTGCGCGTACGGCCCGCGCCCGGCCAGGTCGCTGTAGATGTCCCCGATCGGCGCCCGCGAGAGCACCGCGTCCTCCGGGGACATGCCGTCACCGCGGAGATCGAGGACGCTGCTCACCAGCCGGTAGTCGTAGAGGTCGCCGCCATCGCCGCCGCCGCCCCCGGCGCTGAAGTGAAGCACGAGGTCGCCGTCCGGCCGCGCGTAGCGCCAGGTCTCGTTGGGCATGGCGTGCAGAATGAACGGCCGGAGGCGGTCGGTGGGCTCGCCGTGACGGAGGAAGACGATGCCGCGGTCGTCGAACTCGGTGCTGCCGGAGCGGTACGCGTCGCGCCACGCGTAGTAGCGGCGATTGATGCTGAGGGCGAAGTCGCGGCGGGCGATCGTCAGGCGGCGGTAGTGCTCCCGCAGCCGCTCACCCGGGATACGGAGATCCACGCGGTCACGATCGGTCCAGAACCGCCGTAGCCACGCCGCGCGCGCGGCGCCGCGCACCGCGTCGAAGCGGCCGAGCTCCATGCTGTCCACCAGCGGCGCCAGGTCGGCGCGGAGGCCGGCGACCGCGGCGCTGTCGTCGAGCGCGGCGGCCGCGTAGTAGAGCGATTCCGCCGCGGCGGTGCTCGCGACGCCGGTGTCGGCGCCGAGCACCGTTCGGGCGAGCTCGACCGCAGCGAGCCCGGTATCCGCGTCCGTCGCTCGATACCGAACGAAGAGGGCCCGCGCCGAATCCGGATGACTCAGCGCGCGCTCCATCCGGCCGCGGGCCAGGAGCAGCGCGGCGTCGTCGCCGGGGCGGCCCCGTCCGGCGCGTCGTACCGCCTCCAGCGCCTTGCGCAGGCGGCTCGTGTCGCGCAGGGCTTCCGCCGTGCGGATGAGCCCGAGGGCTGCGTCGGTGCGCGCAGGATCGAGCGCCAGCGCCTCGGCGTAGCCGGCCGCCGCGCCCGCCATCGGTCCCAGGCCCACGCGAGTGCCGAGCTCCAGCGGATCGGCGGCGCGGCGCCGGGCGACCTGCTCCAACGATTGCGCCCGCGCGTACGCGCGATCGGCCGGCGCAGTCTGCGCCGCGAGCGACGGGACCAGGACGAGAATGAGCGGGAACAGCAGGCAGCGCGGCATCTCTCCCAACCTCCGTCGCGGGAGACGTGCCGGCAAGAGCGGAGCTACACGCCCTTCTCCGCGAGCAGACCGAGCAGCGCGTCCGCTGACGTGAGGGTGCGGAGCCGCTCCGGCACATCGGGCTCCTTGGCGAGCTGCGCGATGCGGCCGAGCACCGGCAGGTAGACGTTCGAGATCTCGATCGGCGGCGCGACGATCAGGAAGAAGCTGAACACCGGCTGCCCGTCAATCGCATTGTACGCGACGCCGGTTGGATGCTGGCCGAACGCCAGCCGCAGCCGCGAGGCGATCGGCGTGCGGCAGTGCGGAATCGCGATGCCGCGCCCCACACCGGTCGAGCCGAGCTGCTCGCGACGCTGGAGCACCTGAATAAGGGCCGCCGAGTCGCTCTCGGGAATGCGCAGCAGACGGACCAGCTCGGCCAGAATCTCCTCTCTGGTCGAGCCGGCGAGCGCGAGCGAGACGCACTCGGGGCTGAGGAAGTCGCTGAGGCGCATGCGGCGGGAGAACGTAGTTGTCGAGGAACGCAGGCGCAAGTATTTTGTGCTCATGCAGTTGCCCTATCCGCACGCGCACCCCTTCCCGCTGATCCTGGCTCCGATGGCCGGAGTCTCGGAGGCGCCGTTCCGCCAGATCTGCCGCGGAATGGGCGCGGACGTCGTCATCTCCGAGTTCCTGTCGTCGGAGGCGATCCGCCGACGCATCCGCACCACGCTCGAGGGTGCGGAGTTCGAGGAGTGCGAGCGGCCGATCGGCATCCAGATCTACGGCTCGGATGCGAACGCGATGGCGGAGGCCGCGGGTCTCATCACCGAGCACTATCGGCCGGAGTTCATCGACATCAACTTCGGCTGTCCGGTGAAGAAGGTCGTCCTGCGAAACGGCGGTTCCGGCTGCCTGCGCGACATGGACCTGGTCGAGCGGATCATCAAGGCCGTCATCGGCGCCACGGACCTGCCGGTAACGGTGAAGACCCGGAGCGGCTGGAACGACGAGAGCCGCGATCCGGTGAGCATCGCGCTGCGGATGCAGGACGCGGGCGCCCGCGCGTTCACGTTGCACGCGCGCACCCGCACGCAGATGTTTTCCGGGAACGCCAACTGGGACGAGATCGCGCGGGTGGTCGAGGCGCTCGAGATCCCGGTCATCGGCAACGGCGACATCGCATCGGCGGATGACGTGGTCCGCATGCGGGCGCACACCGGCTGTGCCGGCGCCATGGTCGGACGCGGCGCGTTCGGCAACCCGTGGCTCTTCCGCGACGCGCAGGCGCTGCTCGCGGGTGACGACCGTCCGCCCGCAGCCGACGCGACCGAGCGCTTCCGGGTGGCACTGGCACACGCGCGGCTCGCCATCCGGCTCCAGGGTGACAGCCGCCGGACCGTGATCGAGTTCCGCAAGCACCTCGGCTGGTACACGAGGGGGCTGCACGGCGCCAGCGATCTGCGGCAGCGGCTCTTCCAGGTCGAGACCATCGCCGAAGCCGAGGCGATCTTCATGAACTACCTCGCACCGCTCGCCCAGGTGGCGTGACCTCGGAGCAGCTGGCAGGCCTTCTCGCCGAGGTCGCCGACGGCCGGCTCACGCCTGAGGCCGCCCTCGAGCGCTTGCGGCACCTTCCCTTCGAACGGCTGGACTTCGCGACCATCGATCACCACCGCGCGCTCCGGCAGGGACGGCCGGAGGTGGTGTACTGCGCCGGCAAGAGCATCGAGCACACCGTCGCCATCTGCGAGCGGCTCGCGGCCGCGACCGGCGGCTTTCTCGGCACCCGCGCCAGCGACGCGCAGGCCGATGCGCTGCGCGCGCGCTTCCCGGCACTTCGCTGGCACCCGGTCGCCCGCGTCGCGCACCTCGCGGCGTCCGACGCACCAGGCCCGTCCGGCGACGCCGTGCTGGTGATCTCCGCAGGCACCAGCGACCTGCCCGTCGCCGAAGAGGCGGCGATCGTCGCCGAGGCGTTCGGCCACGTCGTCGAGCGACTGACCGACGTCGGCGTCGCCGGCTTGCACCGGATCCTCGCGGCGGGTGACCAGCTCGACCGCGCGAAGGTGATCATCGTCATTGCCGGCATGGACGGCGCGCTGCCGAGTGTCGTCGGCGGCCTGGTGCGGGCGCCGGTGATCGCGGTGCCGACCAGCGTCGGCTACGGCGCGTCGTTCGGCGGACTGGCGGCATTGCTCACGATGCTCAACTCCTGCGCGTCGGGGGTGACGGTGGTGAACATCGACAACGGATTCGGCGCCGCGGTGGCAGCGAGTCGGATCCTGAGCCGGTGATCGGCTTCGTTCTCGGCCTCGTCGTCGGCGGCGCGGCCGCATGGATCGTCGTGCGCCCGCGCGGTGCCGGCGCAGCGACCGCTACGGGCGGCGCCGCCGGCGCGCACCTGCTGCCCGATCCCGCGCTCCGCTGGCTGATGCGCGCCCACGGGGCGCTCGGCGTGTGGATCGCGGAGCGCGATCCGGACGACGGCGGGCCCGTCGCGGAGCGCGTCGTGGACGTCGAGCGGCTCGAGGTGGCGCAGATCGCGGCGATCAATCGGCGAGTGGAGCACGCGCGGGACCAGGCGCAGTCCGGCGCCGAGCGGGTGGACGGCGGCACGCTGGTGTACCGCGGCGCGAACGACGTCGGTGTCGCGCTGCTCCTGCCGGACGGTGCGGACCCCGCGGCGCTCGCAGCCGTGGAGGCTGACCTGCAGCATCTCTTCGAGGGAGTACGGCGGCGGCCGCAGATCGTGGCGCTCGCCCAGGCCAGCGGGCAGGGGGGCGCGCTCGAATCGCTGGAGAGCGTGGCCCTGCGGCTGGCGTACCAGCTGGAGCGCGCCACCGGCGCCGATGTCGTGGTCGGCGCCGAGGAGCCGGGGGGCACGCGCATCGTCGGGGTTTCGGCCGGAGCGGACCAGCGGCTTCGCGGCACCTACGCCGCGCCTGAGAGCGACCTGGCGCGTGTGGCCGGAGGTCACGTGGCGCAGACGAGCGCGGTGGCCGATCCGCTCGGCGGCGTGGTTGCCGATCGGCGGCGCCGCGCGACCCGCGCCCTGGTCCTTCCGCTCGAGGCTGGAAGAAGGATCGTGGGCGCGGTGGCGATCTGGCCGCGGGAAGGCGTCGAGCTCGTCGGGCCCCAGCTCGCGGAGGTGCTGGAGGCAGTCGCGAACGCGGCGCCGCGCATGAGCGAGGCGCAGGAGGCCGATGCGCGGCAGGCCAACGCTCTCACCGACCCGCTCACGTCGCTGCCCAACCGCCGCGGGCTGGAGATCGCCACGCGCCGCTTCGACGTTCAGGACGCCGCGCTGATCGCCTGCGATGTCGACAACTTCAAGGTTCTGAACGACACGCTGGGTCACGCCGCCGGCGATGCCGCGCTGGCGCACTTCGCGCGGCTGTTGCGCGAGCAGGTGCGCGGGACGGACACCGCCGCCCGCACCGGCGGCGAGGAGTTCGCGGTCTGGCTCCCGAACACGTCGCTCGATGTCGCCCGTCAGGTCGCGGAGCGCATCAGGATCAAGCTGGGCACGACCTCGTGGGACTGGCAGGGACGGCGATGGCCGCTCAGCGCGTCGTTCGGAGTGGCGAGCTGCCCCGAAACCAGTCGCCACCGCGACAATCTGCCGGCGCAGGCCGACGCGGCGCTGTATGTGGCCAAGAGTACCGGTCGGAATCGGGTGGAGGCGGCGGCGCGGCTCCAATCGTAGCACGCGGGTTCAGCTCTCACTGCCGAGGTGCCATGCTGCGCGCGTCCCTCGCCGCCGTCGTCGCGGCCATCGCTCTCATCCTCCCGGCGCCCGCTGGCGCGCAGCAGCTGCACAACGTGCTCGGCCCCGCCGAGCGTGATGCCGGCTGGGTGCTGCTCTTCAACGGACACACCAGCGCGGGCTGGCGCGGCTATCGCCGGGATTCGATGCCGGCCGGCTGGCAGGTGGTGGACGGCGCGCTCACCCGCGTCGCGGAGGCGGGAGACATCGTCACCCGCGACCGCTACAAGGACTTCGACCTGCGGCTCGACTGGAAGATCGCAAAGGGCGGCAACGGCGGCGTGATGTACCGCGTGAGTGAAGACCGGGAATACCCCTGGGAGACCGGCCCTGAGATGCAGGTGCTCGACAACGCCCGGCATCCGGACGGAAAGTCGGAGCTCACCGCCGCCGGCTCGTGCTTTGCCGTGTATCCGGCGCCGCGGAGCGCCGCGCACGCCGCTGGTGAATGGAATCACGCGCGGATCGTCGTGCGCGGCTCGCACGTCGAGCACTGGCTCAACGGACACATGGTGGTCAGCTACGAGCTCGGCAGTCCCGACTGGGAGCGTCGGGTCAAGGCGAGCAAGTTCGCCGCGATGCCGGGCTACGGCCGGAACGCCGACGGCTACATCAGCCTCCAGGACCACGGCGACGAGGTCGCCTTCCGCGACATCAGGATCCGGGTGCTGCCATGAGCGTCCGCGTCCGCCTCTCCGCCATGATGTTCCTCGAGTACTTCATCTGGGGCGCGTGGTACGTGACGCTGGGGACGTATCTGGCGACCGCGCTGCGCTTCGACGGGGCGCAGATCGGGCTGGTGTACGGCACCACCGCACTCGCGGCCATGGTGTCGCCGTTCTTCGTCGGGCTCGTCGCCGATCGCTTCTTTGCGACGGAGCGTATTCTCGCGCTCCTGCACCTCGGCGGCGCGGTGCTGATGCTGCTCGCCTCACGGGCGACGGCGTTCGGCCCGGTGTACGGACTGCTGCTCGCCTACGCGCTGTGCTACATGCCGACGCTCGCGCTCACCAATTCGCTCTCGTTCCATCACCTCTCCGACTCCGCCGCGCAGTTTCCCCGCGTCCGCGTGCTCGGCACGATCGGCTGGATCGTGGCGGGGATCATCATCGGAAAGCTCGGCGTGGAGGCGACGGCGCTGCCGCTCCGGCTGGCGGCCGGCGCCTCGCTTGCGCTGGGCATCTTCTCGCTGGCGCTGCCGCATACGCCGCCCAAAGCCACCGGCCGGATCGCCGCGCGCGACGTGCTCGGCCTCGACGCGCTCGCGCTGCTGCGCGACCGGTCGTTCGCGGTATTCATCATCGGCTCGCTCCTGATCTGCATCCCGCTCCAGTTCTACTACGCCTTCACCAATCTGTTCCTGAACGAGATCGGCGTGGTACAGGCGGCGAGCAAGATGACGCTCGGCCAGGTGTCCGAGCTCGGCTTCATGTTGCTGATGCCGTGGTTCCTGGTGCGGCTCGGCGTGAAGCGGATGCTGCTGGTCGGCATGGCGGCGTGGGTGCTCCGCTATCTCGCGTTCAGCCGGGGCGATGCCGGCGCCGGTATGTCGCTCCTGTACGCGGGCATCCTGCTGCACGGCGTCTGCTACGACTTCTTCTTCGTGACCGGGCAGATCTACGTGGACCAGCGCGCCGATGTGCGGATCCGCGCCGCGGCGCAGGGCTTCCTCGCCTTCGTCACGATCGGCGTGGGGCAGTTCGTCGGCTCGTGGGCGTCGGGCAGGGTAGTGGACGCCTACCGGATCGCGGGCGCCGGCGCCGCCACGCACGACTGGCGGGAGATCTGGATCGTGCCGGCCGTGGGCGCCGTCGTCGTGCTGCTGCTGTTCGCGCTGCTGTTCCGGCCCAGCTCCGCCCCGACGCCCACGGCGGAGCCCGTGGCGCTGCGAGCCGCCGCCTGACGCGCCGCTAGCGGCCCGGCTTCCACGCTCCCCGCGCCACCGCCGGCACGAAGCGGTCGAGGCCACGGGGACGGAACGACAGCGTGCGGCCCTGCTCGGCGCTCATGTACGCGGTCATCAGGATCTCCATCACCTCTATGCCGTCGGCGAAGGTGAGGAGCGGCGTCTCGCCCGTCAGGAAGGCCCGCACGAAATGGCGGTCCTCCGCCTCGTAGCCGTAGGCCGCCGCCTCGTCCGGCACCACCGGCATGAGGCCCGTCTCCGCGTTCTGCTTCTCGACCAGATCCTCGCCCGCCGCGCCGCGAACTTCGCGCGAGAAGAAGCAGCGGAGACTCGTGTCCAGCGTGTTCCACGCCATCGAGTACTCGGGACCCAGCAGTTCGGCCGACAGCCTGAGCCCCGCGCCGACGAAGCTCCACGACGTGCTCGCCTCCGCGACGAGGCGCTCGCCGGTCTCGGCCTGGTACTCGATGGTCACGCCGGCGAAGTCCTCCGCCGGGCTCCGCGCGTAGTCGACGGCGCGGCCCATCGCGCGGCGCAGGCGCTTCGCGTACGCCGGCCGGCTCCACTTGAGGCTGGCGATCCGGCCGCTCACCCGGACCGGACGAAGCGACGCGCGCGGGCGGCCCGGCTCGGTAAGCAGGAAGCGCACGACCTCGACCGAATGGCACATCATGTCGTTCAGCACGCCGCCGCCCTGGAGCCGGCCCTGCCAGAACCACGGCATGTGGGGTCCGCCGTGCTCTTCCGCCGCGCGCGCGAGGTACGGTCGGCCGCTGCTCCGCGCGCCGCGCGACCAGATCAGCTCGCGGCCGCGCTGGATGGCCGGCGCAAAGAGCTGATTCTCGAGGTAGCCGGTGGCGATGCCCGCGCGCCGCGCCAGCCGCGCGACATGCTTCGCCTCGCCCACGGTGCGGGCGAGCGGCTTCTCGCACGCGAGGCCGACCAGTTCGCCCCTGCCGCCGACGACCGTCTCGGAGATCTCCTCCACGTTCTCGATCCGCGCGTGGTTCGGTCCGCAGAGCCAGATCGCGTCGATCGCCGGATCCGCCACCATCGCGGTGATCGAGCGGTAGGGCCGCGCCTCGCCGACGCCGAGCGAGCGCGCCAGCGCCGTCGTGGTCTCGGCGTTCCGGCGCGTGGGACTCCAGACGCCGAGCACATCGGCGTCGCGCACGGCGGTAAGCGCCTGCAGGTGGAAGCGCGCGTTGAAGCCGCTGCCGACGATTCCGATCCCCAGCCGACGTGCCGTCATCGTCTCCCCTGACTGTGCGTGAATGGCCGGCGCAGCGGCTCAGTTGCCCTCGTACGACACGCCGAGCTTGGCGAGCGCGGCCGGCGGACACCCGGTCCACGCGGGCAGGCCGGTGTTGCCGAGATACTGGAGATCCTGGACGCCGATGCGGCTGGACCAGAAGCCGGAGGCGACGAGATCGCGGAACGCGCTGAAGAAGGTCGCGCCGGGCCCCATCTCGGGGCGCACCCGTGTCGGCCAGGCGATGTCGTCAAGCAACGCCGCACGCTCCGCGTCGGTGATGCCGGTGAAGCCGGCGCCGTAGCGGCCACGCGCCTGTGCATCGAGCCAGGCGAGGCCGTTCCGGATCGGACCGCGGAGCGACGGCTCGGCGTCGAGAACGAAATCCATGAACTCGTGGCTGCCCGCGTCAGTCGCGCTGCCGGAGCGCTCATCGCGCGGGAGCACCAGGTCGGCGAGCAGCCGGACGGCGGGCCACTCGTCCGCGGTGAAGAAGCGCGGCTGGTAGCCACCGCGCGCCGCGTCGCGGTCGAGCGCCCGCTCGATGGTCGCCGGCGAGACGCCGAGCGCCACGAGCGGCGCCGCCGCGAGAAGGCGGGCGAAGTCGCGCCGGGAGAGGTCGGTCACAGCGCGCCCGCCTTGCGTTGCGCGACGATGTAGTCGCTGGTCCGCATGCTGAGCGCCAGGATGGTCCAGGTCGGATTCTTGTCCGCCTGGGAGACGAACGGCCCGCCGTCGGCGATGAACAGGTTCGGCACCTCGTGCGCGCGGCAGTGCTCGTTCACGACCGAGGTCGCCGGGTCGCGGCCCATGCGCGTGGTGCCGAGCTCGTGGATGATGCGACCGCCGTCGGCGATGCCGTAGCCCTGGTCGGCGCCCGGCATCGCCGAGGTCGGCGTCCCGCCCATCTCGGCGATGATCGCGCGGAAGGTCTCCTGCATGTGCTTGACCTGGGCCCGCTCGCTGTCGGCCCATTGCCAGTGGAAGCGGAGCACCGGAATGCCCCAGCGATCCTTCACCGCCGGGTCGAGCTCACAGTAGCAGTCGGCGTTAGGCACCATTTCGCCCCGGCCGGAGAAACCGACGACGGAGCCGTAGTAGCGGCGGTAATCGGCCTTGAGCTGCCGCCCCCAGCCCCCGCCGGCGGGGAACTGTTCGACGCCGCCGAGAAAGCCGTAACTCGGCTGATCGAGGCCGCCCCAGATCTCGATGTGGTAGCCGCGCGGGAAGCCGAGCCGCCGGTTGTCGAGCCACCAGGGCATATAGAGGTGCGCGCCGCCGACGCCGTCCTCGTTGTGCGGCACGTGATCCATCAGACGCGGGATGAAGGCCGCGACGTCGGTGCCGGTCGTGTCGGTGAGATAGCGGCCGACGACGCCGGCGCCGTTGGCGAGCCCGTGCGGAAACTGCGGCGACGTGGAGTTGAGCAGCAGCCGCGCCGATTCGCAGGCGCTCGCGGCGAGCACCACGACTCGGGCGCCGACATGCCGCTCAGCGCCCGTGGCCTTGTCGATGTAGGTGACGCCGGTGGCGCGGCCGCGGGCGTCCACCGTCACCTCGCGCGCCATGGACCCGGTACGAAGCGTGAGCCGCCCGGTCGCGACGGCCGGCGCCACCAGCACGTTGGTCGAGGAGAAATTCGAGTTGGTGCGGCAGCCGCGGGAGCACTGGCCGCAGTAGTGACAGGCGGGGCGGTCGCCCAGCGGGCGGGTGAGGATCGAGAGCCGCGAGGCGACGCAGGGAATCCCGAGCTGGTGCGACGCCCGCTGGATCAGCAGCTCCCAGCAGCGCGGCCGTGGCGGCGGCAGGAAAATGCCGTCCGGCTGGTTGTGGATGCCTTCCGCGCTGCCGAAAACGCCGATCAGCCGCTCGACTGCATCGTAGTACGGCGCCACGTCGTCGTAGCTCACCGGCCAGTCGTCGCCCAGGCCGTCGAGCGTGCGGCGGCGAAAGTCGTCCGGCCCGAAGCGGAGCGAGATGCGGCCCCAGTGATTGGTGCGGCCGCCCACCATGCGCGCGCGCCACCAGCCGAACTGCTCGCCGGCCGCGACGGTGTACGGCTCGCCATCGATCTCCCAGCCGCCGATGCAGCCGTCGAACTCCCCGAACGGCCGCTCGGGCGTGCTCATGCCGCGCCGGGGCGATTCGTACGGCCACTTCATCATCGCCGAGTCCGTCGTGTTGTCCCACGGCACGCCGGCCTCCAGCAGCACGACCCGCGCGCCGGCGCGGGTGAGCTGGTAGGCGGCCATGCCGCCGCCCGCGCCGGAGCCCACGATGCAGACGTCGAACGCGTCCTCGCGCGGGGCCGTCACGGCGCGCGCTCCGGAATCGGGCGGATCCAGATGTTCCGGAAGCGAACCGGCTGATGATCGACGAGCGGAACGAGGACGACCGGAACAACGGACCGCAATCGAGCCTCCCGTGAGCTGGCGAGTGGTCCTGCGAAGTCAGAAACGCAACCGGCGGAGATATGCGTAGCTGGTGCGCGCCGACGCGAACGGATCGGCCGCCTCGTCGTGCTCGACGAATACGTGCCGGATGCCGGCGAGCCGCCGCTGGTGCAGCAGCGGGCCCCACGGAATCACGCCGCGGCCAACGTCCACCATCCGGCGCTCGGCGCCGCCATCCATGTCCTTCAGGTGCACCAACGGAAAGCGGCCGGGCCAGCGGCCGAAGTACGCCAGCGGATCACCGCCGCCGCGGCGGAGCCAGAAGACGTCCATCTCGAGCTCCACGACGGACGGATCCGTGTGCTCGAGCAGTATGTCATACGGCAGTGCGTCGCCCGCGGGGATGAACTCATAGCTGTGATTGTGATACGCAAGCCGAAGTCCCGCCGCGCGCGCGGTGCGACCTGCGGCGTTGAGCCGGTCGGCGATGCGGCGCCACGCGTCAGGGCCGCCGCGCTGCGCTTCCGGTACCCACGCGGCAACGATCCACTCGAGGCCGCGCTCGCGGCCGTCGGCGACCGTGCGCTCCCAGTCGTCCTCGAGCTGCTCGAACGGCACGTGGGCCGACGGCGCGCGCAGTCCCTCGACCGCAAGGGCGCGCCGGAGCGCCGCGGGCGTGCGACCGAAGAAGCCGGCGAACTCGACCTCCTGGTATCCGATCGCGGCGACCCGTGCCAGCGTCGCCTCAAGGTCGGCGGCCATGGCGGCGCGCACGGTGTAGAGCTGGAGGCCGAGCGGGCCGAGCCGCTCGGCGGCGGCGACGGGCGGCGCCATGAGGGGCAGGGCGCCGAGTGCAGCGACGAATGTGCGGCGGTTCACGGAAGGGTAAAGTATGGCTATATTTCACCAACTCCAAAACGGGGGCGAACGGCTTCGACGGGTTAGTAGATGGAATGGCAGCGTGCCCAGGTCCAGGTCCCTGGTAAAACCGCTTGGAACGCTTTATCTGCCAACACTGAACTGGCAATGGCTGCGTAAGCTGAGCTAAGCTCGCTCTACGCACCTTCGGACATCGGAGCGCGTCCGGCGCGCCATGACCGAATCGAAAATCCGGGCTGGCCCTCGGCGGATGCCCCGCCGACGAGGGTGAGATTCAGGGGCTAGCTCACGGGAAGGTCGGCTTGGCAGCGGCCCGGGAGCGACGGCAAGAAGCCAGGCCTACGCACGTAGACGCTGTTTCGGACGCTGATTCGGACCAGGGTTCAATTCCCTGCGCCTCCACTCGGAACGGCCCCGCCTGACGCAGGCGGGGCCGTTCTGCGTTGGGGTCGGCGGTCGCGGATCAGACCGGCAATACGCCGAAGCACAGACTATATTTGTGATGTGTCATGAGGCAACTTCACTTTGAATTCCGAGGTAGCGGTAATGATTCCGGCGATTGACTTCGCCGCCGCCGGCGGCGTGGACCTTGACCGCCTCCAGCGCAGTCTGACGCTCGACGGCGAGCGGGTGGGGGCGGGGCAGTACCGAGTGAGCGGTGGCGAGCACGAGCATTGGGTGGACCTGTACACCACGAGCCACCCCCGCTGCGACTGCGGCGACCACCTGTGGCGCGAGCGGATCTGCAAGCACATTCTTGCGGCGCTGCTCAGGGAGGGCAACGAGCGCGTCGTGCGGGCGTTGGCCCCGCTCTTCAGCCGGGCCGCCATCGCCCGCGTGACCTGACCGAACCGTCCCCCGAAAAATCCAGCTCCATTCAGCCATTCTCAGCCGCCGGCGGACTGCCGAGCGGTTGAGAATGGGCGCTTACACCGAGACTCAACTCGCAGCTAAGTGCCAAAGCGCCAACCAGTCCCGGCGACATACATCATCTGACTTCTCAGGTTATACCGAGGGAAGTCCCCGGGCGCGGACTCGCCGCGCCGCGGGGTTCGTGGTATTCTGCCTTCGCCCCCTCCCCGGAATGCCAATGTCGAGCGTGGTCCCGGCCGCAGCACCTCCCGAGCGAGACGTTCTTTCCGTAGGCGAGATCCGCCGGGCGTTCCCGGCGCTGGAGCGGCGCGAAGGCGGCCAGCCGGTGGCCTACTTCGACGGGCCTGGCGGTACCCAGGTGCCCGGGGGGGTGGCCGACACAGTCCGAGATTATCTCCTGCACCACAACGCGAACACCCACTGGGTCTACGCCACGAGCGCGGAGACCGACGCGGCGATCGCGGCCGCCCGCTCGGCAATGGCAGACCTCCTCAACGCCGCACCGGACGAGATCGTCTTTGGCGCCAACATGACGACGCTCACGTTCCACCTGGCTCGGGCCGTCGCGAGCGGCTGGGGCCCGGGTGACGAGGTGATCGTCACCGAGCTGGACCACCACGCGAACGTGGCCCCGTGGCGCAGGGCGGCGCGGGAGCGCGGCGCGGTGGTACGCACGATTCCGATGAACCCGGCCACGGGTGAACTGAACTGGCCGGCGCTCGAGCGGAGCCTGGGACCGCGCACCCGCCTCCTGGCGATCGGCGCTGCGTCGAACGCACTCGGCACGATCTCCGATGTGGCCCACGCGCGCGAGCTGGCCCGCGAGGCCGGTGCGCTGACGTTCGTCGACGCCGTCCACTTCGCGCCGCACGAGCTGGTGGACGTCCGCGCACTGGGTTGCGACTTCCTGGCCTGCTCGCCATACAAGTTCTACGGCCCGCATCTCGGCGTCCTCTACGGGCGGCGGGACCGGCTCCGCACCATTGACGCGCCAAAGCTCGAGCCAGCCCCCGACACGCCGCCTGAGCGGCTGGAGAGCGGAACGCTGAACCACGAGGGGATCACCGGCGCCGGAGCCGCGGTGGACTTCCTGGCCGCACTGGCCGGGCCGGGCGGTAGCCGGCGCGACCGCCTTGCGCGCACGTACGCGGCCCTCCACGCGCGCGGAGAGACGTTGCTGCGACAAATGTGGGACGGGCTCGCGCGACTGGAGAAGGTGCGGCTCTACGGACCGCAACCGGGGCGGCCGCGCACACCGACGCTCTCGTTTACCGTACGTGACGTACCCTCACGCGTCGTGGCCGAGCGGCTGGCGGAGCGGGGAGTCTTCGTGTCGAACGGGGATTTCTACGCGACGACGGTTGTGGAGCGACTCGGGCATGCGCGGGATGGATTGGTGCGCGCGGGCTGCGCCTGCTACACGACGGCCGATGAGGTGGAGCGGCTGATCGCCGGGGTGGCGGCGCTCTAGGTCGCCGGCCGGACGCGCTACCGCCGCTCGAGCGCCTGCAGCGTCTCGTGCGCCAGGTGGAACGAGGCGTCGGCCGTCGCGGCGAGGCAGGTAAGATGGCCCATCTTCCGGCCCGGCCGCGGCTCGCGCTTGCCGTAGAGGTGCAGCTTCACTCCCGGCCGCGCAAAGGCTTCCTCCCAGCGCGGCTCGCCTCCGACCCACGCGTCACCCAGCAGGTTGATCATCGTGGCCGGGGAAAGCAGGACGGGGCTGCCGAGCGGCAGTCCGCAGAGCGCGCGCACCTGTTGCTCGAACTGATCGGTGGCGGTCGCATCCAGGGTGAAGTGCCCGCTATTGTGCGGTCGCGGTGCCAGCTCGTTGACGTAAAGCCGCCCGCCGTCCGCGACGAACAATTCCACGCCGAGCACGCCGACGTAATCCAGGGCGGTGGCCACGGCGGCGGCAAGCTCCGCTGCGCTCTGCGCCAACTGCGCGGGCACCCGCGCGGGAATGGTGGACGTCTCCAGGATTCCGCCACGATGAACGTTCTCCGCCGGCGGGAACGCGACGAGGGCGCCGTCGCGCCCGCGCGCCAGCACCACCGACAGCTCACACTCGAGGGCGAGACGCCGCTCGAACACGCAGGCGACGCCGCGCAGCCGCTGCTGTGCCGTCGCCAGCTCCTCCACGCGCTCCACGCTGATCTGACCCTTGCCATCGTACCCGAACCGGCTGGTCTTGAGGATTGCGGGAGCGCCGAGCGTCGCGGCGTCGGCCAGGTCGGCGGCGCTCAGAACCGGCCGCCACGCCGCCGTGGGGAAGCCGTGCTCGGCGAGGAAGCGCTTCTCCAGGATCCGGTCCTGCGCGATGGCCACCGCGTGCGGCGGCGGACTCACCGGCACGTGCCCGGCGAGCTGCTCCAGCACGCCGGCGGGAACGTTCTCGAACTCGGTGGTGACCGCGGCGCAGCTCCGCGCGAGCTCCTCGAGGGCGGCCCGATCATCGTACGCCGCACAGAGGTGCCGGTCGGCCATGGCGCCGGCCGGACTCCCGGCATCCGGGTCGAGCACGACGACGCCGTAGCCGAGCGTGCGCGCGCGGATGGTGAACATCCGCCCGAGCTGCCCGCCGCCGAGGACGCCGAGCGTGGCGCCCGGCAGAATCAACGGGACTCCGGCAGCTTCTGGGCGAGCACGCGATCGGTCTGGCTGCGGCGAAACCCATCGAGCCGCTCGGCAAGACGCGTGTCGGTGGCGGCGAGGAGCGCGACGGCGAAGAGGCCGGCGTTGCCCGCTCCCGCGGCGCCGACGGCAAACGTGGCGACCGGAACGCCTGCGGGCATCTGCACGATGGACAGCAACGAGTCGAGACCCTGGAGGTGCTTGCCCGGCACCGGCACGCCGAGGACGGGAAGCGACGTCTTGGCGGCGAGCATGCCCGGAAGGTGCGCCGCGCCGCCGGCACCCGCGATGATGCAGCGGAGTCCGCGCGCGCGCGCGCCCGCGGCGTACTCGAACAGCAGGTCCGGCGTGCGATGCGCGGACACGACGCGCAACTCGTGCGGCACGTCGAACGCGGCCAGCTGCTCGGCCGCGCGCTGCATCACCTCCCAGTCCGAATCGCTGCCCATCACCACACCGACCAGCGGCTGCGTCATCGTCACCTCGGCGGGAGAGTCGGTCAGACGGTCGAGCGGGTGCGGTCCATCGTGCCGCGCACGGCGAGGGCGGCCTGCGCCGCCGCCAGCCGCGCCAGTGGTACGCGGAAGGGTGAACAGCTCACGTAGTTCATGCCCAGCCGGTCGCAAAAGGCGATGGACGCCGGTTCGCCGCCGTGCTCGCCGCAGATGCCGAGCTTGAGGTCGGGCCGGGTCTTCCGGCCCAGCTCGCAGGCGACCTGGATCAGCTTGCCGACGCCCTGCTGGTCGAGCACCTGGAACGGGTCGTCCTCGATGATGTGCTGCTCGAGGTACAGCGGGAGGATCTTCCCTGCGTCGTCGCGCGAGAGACCCCAGGTCGTCTGGGTGAGGTCGTTGGTCCCGAAGGAAAAGAACTGCGCTTCGCGGGCGATCTCGTCGGCGGTCAGCGCGGCACGTGGCAGCTCGATCATGGTGCCGAGGACGTAGGCAACGGTGATCTGCCGCTCCGCCATGACCTCGCCCGCGACGCGGCGGACGACCAGCGCCTGCCGGGTGAACTCGGCCACCGTGGCGGTGAGCGGGATCATCACCTCGGGCATGACCCGTCCGCGCCGCTCGGCAACGGTGCACGCCGCCTCGAAGACGGCGCGCGACTGCATCTCGGTGATCTCGGGATACAGAATGCCCAGCCGGCAGCCGCGCATGCCGAGCATCGGATTCACCTCCTGCAGCCCGTCCACGGTGCGCTGGAGCTCGGCGGGATCGACGTCGAGCTGCGCGGCGAGCGCCGCGACCTCGGCGGCGCCTTTCGGCAGAAACTCGTGGAGCGGCGGATCGAGCAGCCGGATGGTGACCGGGTAGCCCTCCATCGCGCGGAAGATCGCCTCGAAGTCGCCACGCTGCATCGGCAGCAGCTTGTCCAGCGCGCGGCGGCGGCCCGGCGCGTCCTGCGCGACGATCATCTCCCGCATGGCGGTGAGCCGGTCGCCTTCGAAGAACATGTGCTCGGTGCGGCAGAGGCCGATGCCTTCGGCGCCGAAGTCGCGGCCGCGATGCGCGTCGGCCGGCGTGTCGGCGTTGACCCGGATGCGGAGATGGCGCACGCGGTCGGCCCAAGCCATGAGCCGGGTGAAGTCGTCGCCCAGCTTCGGATCCACCAGCGCCGCCTGGCCGGCGTAGACCCTGCCGGTCGCGCCGTCCACCGTGATCCACTCGCCCTCGGCGACGCTGCGCCCGTTCACCCGGACGCGGCCGGCGTCCTCGTCCACCACCAGCTCCTGCGCGCCGACGACGCAGGGCTTGCCCATGCCGCGCGCGACGACGGCGGCGTGGCTGGTCATGCCGCCGCGGGCGGTGAGCACCGCCTTGGCCGCGACCATGCCGTGGAAGTCCTCGGGCGAGGTCTCCCGCCGTACCAGGATGACGGCGCGCCCGCCGCGGCCGGCGGCCTCCGCGCGATCGGCGTCGAAGACGATGGTGCCGCAGGCCGCGCCGGGCGAGGCGGGAAGACCGGTCGTGAGCAGATCGAGGCGGCTGGCGGGATCGATGGTGGGATGGAGCAGCTGGTCGAGATCGTTAGGCGGAATCCGCGCGACCGCCTCCTCCTCGCTGATGAGCCCCTCGTCCACCATGTCGCAGGCGATCCGCACCGCGGCGTGGCCCGAGCGCTGGCCGCGGCGGGTCTGCAGCATGTAGAGCCGGCCGCGCTCGATGGTGAACTCCATGTCCTGCACGTCGCGGAAGTGACGTTCGAGCGTGCGCGCGGTGCGCTCCAGCTCCTGGTACGCGGCGGGGAGCCGGTCCTTGAGCGTGGGGATCGGCTCCGGGGTGCGGGTGCCGGCGACGACGTCCTCGCCCTGGGCGTTGAGCAGGTATTCGCCGAAGAGGCGCCGCTCGCCGGTGGCGGGGTTCCGGCTGAAGGTCACGCCGGTGCCGGAGTCTTCGCCGAGGTTGCCGAACACCATCGCGACCACGTTGACCGCGGTGCCCATCGAATCGGGTATGTCGTGCAGCTTCCGGTAGTCGATCGCGCGGCGGGTGTTCCAGCTCTTGAACACCGCCTCGACCGCGCTCCACAGCTGCTCGACCGGCTCCTCGGGAAATGCGTGGCCGCCGTCGCGGGCGAGCCGCTTGAACTCACCCACGATGCCGCGCATCGCATCGAGCGGCAGGTCGATGTCGCGGGCGACGCCGTGCGCGTGCTTGGCCACCTCGAGCAACGCGTCGAAGCCGCGCCGGGGCAGCTCGAACACCACGCTCGAGTACATCTGCACGAATCGGCGGTACGAGTCCCACGCGAACTGCGGGTTGCCGCTCTGCCGCGCGAGTCCCTCGACCGTGGTGTCGTTGAGCCCGAGGTTGAGGATGGTCTCCATCATCCCCGGCATCGAAACCGCGGCGCCGGAGCGGACCGAGACCAGCAGCGGATCGGCCGCGTCGCCGAAGTGCTTGGCCGTCGCCGTCTCGAGCCGGTTCAAGCTCTGCTCGACCTCACCGCGGAGCCGCCGCGGCAGCTGGCCGCTCTCGAGGTAGGCGACGCAGAGATAGGCGGCGATGGTGAAGCCGGGCGGGACCGGAATGCCGAGGTTGGTCATTTCCGCGAGGCCCGCGCCCTTGCCGCCGAGCACGTCCTTCATGGCGGCGGTGCCGTCGGCGCGGCCCTGCCCGAAGAAGTAGACGAGCGGCTGGGTGTACGGGCCGCTCATGCCCCGACCGCAGCGGCGGCCGCCGCGTGGCCGAGCTGCACCAGCTCGTCAGGCACCGGGGTGGGGTAGTCGCCGGAAAAGCAGGCGTGGCAGTAGCTGGTCTGTGGCCCCGCCGCGCGCAGCATCCCGTCGAGCGACAAGTAGCCGAGCGTGTCGACGCCGAGGAACTCACGGATCTCTTCGTGCGAGTGCGTGGCGGCGATCAGCTCGTCGCGGGTCGGCGTGTCGATCCCGTAGAGACACGGGCCGGTGATCGGCGGCGAGCCGAGGCGCAGGTGGACCTCGCGCGCGCCGGCGCCGCGGATGAGCTGGACCAGTCCCTTGCTGGTATTGCCACGCACCAGACTGTCGTCCACCACGACGACCGACTTCCCCTCGATCACCTCGCGCACCGCATTGAACTTGATCCGCACCTTGGCGACGCGGAGCGCCTGCGTCGGATTGATGAACGTGCGACCCACATAGTGATTGCGGATCAGCCCGTGCTCCAGCTTGATACCGGACTCCTCGGCGAACCCGAGCGCCATGGCGTTGGAGCTGTCGGGAACGCTGAAGACGACTTCGGCGGCGGGGGCGGGGTGCTCGCGCGCGAGCGCGCGGCCCAGCTCGCGGCGTGCGGCGTCCACCGACCGGCCGAAGATCGTGCTGTCCGGCCGGGCGAAGTACACCAGCTCGAAGACGCAGCGGTGCACCGGCCGGGGGCGGAGCCGCGGCAGCTCCTGGACGTTGCCGTCCACGATCCGGACAAAGTCTCCCGGCTTGAGCTCGCGGACCACGCTGGCGCCGACGAGGTCGAGCGCGCAGGTCTCCGACGAAACGACGATACCATGTCCGAGGCGGCCGAGAATGAGCGGGCGGAAGCCGCGGCTGTCCACCGCCGCGTACATCTCGCGGCCCACGGTGATGACGAGACTGTACGCGCCGTCCACCTGCTCCAGCGCGTCGCGGATCTGCGCCTCCGCGCCCTCCGCGTGCGAGCGAGCGATCAGGTGGACCAGCACCTCGGAATCCGAGGACGATTGGAAGATCGCGCCCTGCTCGACCAGGCGCTCCTTGATCTCGTCGGCGTTGGTGAGATTGCCGTTGTGCGCCAGCGTGAGCGGACCGCAGCGGGTGTTGGCGTAGCACGGCTGCGCGTTGGCCAGCACGCTGCTGCCGGTGGTGGAGTAGCGGGTGTGGCCGACCGCGACATCACCGGGCAGGCCGGCGAGCGCGGGCTCGTCGAAGTTCTCCGAGACGAGCCCCATGCCGCGGTGCATCCGTGCGTTGCCATCGCGATCGATCGCGATGATGCCGGCGCTCTCCTGCCCGCGGTGCTGCAGGGCGTAGAGGCCGAGGTAGGTGAGTCGCGCCGCGTCAGGCAGCGCCGATACGCCGAAGATGCCGCACATCGTGTCAGTTCCCCGTGAGGTGCTCGGTCTCGGCCCGCTCGACCTCGGGCGTGCGCATGCGGCGCGGGATCGCCTCGAAGTACGTCCGCCGGAGGTCGGCGACGCTCCAGCGAAACGCCCGCGCGCCGAGCCGGATCTCGAGCGGTCCGGCCGCGGCCCCGACCTCGCCGACCGCCGCCGCCGGCACGCCGTGCTCCGCGGCGAGCGCGAGCACGCGCTCGACTAATTCCGGCGCGCAGGAGATCACCGCCCGCGCGCCGTCCTCGGCGTAGAGCAGCGCCTCGGGCGGGATGCCGTCGGCGTAGCGCGCGAGGTCTATGCTCACGCCGAGCCCGGCGCCGGCATAGGGTCCGCCGATCGCCGCCTCGGCGAGCGCGGTTGCCAACCCGCCGTCGGAGCAGTCGTGCGCGGACCGCAGCACGCGCTCGCTCGCCGCCTGCGCCAGCAGCCGCTGCAAGGCGCGCTCGGCCGCGAGGTCGACCGCCGGCGGCCTGCCGCCGAAGAACTCGCGAATCTCGCTCCAGTACATCGAGCCGCCGAGCTGTCCCGTGGTGCGGCCGAGCAGCACGATCCGGTCGCCGGTCGCGGCGAAGTGGCTCGGCACCCGCGCCGTCACGTCGTGCAGCAGGCCCACCATGCCGATCACCGGCGTCGGATCGATCGCGCCGCGGGGGCTCTCGTTGTAGAAGGAGACGTTGCCGCCGGTCACCGGCGTGTCGAACGCGCGGCAGGCATCCGCGATCCCGCGGCACGCTTCCGTGAACTGGAAGAAGACGTCGGGCTTCTCCGGGTTGCCGAAGTTGAGGCAGTCGGTGATGCCGAGCGGCACCGCGCCGGTGCAGGCCACGTTCCGCGCCGCCTCGGCGACGCAGGCCTTTCCGCCTTCGTACGGATCGAGTGCCACGAGCCGCGCGTTGCAGTCCACCGTGACCGCCAGGCCGAAGCCGGTGCCGGGTACGTGGAACACGCCGGCGTCGCCGCCGGGACCGAGGACCGTGGCGGCCCGCACGGTGCTGTCGTACTGCTCGTAGACCCAGCGCTTGCTCGCGAGCGTCGGCGTGTCGAGCAGCCGCTCGAGCGCCTCCGCGACACCGACGGCGGGCGGGGCGCTCGGGCCTGCGTCGCGACGGTGCTTCGCGATCTCCGCCTCGCGCGACTCCGGGTGATAGACCGGGCAGTCGTCCACCAGGGGCCGGCCGGGAATCGCGGCGACGACGAGCCCGTGGTGCCTCACGCGGTAGATGCCATCATCCGTGACGTGCCCGATGGTTGCCGCTGAGAGCTCCCACTTCTTGCAGACCCGCTGGATCTCGTCGATCCGGTCCGGCGCTGCGACGACGAGCATTCGCTCCTGCGACTCGGAGAGCAGGATCTCGTACGGCGTCATGCCGGACTCGCGCGTGGGCACGAGACCGGTGTCGATCTCGACGCCGACCCCGCCGCGGGCCGCCATCTCGGCCGACGAGCTGGTGAGTCCGGCGGCGCCCATGTCTTGGATCGCGACGATGAGGCCCGACGAGACCAGCTCGAGACTCGCCTCCATCAGCAGCTTCCCGGCGAACGGATCGCCCACCTGCACCTGCGGGCGGCGCGCCTCGCTCTGCTCCGACAGCTCCTCGGACGCGAAGCTCGCGCCGTGGATGCCGTCGCGCCCGGTGGCGGAGCCGACGCAGAGCAGCACGTTGCCCACGCCGTGGGCGCGCGCGCGGATCAGGTCGGTCTCGCGCAGCAGGCCGACGCACATCGCGTTGACCAGCGGGTTGCCGCTGTAGCCCGGCGCGAACGCGACCTCGCCGCCGAGCGTGGGGATTCCGACGCAGTTGCCGTAGTCGCCGACGCCGCGGACCACGCCGGCAAAGAGGTAGCGGTTCCGCGGCGAGTCGAGCGGACCGAAGCGCAGGCTGTTGAGCATCGCCACCGGCCGCGCACCCATGGTGAACACGTCCCGCAGGATGCCGCCGACGCCGGTCGCCGCGCCCTGGTACGGCTCGACCGCCGACGGATGGTTGTGCGATTCGATCTTGAACGCCACCGCCCAGCCGTCGGGCAGACGGAGGACGCCGGCGTTCTCGCCCGGTCCCTGCACGACCTGCGGACCGGTGGTGGGGAAGGTGCGGAGCACCGGCTTCGAGTGCTTGTAGGAGCAGTGCTCCGACCAGAGGGCGCTGAAGATGCCCAGCTCGGTGAGCGTCGGCGTGCGGCCGAGCACCTCGCGGATGCGGGCGTACTCGCTCTCGCTGAGGTTGTGCTCGCGCACCACCTCGGGCGTCACCGGCCGCTCGCCGGCCAGACGGTGAGCCTCGGTGGGCCGGACGGCGACTTCGGCCATCAGCGCCCCGCCTTCACGCCGGGCGACCACGCGGCGAGCGACTCGAAGAACGCGGCACCGTCGGCGGTGCCGAGGATCGGATCGGCGGCGCGCTCGGGGTGCGGCATGATGCCGAGCACGTTGCCCGCCGCGTTGCTGACGCCGGCGATGTCGCCGGCCGAGCCGTTGGGATTCGGCAAGCCGGTCTCGCTGCCGCTCGGCACGTAGCGAAGCACCACCCGGCCCTCCGCCTCCAGCATGCGCAGCGTCTCGGCGTCGGCGGTGAAGCGGCCTTCGCCGTGCGCGACCGGAATGCGAATCCGCTGGCCCGGCTGATACGCCGAGGTGAAGATCGTATCGGTGCGCTCGACGAGGACGTCCACCGGCTTCGAGACGAAGGTCAGCCGCTCGTTCCGCGCCAGCGCGCCGGGGAGCAGGTGCGCCTCGCAGAGAATCTGAAATCCATTGCACACCCCGAGCGTGGGACCGCCGGCCGCGGCGTGGCGCTGCACCGCGCGCATGATCGGGCTGAAGCGAGCGATGGCGCCGGCGCGCAGGTAATCGCCGTAGCTGAAGCCGCCCGGCAGGATGACGACGTCGGCGCCGCCCAGTCCGGTGTCGCGGTGCCAGACGTAGCAGGCGTCCATGCCGACGCGGGCGCAGGCGCGGAGCGCGTCCTCATCGCAGTTGCTGCCGGGAAACCGCACGACGGCGGCGCGCAGCGTCACGCCTCCTCCACCTCGAGCAGGTAGTCCTCGGTCACCGGATTGGCGAGCAGCTTGTCGCACATCTGCCGCGCGCGCGCCTCGGCTTCGTCCTGCGACTCGGCGGCGACGCTCAGCTCGATGGCCCGGCCGATCCGCACGGCGTCGGCGCCCTGGAAGCCGAGCGCCGAGAGCGCGTGCTCCACGGCCTTGCCCTGCGGGTCGAGCAGTCCGGCGCGTGGCATGACGCGGACGTGCACACGGTAGGTCATTCGCCGATCTCCCTGCGGTCGCCCCAGCGGTGGCGCCGCTCGTCAGTGACGGCCTCGTCGCCGTCGTCCTCGCCGTCTGCCAGCTGATCGTCGACGGCGAGCTGCGGCTCGCGCCGCTCCATCAACCCCAGGATGGTCGCGCGCGCCAGGCCGAACAGCATGTACGCCAGCGCCAGCGGAAAGAGAAAATAGCTCGGGGCAAGGAGTCCGCCCGCGAGCAGGACCAGGTGCACCACCAGTCCGATGATGCCGCGCACGCTGCGCACGCCGATGGCGGGGAAGCGCGGATACTTCACGTTGCTCACCATCAGCACCGCGAGCAGCAGCATGAGGACGACGAGTCCCTGCCGCTGCAGATCGAGGTACTGCAGCGAGAGCCGATACCAGTCGGTCTGGCTGAACGGATAGTACACGGCGAGCGTCATCCCGGCCGACGGCGACGGCATGCCGGTGAACCAGCTCGAGTGCGGCCCGCTATGGCTCATGACGTTGTAGCGGGCGAGCCGGAGCGCCACCGCGACGACGTAGATGTAGCAGAGGATCCAGGCGAAGCGGCCGCCGGTGGCGAACTCGAGGAAGTACATCAGCAGCGCCGGTGCGACGCCGAACGAGACGATGTCGATCAGCGAGTCGAGCTCCGCGCCGAACTTGGTGCCGGTGCCGGAGAGCCGCGCGACGCGGCCGTCCAGCATGTCAAGGATGCCGGCGAAGACGATGAACCAGCCGGCCCAGCGGAAGTTGCCGTTGAACGCCGAGACGATGGACCAGAAGCCGAAGAACAGATTGCCGAGCGTGAAGGCGCTCGGCATCACGATGACGGCGCGCCGCATGCCCGGCGCCCGCAGTCGCCGCCCGCCCGGGATCACGCCCATTTCGCGACCACCGTCATGCCGACGCGGGTCGCGTCGCCGGTCCGGACCAGGATCTCCGCGCCGACCGGCACGAAGAGGTCCACCCGCGAGCCGAAGCGGATCATGCCGAGCCGATCGCCCTGGTGCACGGCGGTGCCCTCCGGATCATCGGTAATGATGCGCCGCGCGATCAGCCCCGCGATCTGGCGGATCAGCAGCTTGCCGCGCGGTGTCTCGAGTCCGACGGTGGACTGCTCGTTGTCGGCGCTTGCCTTCTCGTCGGCGGCGTGGAGGAACTTGCCGGGGTTGTACTGCCGGTAGGCGACGACGCCGTCGGCCGGATAGCGGTTCACGTGGCAATCGAAGACGTTCATGAAGATCGAGATCCGCTGCGCCGCGCCGTGGAAGAACGCCGGCTCGTCCACCGTGCGGATGTCCACCACGCGGCCGTCCGCCGGCGCGACGATGAGGTCGGCCCCCTTCTGCCACGCGCGCTCGGGATCGCGAAAGAAGGCGACGATCCAGATCGCCACCGGCAACCAGAGCACGAGCGCGATCCACCAGCCCCACGCCGCGAAGAGCAGCGCGATGACGATGCCGCCGGCGATGAACCAGCGTCCCTCGGGCGCGGTGCGGATCACCGGTCCTCCTCCAGCTCGCGGCCGGTGAGCAGCCGGAATGCCTCGAGGTAGCGGCGGCTCGTCGCGGCGACGACCTCGTCGGGGAGCGGCGGCGGCGGCGCCTCGCCGTTCCAGCCGCCCGCCGCCTTCACGCCCGCCAGATAGTCCCGCAGCGGCTGCTTGTCGAAGCTCGGCTGTGCGCGTCCCGGCGCGTACCGGGCGGCGGGCCAGAAGCGGGACGAATCGGGGGTCAGCACTTCGTCGATCAGCAGCAGCGCTCCGTCGGCGGCGTGGCCGAACTCGAACTTGGTATCCGCGATGATGATTCCGCGCTCCGCGGCGTAGTCCCGGCCGGCGGCGTACACCGCGAAACTCGACCGCTCCAGCCGATCGGCGGTGTCGCTGCCGAGCGCCGCCGCAACGGCCGCCGGCGTGACGTTGACGTCGTGGCCGCTCTCCGCCTTGGTTGCCGGCGAGAAGACCGGCGGTTCCAGCCGCGCGCTCTCTTCCAGCCCCGCGGCCAGCGGCTCACCGGCGAGCGTGCCGCGCTGGCGATACTCCTGCCACGCCGAGCCCGAAAGGTAACCGCGGACCACGCACTCGAACGGCACCGGCGTCGTGCGCCGCACCAGCATGGCGCGGCCGGCGAGCGCGCCGCGGTGCGGCATGAGCGACGGCACCCGTGCGACGATGTCGGCGATCCGCGCGGTGATGAAGTGCGACGGGACGACGCCGCGCAGCCGCTCGAACCAGAAGGCGCTGAGTTGCGTGAGCACCGCGCCCTTCTGCGGCACCCGCTCGCGCATGATGACGTCGAACGCGCTCACCCGGTCGCTCGCCACCAGGAGCAGCAGGTCGGCGTCCACCTGGTAGACCTCGCGTACCTTTCCGCGCCGTAGCAGCGGCAGGGGCGGCGCCGTCACACGCGGATCTCCGCGGGGTCCGCGTCCGCCGCGAGCGGGCGGACGCGGGTGAGCAGCGGCGCGAGGAACCCGGTGAGGAACTCCGCGACCTGCTGTTCCGCCCGGCCGGTGTAGCGGTGCGGGTCGAGCTCGGCCCGGAGGCGGTCGGGCGACACGGCGGCGAACGCGGGGTCGGCGCCGAGGCGCGCGAGGAGGTCGTTAGGCGCGCCGCCGGCGACCGCGTCGGCCACCGCCAGACCATGCCGGCGGATGACCTCGTGCAGCGCCTGCCGGTCGCCGCCTGCCGCGACGCCGGCCATGAGCCAGCGCTCCGTCGCCATGAACGGCATCTGCTCGTCCACATGCCGCCGGATCACGCCTTCGCGCACCTCGAGGCCGGCGGCGACGTTGGTGAGCAGGATCAGGATCGCATCGGCGGCGAGGAACGCCTCGGGCAAGGCGAGGCGGCGGTTGGCGCTGTCGTCGAGCGTACGCTCCAGCCACTGGCTCGCGGCGGTGTGTGCGCCGTTGGCCTGGAGCGAGATGACGAACCGCGCCAGCGCGCCGATCCGCTCGGCGCGCATCGGATTCCGCTTGTACGCCATCGCGCTGGAGCCGATCTGTTCCGACTCGAACGGCTCCAGCAGCTCCCCCTCGTGCTGCAGCAGCCGGAGATCCAGCGCCATCTTCGCCGCGCTCTGCGCGATGCCACTCAGCGCGTCGAGCACCGCGCTGTCCGCCTTCCGCGGATACGTCTGACCGGTCACGGCGTACTGTTCGGCGAAGCCGAGCTTCCGGGTGACCCGGCGCTCCAGCTCGCGCACCTTGGCGTGATCGCCGCCGAACAGCTCGAGGAACGACGCCTGCGTCCCCGTCGTGCCCTGGCAGCCGCGGAACCGGATCGTCTCCAGCCGGTGCGACAGCTCCTCGACGTCGAGCGCCAGGTCCTGCATCCAGAGCGTTGCCCGCTTGCCCACGGTGGTGAGCTGCGCCGGCTGGAAGTGGGTGTAGGCGAGGCAGGGGAGCGCGGCCCAGCGGCGGGCAAAGCCCTGGAGCGCGTCGAGCACCGCGACCAGCCGGCCGAGCAGGATCCGCAGCCCTTCCCGGACGACGATCAGATCGGCGTTGTCGGTGACGAACGCGCTGGTGGCGCCGAGGTGCAGGAACGGCCGCGCCGCCGGGGCCTGGTCGCCTAACGCGTGTACGTGCGCCATCACGTCGTGCCGGAAGCGGCGCTCGTACCTGGCCGCGGCCGCGAGGTCGGCGTCGTCGAGGTGGGCCCGCACCTCGGCGATCGCGGCGTCCGGGATGTCGAGCCCCAACTCCTTCTCCGCTTCCATCAGCGCGAGCCAGAGCCGCCGCCACAGCGCGACGCGGTGCGCCTCGCCCCAGAGCGTCTGCATCGCCGGCGACGCGTAGCGGGTACCGAGCGGCGAGCGCCAGCGATCGTCGGTCATGCGAACGCCAGGTCGGTGAAGAGGATCTGCCCGTCGCGCTCGAAGTACACCCGGATGGCCTGGCGCGGCGGGAGCGCGCCCAGCAGCTCGGCCACCTGCGCCGCGTCGCGGATCCGCACGTTGTTGATCGCGAGGATCACGTCGCCTGCCTGCAGCCCCGTACTCCGGCTCACCGCCGGCTCGATGTGGAAGATCAGCGCGCCCTGCTGGCTGCGAATGTTCTTCTCGGCGCGGATCCCGGCGTCCACGGTGACGAGCTGCATGCTCTTGAGCACCGTCACCTTCGCGGCGGTGGTCGTCGGCAGGTCGCCGGTGACGATGCGGCGCGCCGCGGTGTCGCTCCCGCTCCGCACGGTGACGGTGATCGCGTCGCCCACGTGCGAGTCGAGCTTCGCCGCTTCCCAGTCGAGATAGTTGCGGAGGCGGTGGCCGTTGGCGGTGATGAGCACGTCGCCCCGCTTGATGCCGGCGTGCGCGGCGGGACCGTCCGGTGTGACCGCGGTGACCGGGACGCCGCCGGCGGCGCGCCAGTCGCGCATGCCGCTCGCGCCCTCGACGTCGAGGCCGAGCCAGGCGCGCCGCACGGCACCGCTCCGGATCAGCTCCTCGGCGACGCTGGTCGCGCGCTCGATCGGAATCGCGAAGCCCAAGCCGATGGAGCCGCCGCTGCTGGAGAAGATCGAGGAGTTGACGCCGACCACCTCGCCGCTGGCGTTGGCGAGCGGGCCGCCGGAGTTGCCGGGGTTGATGGCCGCGTCGGTCTGGATCATGTCGAGGTACAGGCCCGGCTGCTCGCCGGTGGGGAGGATGTTGCGGCCGGTGGCGCTCACCACGCCGACGGTGACGGTCGGCTCCGAATTGCCAAGCAGGTACGCATACGGATTCCCCAGGGCCACGACCCACTCGCCGATCATCAGGTCGTTGCTGCGGCCGATGGGCGCGGTGGAGAGGCCGGTGCGCTTGACCCGCACGACGGCGATATCGGTCGTCGGATCCTGCCCGACCACCTCGCCAGGGACGTCGGAGCCGTCGGCGAGGCTCACGGTGATCTTCTCCGCGCCCGCGACGACGTGCTGATTGGTGATGATGTAACCATCGGAGCGGAAGACGAAGCCGGTGCCGTAGCCCTCGATCACCTGCTCGTCCTGCTGCGGCAGGAAGAAGAGGTCGAAGCCCGACCGGTTGGCCACCCGCTGCCGCGCGACGACGTGGATCGAGACGACCGCGGGCGCGAGGCGCTGGGTGGCGTCCACCAGCGCGGTGCGGCGGCTCGCGGTCGTCGCACGGTTCGCGGCGGCGCGCGCGACGGCCGGCGCGGCCGCCTGGTGCTGTGTCGTCTCGGCGCCGAGTGATGCGGTGGCGATGCCGGGATCGGCGGGGGCGCCGCCGGGCCGCTCGCACGCGGCGAGCGCGGCGGCCGATGCGAGAGCGAGGAATCCCAGCCGTGCGCTACCGCGCCTCATTCGTCAGACTCCTTGCCGCCGGCTCGCCGGAGCGGGCGTAGCAGTCGAGGGGATAGGTCGCGCCGACGAAGAAGAGGCCCTGCGGCGGCGCCGGCGGACTGGTGTCGGCGTCGTCGGTGCGGCCGAGCAGCGCGTTCATGTCGCTCACCGGCCGACGCCCCAGACCGACGTCCACCATCGTCCCGACGAGCATCCGCACCATGTGGTGCAGGAAGCGGTCGGCTTCGACGTGGAAGCGGAAGCCGGTGTCGCCGGGCCGCGGCTCCCACTCGGCGACGGCGATGCGAGAGCGCCAGTGCGGCTTCGGCTCGCCCCTGACGGCGAAGGCGCGGAAGTCGTGCTCGCCGCGAATGAGGGCGGCGGCTGCATCGAGCGCAGCCGAGTCGAGCGGCCGGGACAGCGCCCACTCCCAACGATGGCGGAAGGGGGACCGGGCCGCGGCATCGGTGCCGACGTCGTAGCGATAGCGCCGCGCGACCGCGCTCTTCCGCGCGTGGAACCCGGGCTCCATCTGACGCACCGATTCGACCCAGCAGTCGCGCGGCAGCAGCGCGTTGAGAGCGCGGAGCAGGGCCGCGGACTCCCAACGAATCGGGGCGGTGAAACTCACGCCCATGCCGAGCGCGTGGACGCCGGCGTCGGTGCGGCCGGCGGCATGCGCCGGCTGCCGGCGGCCGAAGAGGCGCTCGAGCACCTGCTCCAACTCCGCCTGCACCGACCGTCCGGCCCGTTGCCGCTGCCAGCCGATGAAGTCGCCGCCATCGTAGTGGAGCAGCGCGAGAAAGCTCCGGCTCATCGGGCGAGAATCTAGTTTCGGCCGGGGGGGCTGGCAAGCAGCGCAAATCCTTGTCAGATTTGAGAAAAGCGCAGTTCCGCCCCCTACAATCCCGACGCCTGTGACCTTCGCCGCCGAGCCCCCGCTCAGCTACGCCATTCGACGCCTCGCGCACGGCGCCTCGCTCACGCAGGACGCGGCGGCCGGGGCGTTCGACGTCGTGCTGCGGGGCGAGGCGACGGAGGCGCAGATCGCCGCGCTCCTGATGGCGCTGAGAGTAAAGGGCGAAACCGCGGCCGAGCTCGCCGGTCTCGTCCGCGCCATGCGCGGCGCGATGGTGCCGCTTGCCGTCGCGGCGGACGGCGCGGTCGACACCTGCGGCACCGGCGGCGGGCGGGTCGGCACGCTCAACATCTCGACTGCGGCGGCATTCGCCGTTGCCGGCGCCGGCGTTCCGGTCGCGAAGCACGGTAACCGGAGCTACACCTCCCGCTCCGGCTCGGCCGACGTGCTCGAGGCGCTCGGCGTCGACATCGCGCTGTCGCCGGCGCGCGCGGCGGAGCGGTTCGCCGCGGCCGGGATCGTGTTCCTGTTCGCGCCGACCTATCACCCGGCGATGCGCCACGTGGCGGCGGCGCGACGGGAGCTCGGCGTGCCGACGGTGATGAATCTGCTCGGGCCGCTGCTCAATCCCGCCGGCGTCCGGCGGCAGGTGATCGGTGTCGCCGACCCGGACCGCGGGCCGATCGTGGCCGGCGCGCTCGCCGAGCTGGGCAGTGCGCACGCGCTGGTGCTCTCGGCGGAGATCGGGATGGACGAGGTGAGTCCGGCGGGCGGAACGCGCGTGTGGGAAGTTTGCGACGGGACCGTGCGGGAGTGGCGGCTCGACCCTGCCCCTCTCGGGCTGGGGCACGACGATCTGACGCCGCTCGCGGGCGGTGAGCCGGCGGAGAACGCCGCGCGCATCGAGGCGGTGCTCGCCGGCCGCGGCGCGCCCGTCGAGCGGGCCGCGGTGGTGCTGAACGCCGGGGCGGCGCTCTATGTGGCGGGGCGGGGATGGAGCTTCGAGGAGGCGGTGGGCCGCGCGGCCGCAGCGCTGGACGACGGGAGCGCCGCGGCCGCGCTGGAGCGACTCCGGCGGCCGGTCAGTACTTCCGGATGACGCCGACGACGATGCCCTGGATCAGCACCTCGCGCTCCTGGTAGCGCAGCGGCTGCATGGTGGGATTGGCCGGCTGAAGGCGGATCCAGCCGCCCGGCTCGCGGTAGAACTTCTTCACCGTGGCCTCGGCGCCGTTCACGAGCGCGATGACCATCTCGCCATTCTCCGCCTTCTGCTTGCCGTGCACCACGACGTAGTCACCGTCGAGGATATGCTCGTCGATCATGGACTGGCCCTGGACCCGGAGCGCGTAGTTGGGCCCGCGCCGGGGGAGCATGCCGTCCGGCACGGCGATCGATTCCTGGTGCATGAGCGATTCGATCGGCATACCGGCGGCCACGGTGCCGAGCAGCGGAATCTCGGAGGCCTGTACGGTGCCGCGCGGCGGCAGCACCTCGATGGAGCGGCTCTCGTTGTACGCGCGCCGGATGTAGCCTTTGCGCTCGAGATTGGTGAGGTGCTCGTGAACCGTGGCGAGCGACTGGAAGGTGAAGTGCTCGGCGATTTCCTCGAAGCTCGGTGCGTAGCCCTGATCGGCGATGTGCCCGCGCAGGTATTCGAGGATTTCGCTTTGGCGCCTGGTGAGCGGCATCGGGGCTCCCGGAGAGCTGTTGACCGAATAGAGTCCGAACTACGTTACCCGAAGACGGCCCGAAGGGCAAGATGGCAACGACGCTCGATCTGATTCTGGACGCGACTCGGCGAACGCTCCCGGCGCTGCGCCATCGGCGCGCGGCGCTGGAGCGCGAAGCGGCGGACGCCGCGGTGCCGCCGCCGTTCGGCGCGGCGCTCCGCCGCGAGGCGGTCGCGGTCGTCGCGGAGGTGAAGCGGCGGTCCCCGTCGGCGGGCGCGATCAACGAAGCGCTCGATCCGGCGGAGCAGGCGGCGCGGTATGCCGCCGGCGGCGCCGCGGCGATCTCGGTGCTGACCGACGGCCCGCACTTCGGCGGATCGGTGGCGGATCTCCGCGCCGCGGCGGCGCGGGGAGGGGTGCCGCTCCTGCGGAAGGATTTCATTCTCGCAGAGGAGCAGATCGTCGAGGCCCGCGCGGCCGGCGCGGCGGCGGTGCTGCTGATCGTGCGGGCGCTGGCGCCGGCGCGGTTGCGAGCGCTGCTGTCGGCGGCGCACGGCGCGGGACTCGAGGCGCTGATCGAGGTGCACGACCGCCGTGAGCTGGACATTGCGCTCGGCGCCGGCGGCGGCATCGTGGGCGTCAACAGCCGCGATCTCGACACCTTCGAGATCGACGTCGCGGCGGCGTGGGCGCTGCTCCGCGCCGTGCCGGCCGACTGCGTCGCCGTCGCCGAAAGCGGCATGGCGACGCGTGCCGACGTCGAACGCGCCGCCGGGTTCGGCGCCGACGCCGTGCTGATCGGTACGGCGCTCTCCCGGGCGGACGATCCCGCCGCGCTGCTTGGCGCGCTGGCCGGCGTGTCGCGCCGTGGCCGTTGAGGTGACCGGTTTCGGCGTCGCGCCGGAAACCGCCGGCGTGCCGGCCGCCCTCGTCTCGACCGCGCCCCTCGATGTAACTTCCGGCGTCGAATCCCAATCCGGTATCAAGGACCCCGAACGGGTCCGTCGTTCCCTGGAGGCGGTCGTTGCCCAGCACGCTGCACTCTGAGCGCGCCGACGTCGGACGTTTCGGTCCGTACGGCGGGCGCTACGTCCCCGAGACTCTCGTGGCGGCGCTCGACGAGTTGAGCGCGGTCTACGCGGCGGCGCGGGTGGACGCGGCGTTCGGGGCCGAGCTCGATGGCCTGCTCGCCGATGTCGTCGGCCGGCCGTCGCGGCTCTCGGAGGCGCCGCGGCTCAGCGAGCGGGTCGGCGCGCGGGTGCTGCTCAAGCGCGAGGACCTCAACCACACCGGCGCGCACAAGATCAACAACACGATCGGACAGGCGCTGCTCGCGCTGCGGATGGGGAAGCGGCGGATCATCGCCGAGACCGGCGCGGGCCAGCACGGCGTGGCGACGGCGACGGTGTGCGCCCGCTTCGGGCTCGAGTGCGTGGTGTACATGGGCGCGGAGGACGTCGCGCGGCAGCGGCTCAACGTCTACCGCATGCAGCTGCTCGGCGCGACGGTGGTGCCGGTCGAGTCGGGCACCCGGACGCTCAAGGACGCCACGAACGAGGCGCTGCGCGACTGGGTCACCAGCGTGGTCAGCACCCACTACATCATCGGCTCCGTGGTCGGCCCCGACCCGTATCCCCGCATGGTGCGCGACTTCCAGTCGGTGATCGGCCGCGAGGCGCGGGCCCAGATGCTGGAGCGCACCGGCCGGCTCCCGAGCAGCGTCGTCGCGTGCGTGGGCGGCGGCTCGAACGCGATGGGCATGTTCTCCGGCTTTCTCGAGGACGACGGCGTCGCGCTGGTCGGCGTCGAAGCCGCGGGCGAAGGGCTCGGAAGCGGCCGGCACAGCGCGACGCTCGCGGCCGGCGCGCCCGGCGTGCTCCACGGCAGCTACAGCTACCTGCTGCAGGACGAGGACGGCCAGGTATCGCCGGCCCACTCGGTGTCGGCGGGGCTCGACTACCCCGGCGTGGGACCGGAGCACAGCTGGCTGCGCGACACCGGCCGGGTGCGCTACGAGGCGGTCACCGACGGCGCGGCGCTCGACGCCTTCCGTGCGGTGTGCCGTCTCGAGGGGATCATCCCGGCGCTGGAGACGGCGCACGCGTTTGCCTGGCTGCTGGACCCGGCGCGCGGGTGGGCGGCGGACGACCTCCTGCTGGTCTGTCTCAGCGGCCGGGGCGACAAGGACGTGGCGCAGGTTGCCGCGCTGCTCGGAGGGCGCGCATGACGGCGGGGACGGGGCAGGAGACCGCGTCGCCCGTCGCCGCCGCGATCAGCGACGTGGTGCAGAGTGTGGTGAAGGCACTCCGCGCCTTTCAGATCTATCTCCCCAACAATCCGATCTACCAGCGCGCCATCGCCGGCGTGCGCTCGGCGTTCGAGCCGCTGTGGGCGCTGACCGACGAGATCACGCTGCAGGTGGTGGAGACGGATTTCCACTGGGAGGACGAGGTCGTCTACCACCAGCCGACCAAGACGGAGAGTCTGGCGTGGTGGCTGTTCAAGGACGGCATGCGCAGCCTCACGCTGCGCCGCGGCGCGCAGGACGAGGAGATCGTGGCGTTCCTGGAACTGGTGAATCGCGCGCGGTTCCTCCCCGCCGATGCGGGCGACGATCTGCTGACGCTGCTCTGGGAGCGGGAGTTCGCCTACATCCAGTACCAGTTTGCCGAGGCGTTCGGCGACGAGCAGACGCCGGCGGCGGCGCCGGCGGCGGAGGTGGCCCCGGAGCAGCGGCGCGCCGTGGTCGAGCAGGAGCGGGAGGCGCCGCGCCCGAAGGGTGTCGTCGATCTCGATGACTTCGACTCCACGCTCTACTTCCTCGACGAAGCCGAGATCCAGTACGTCGTCGACGAGGTGGGCAAGGAGTACCGGCGCGACGTGCGCAGCTCCGCCCTCGCCGCGCTGTACGACATCTTCGAGGGCCACGGCGACGCGCAGGTGCGCGGCGAGATCATCGGCATCGTCGAGCACCTCTTCCCGAACCTGCTCAACAAGAACGAATTCCGCACCGTGGCCGCGGTGCTGCGGGAAACCCGCACGCTCGCGGCGCGCACGCCGTCGCTCGACCCGGCGCACCGGGCCCAGCTGGCGCAGTTCGACGCCCAGCTGAGCGAGCCGACGATCGTCCGCCAGCTGGTGCAGGCGCTCGACGAGGCCAGCGTGCGTCCGGACGATGCCGACGTGAACGAGCTGTTGAAGGAGCTGCGTCCCGCGGCGCTCGAGCCGATCGTGGCCGCGCTGCCGATGGTCGCGACGCCGGCGGTACGCCAACTGCTCGAGCAGGCCGCGGACCGCCTTGCCACGGCGCACCAGCCGGAGGTGCTGCGGCTGCTGCGACTGCCGGAGTCCGAGGCGCTCGCGGGCGTGGTCGCGATCTGCGGCCGGCTCAAGCTGCAGGGCGCGGTGGCCGGACTGGGTGACACCCTGGGCCACGCCGACGCGTCGGTGCGGCTCGCGGCGGTGCAGGCGCTGAACGAGATCGGCACCGCCGGGGCGCTGCAGCACCTCGAGCGCGCGATCGACGACGACGATCGGCTGGTGCGCCTCGCCGCGGTGCGGGCGTGCGGCGCGCGGGGATTCAAGGGCGCGCTCCGGCGGGTGGAGACGGTGGTGGCCGGGAAACACGTGAAGGAGCTGGACCTGACGGAGAAGATGGCGTTCTTCGAGGCGTACGGCGCCATCGCGGGCGGGCCCGGGCTCCAGCAGCTGGAGGGGATGCTGCTGGGCCGCGGGCTGATCGGCTACCGCTACCCGCCCGAGACCCGCGCCTGCGCCGCCATGGCGATCGCCAAGATCCGCACGGCCGAAGCCCGCGCACTGCTCCAGCGCGCCGCCGACGACAAGGAGCTGGTGGTCAGAAGCGCGGTGAGCCGCGCGCTCCGCGAGGCCGGCGCGTGACCGGCGCGTCGCCCGACACCCAGCTCTCCGGTGACGCGCTGATGCGCTCGGGCGGGCGCGGGCTCCTGCTCACGCTCTACGCCGCGCTCCGCAGTCTCAAGCTCTATCCGGTCGAGAACGCCACGGTGCAGAAGTCGCTCGACGATCTTGGCGCCTCGGCCCAGCACCTCCTGGCGGTCGAGAGTCCGCTGGAGATCCGGCTCGCCGGCGATTTCATCTTCGTCAATCAGACCCGCCTCCGCCTCGAGCTGGACAACTACGCCTCGTTCAGCCATATGCTCGCGCTGTTCCGCGGCTTCGACATCGGCGTGCTGCGGGTGCACGCCGGCGTCGACCGCCGAGAATGGCAGGCGTTCCTCAGCATCCTGCTCAGCCTGTCCGCGAAGGGCACGGATACCGAGCTGTTCGAGGAGCTGCACGAGCGGCTCGCGGCGGCGGACGTCGGACACCTCGACGTCGAGCGCGCGACGGTGGCGCCGGAGACCCTGGACGACATCGAGCGGCAGCGCGAGGTCGCCAAGCGGACCTACGCGCAGGGCGTCGCCGTCACCCGTGACGTCATCACCAGCGTCCGCATGGGCCGCGCGACCGGTGTGAAGCGGGTGAAGCGCGCGGTGCAGATGATCGTGGATCAGGTGCTCAACAACGAGACGTCGCTGGTGGGACTCACCACCCTCCGCGACTACGACGAGTACACCTTCACCCACTCGGTGAACGTCTGCATCTTCTCCGTCGCGCTGGGCAAGAAGCTCGGCTTCTCCAAGCTCCAGCTCTACGATCTCGGCATGACCGCGCTGATGCACGACATCGGCAAGGCGCGGGTGCCGCTCGAGATCCTCAACAAGGCCGGCGGCCTCGACGAGCGCGAGTGGTTCGCCATGCAGGCGCATCCGTGGCTCGGCGCCCTGACGCTGTTCGGGCTACGCGGCTACGACGAGATCCCCTATCGCTCGATTCTCACCGCGTTCGAGCACCACATGAAGACCGACCTGACCGGCTATCCCCGTACCGTGCGGCCGCGCGAGCTCGGCATCTTCTCCCGGATCGTCGCCGTGGCCGACGGCTTCGACGCGGCGACCACGCGGCGCAGCTACCAGACGGTGCCGATCGAGCCGGACCAGGTGCTGCGCGAGATGTGGGAGAACCCGAAGCGCGGCTACGACCTGGTGCTGGTGAAGGCCCTGATCAACCTGATCGGCATCTACCCGGTCGGCACCTGCGTCATCCTCGACACACTCGAGGTGGGGGTGGTCTACGCGCCCAACCCGGAGGGCCAGCATCTCAATCGGCCGCTGGTGCGGATCGCGATCGACGTGGACGGCGGCACGGTTCCGCCGCCGGGCCGGCCGGTCGATCTGTCGGAGACCGACGGCAGCGGGGCGTTCGTCCGCTCGGTGGTGAAAGTCTCCAATCCGGCGCGCTTCGGCCTCACCGTCGGCGACTACTTTGTCTGACATGCCGTCACGCCTCGCCCGCACGTGGAGCGCGCTCCGCGCCGAGCGCCGCGCCGCGCTGGTGCCGTACCTCACGGCCGGCCATCCCGACCGCGCATCGAGTCTTGCCGCGTTGCGGGCCGCGGACGAGATCGCCGACATCATCGAGGTCGGCGTGCCGTTCAGCGATCCGCTCGCCGACGGCCCCACGATCCAGCGATCGACCTTCGACGCGCTCGGCGGCGGGATGACGTTGGCCGGCACCCTCGCGCTGATCCGCGAGGCGGGGCTGCGGAAGCCGGTGGTGGTGTTCAGCTACGTCAATCCGATCCTGCGTTACGGTGTCACGCGCTTCCTGGCCGATGCGGCGGCGCTCGGCGTCGCCGGGCTGCTGCTCACCGATCTGCCCGCCGGCGCCGACCCCGCGCTCGAGCGGATGGTCGCCGAGAGCCCGCTGGAGCTGATCCGGCTGGTGGCGCCGACCACGCGCGACGAGCGGCTCCGTGACACGGTGCGCGGCGCCGAGGGCTTCATTTATCTCGTCGGCCGACTGGGCCTGACCGGCGCGTCGCGCGATCTCGCGACGGGGCTCGCCGAGTCGGTCGCGCGGGTCCGCGCGGCGACGGCACTGCCGGTCGCGGTCGGCTTCGGCATCTCGACGCCGGCGCAGGCGGCGGATGTCGCGGCGCTCGCCGACGGTGTCGTCGTCGGGAGCGCGCTGGTGGAACGGCTCGGACGCGAGGGGGTGGCGGCCGCGGCGGCGGTCCTCCGCGAGCTGCGGCTCGCCATGGACGAGCGCACCGCGGCCCCCGTGACCCGGGTGGTGAGCGGAGCGGCGCGATGACCGTGAGCCGGGTGCTGGAGCGCTACGCCGCCGGGCTCGTCATCGGCGGCCTCGGGGTGGCGCTGCTGGTGGTCGGTCTCGACCATCGCTGGGTGCACCAGCCGCTGGCGACACTGGTGCTGCTGGCGAGCGTCGTGCTGCTGCGCGGGTTCCCGGTACGGCTCAGCAAGTATTCGTATCTGACCCAGACGACCATCGCCGTGCTGGCCGGCGCGGTCACCGTGGGCCCGTCGCCGGTGGTCATCGCGCTGGCGTTAGGCACGCTCGTGGCGGACGGAGTCTGGCAACGGAAGCCCGGCTACGCCGCGCTGGTCAACGCCGGACGCGAGGTCCTGGCGTTCGTGAGCGCGTTCGGCGGCTATGCCGTGGTGCTGCGCGCCACCGATCGTCCGGGGCTCACCCTCGCGTTCCTGCCGGCGGCGGCGACGCTCGCGCTGCTCTACTTCATCGCCAGTCGCACGCTCTTCTACTTCACCCTGCTGCTTCGGGACAAGCTCGAGAGCGCCGAGCGGCTGCTGATCCTCCGCTGGGAGGTCGTGTCGTACGGCATCGGCACGGTGGCCGCCGTGCTCGTGGTGGCGGCACTCCGGGCCGTCTCGCCGCTCGGCTGGGTCGCGGTGGGCCTGGTGCTCGCGGTGGCCGGGCTCGTCACCAAGCGGATCCTGGAGGAGGCGATCGCCGCGGAGGACCTGAACAAGGTCCACCTGATGGAGACGTCGATCGCGAGTACCGCGACGCTCGCCGCATCGTTCGACCAGATCGAGCGGCTGGGCTACCGGCTGCTCGATTGGGGCGATTTCCGGATCTACCGGGGCGTCGACGAGACCTCACTCGTCTATCGCAGCGAGTCCGGGCGGCCCGGCCGCGGCGCGCCGCCCGCGGACGGCCCGCGGCTCCGCCGCGAGGCGCTCGACGGCTTGCGCCCGGTGCAGATCCGCGACGCCTCGCGCGACCCGCGGATCACCTCCGCCGCGGACGGCGTCGGGAGCATCGTGGTCTATCCGATCCGGTTCGGCGAGGAGGCGCTGGGCACGATCGAGATCGATCATCCCAAGCGCCACATATACGGCGCCAAGGACCTCGCGGCGCTGGCGACGCTCGCCACCCAGGTCGCCACCGCGATCCATATCGCCGAATTGCGGCGGCCGCTGGTGAACACCGTCGGGCAGATCGGCACGCAGGTGGGCGCGCTCGCCCGCGCCACCGAGTCGCTCCGCGCCTCCGCCGCCGCGCTCGCCACGGCGTCCCAGGCGATGCAGCGCACCGTGGCGGAGCAGGACGCGTTCGTCGCCAGCGGGTTGGAGGCGACGACCGCGCTCGCCCGCGGCTCGCAGAGCATGGCGGAGCAGGGCGCGCGGGCCGCCGCGGCCAGCCGCGACGCCGCCGAGGTCGCGAGCCGGAACCGCGCCGTCGTGGGCGACGCGATCGAGCGGCTGGTGCGACTCAAGCAGTTCGTCGGCGACAGCACGCAGCAGGTGACGGAGCTCGGCGCGGTGACACGGCGGATCACCGGATTCATCGGCGCCATTCGCGAGATCGCGGACGCGACCAACCTGATCGCGCTCAACGCCGCCATCGAGGCGGCGCGCGCCGGCCGTGAGGGGCGGGGCTTCGCCATCGTGGCGGAGGAGGTGCGGCAGCTCGCCGCGCAGAGTCTCCAGGCGGCGCGCGAGGCCGGCACCCTCACCACCGCGATCGCGGAGCGGATGGAGCGGGTCACGACCCAGATGGATCGCGGACAGAGCGTCGTCGCCGACGTCGAGGAGCTGAGCAGCAACGCCGCGCGCGCGCTCGACGCCATCACCGCCGCGACCGGCGAGGCCGGCGGCCATGCCGGGCGGATCGCCGGCACGGCGGCGGCGCAGGTGACCGACTTCGAACGGCTCGCCGCGCGCATCGGCGAAGTTGCCGCGGTGAGCCGCCGGGCCCGCAGCGAAACCGACGCGCTCGCGGAGCAGGCGCAGCTCGCCGCGCGGGGCCAGGCCGATCTCGAGCGCACCATCGCCGAGCTGGGCGACGTCGCCATGGAGCTGCAGGCGATCGCGCGCCACTTCGTCGCGAGCGGCTGACGTGGCCGAGCTGGCCTGGATCGCGCTCGGCAGCAACCTCGGCGATCGCGCGGGCTACCTCGCCGCTGCCCGCGCCGCCCTCGCGGCCCTGCCGGACACGGCCCTCGTGGGCGCGAGCGCGGTCGAGGAGACCGCGCCGCTGGAAGGGAAGGCGCAGCCGGCGTACCTCAATCAGATGGTGCTGCTGGAGACTGCGCTCGAGCCCCGCGCGCTGCTCCACGCCTGTCAGGAGATCGAGCGCGCCGCGGGCCGGTCCCGCGGCGAGCACTGGGGCTCGCGCACGCTCGACCTCGACATCGTCCGCTACGGCGAGCGCGTGATCGCCGAGCCCGATCTCGTCATTCCTCACCCCGGCCTTCCGCGGCGCGACTTCTGGCGCCGGGAGCTGGCGGAGCTGAGCAGCCATGGCCGCTGAGGCGCGCCCGCGCACCGTGCTCGATCTCGTCGCCATGAAGGCGGCGGGCCGGAAGATCACGATGCTGACCTGCTACGACGCGCTCTTCGCGCGATTGCTCGCCGCGGCCGACATCGACCTGCTGCTGGTGGGCGACTCGCTGCACCAGGTGCTCGGCGGTCACGAGACGACCTTGGGCGCGACGCTGGATCAGATGGTCTATCACGCCGCGTCGGTTCGGCGCGGCGCGCCCGACCGGCTGGTCTTCGTGGACCTGCCGTTCCTCACCTATCAGGTGTCGATCGAGGAAGCGATCCGGAACGCCGGCCGGGTGCTGGCCGGGAGCGGCGCGCACGGCGTCAAGCTCGAGGGCGGCGCGGCGATGGCGCCGACGGTGCGCGCGCTGGTGGAGCGGGGGATCCCGGTGCTCGGGCATCTCGGGCTCACGCCGCAGTCGGTGCACGCGCTCGGCGGCTACCGGGTGCAGGGGCGCGACGAGCTGACCGCCAACCGCCTGATGGCCGACGCCCAGTACCTCGAGGACGCCGGCGCGTGCGGCGTGGTGCTCGAGCTGGTGCCGGCGCCGCTCGCCGCGCGCATCTCCGGCACGCTCACGGTGCCGACCATCGGCATCGGGGCCGGCGCCGGGTGTGACGGGCAGGTGCTGGTGCTCCACGACATGCTCGGCCTCAATCCCGACTTCTCGCCCCGGTTCCTCCGCCGGTACGCTGACCTCGCCTCCACGGTTCGCGAGGCCGCGGACCGCTTCGCGGCCGACGTGCGGTCGGGCCGGTATCCGGGGCCGGAGCACAGCTTCGAGTAGCATGCTCGAAGTCTCCTCCATTCCCGAGCTGCGCGCCTGGACGGCCGGGCAGCGGCGCGCCGGGCGACGGATCGGCTTCGTGCCCACGATGGGTTTCCTGCACGAGGGCCACCTCGCGCTGGTGGACGAGGCGCGGCGCCTGAGCGACGCCGTCGTCATGAGCATCTTCGTCAACCCGCTTCAGTTCGCGCCGGCGGAGGACCTCGCCCGCTATCCGCGCGATCTGCCGCGCGATCGCGCGCTCGCGGCCTCGCGCGGGGTGGCGCTGCTCTTCACGCCCGACGTCGCCACGATGTACCCTCCGGGCGCGGAGACCGTCGTCGTGCCGGGCCCGGCGGCGGCGCGCTGGGAAGGCGCCGTGCGGCCGGGCCACTTCGCCGGCGTGCTCACCGTCGTCGCCAAGCTCCTCAATCTGGTGCAGCCGGACGTCGCGGTGTTCGGCCGGAAGGACATTCAGCAGGCCGCCCTGATCCGGCGGATGCTGCGGGACCTCGACTGGCCGGTCGAGCTTGCGGTGGCGCCGACGGTGCGCGAGCCCGACGGACTCGCGCTCAGCAGCCGCAACAGCTACCTCGATCCGGCCGCGCGCACGCGGGCGCTCGCGCTGAGCCGCGCCCTGGCGGCGGCGCACGCCGCGTACGTCGCGGGCGAGCGCTCCGCCGCGGCGATCGAGCGCGTCGTGTGCGACGTGATCGAGGTGTCTGGGGGACTCGCCGCCGACTATATTGCGGTCGTCGATCCGGACCGACTCGATCCATTGAACGTGGTGAGCGACGACACGATCGTCGCCGTCGCCGCGCGGGTCGGACAGACCCGCCTGATCGACAACATCATCCTCGGAGTCGGAGTCTGATGCAGCGTCACCTGATGAAGTCCAAGATCCATCGCGCCACGATCACCTCGGCCGACCTGCACTACGAAGGGTCGCTCACCGTGGACGAGGATCTGCTCGACGCCGCCGATCTGGTCACCTACGAGGAGATCCAGATCGTCAACGTGAACAACGGCGCGCGGCTCGGCACCTACGTCATCCCTGGCCCGCGCGGCTCCGGCGTCATCCAGCTCAACGGCGCCGCCGCGCGGCTCGGCATGCCGGGCGACCTGGTGATCCTGATCTCCTACGGCATGTACGACGAGAAGGAAGTCGCGCACCACCGGCCGCGCGTCGTCTTCGTGGACGATCGGAACCGCATCGTCCGTCCGTCGCTGCGCGCGGAGAGCTAGCGGCCTTGCCCAGCGGCCGGCCCTCCCCGTCCGAGCTACGGCCCACGCTCCCCGTGTGGGCCGTTGTCACGCCGGAACGCCTCGACCACATCCATCGCGTCGCCGAGCTGGTGCACGGCTGGGCCGAAGCGCTCGGCGTGCCGGACTCCGAGCGCAACCGCTGGCTTCGCGCGGTGTGGCTGCACGACGCGTTGCGCGACGCGCCTGACGACGAGCTGGCGCACCTCGCGCCGGGCACGCCCGGCCCGGCCGAACTGCGCCACGGCCCGGCGAGCGCCGCCCGGGCGAAGGCCGACGGCGAGCTCGATCGCGGCGTGCTCGACGCGGTGCGCTACCACTCGGTGGGCCTCGCCGAGTGGGATATGGTGGGACGGATGCTCTACTGCGCCGACTACCTGGAGCCGGGTCGCCCGTTCGACCGCGATCTCCGCGCGGCGCTCGCCGACGAATTGCCCGACAATCCGCGCCGCGTGCTGATCGAGGTCGCGAAGGCGCGACTGGTTCACGTCATCCGCGCCGGGTGGCCTCTTCCCGAGCCCACGGTCCGCTTCTGGAACAGCCTCGCCGCACCGCCCTCGCCCGCGGCGCGCTGATCGGGGCGGCGCTCATCGCCGGCGCCGCTGCGGTCGCGTTCGCCGTCTTCCATCGCGCGCCCGATCGGGTCGCGGGGCATGCCTACGCCATTCCATCCGGCCCCGATCGCATCGTGGCGGAAGTGTTGAACGGGAGCGGGCGACAAGGCTTGGCGCGGGTCGCGACGCGGATGCTGCGGCGGGAAGGCGTGGACGTCGTACTGCTGGCAAACGCGGACAGCGCTACGGACTCGACCCGCGTGCTGGTGCGCCGGGGCGATCGCTCCCACGGCGACGAGGTGCGCGCGGTGCTCGGCGCCGGGTCGGTGAGCGCGCGGGCCGACACGCTCAGACGGGTTGACGTGACCGTCGTGCTCGGCCGGGACTTCCGGCCGCACGAGCCGATCCACCCCTAAGCCAGCGCGATCACCACATCCATCACGTTGGTGCCGGTCATCCCCGGCCGGAGCAGCGCGCCGGCGGCGTCCAGCGCGTGATACGCGTCGTGTCGTGCGAGCGCGCGCCGGGGATCACCGTTCGCCGCGGCGATAGCGTTCCAGGTCCCGCCGTCGACGATCGCGCCGGCGGCGTCGGTCGGCCCGTCGCGGCCGTCGGTGCCCGCCGCGAGCAGCGCCACGCCGACCGGTGCGCCGCTGAGCCGCTCTGCCGCGGCGAGCGCCAGCTCCTGGCTGCGTCCGCCGAGCCCCGCGTCGCCGGCGATCGTCACCGTGGTCTCGCCGCCCCAGATCAGACAATGTGATCCCGGCGGTTGCGCTCCCGCCGACGTTACATACCTTAGAATCATTGCGGCTACACTCGCTCCGGCCACCGACGCCTCCCCGGCGATCGGATCGCCGAAGATCTCGGGAGCGAGGCCCAACGCTGCCGCGCGTCTGGCCGCGGCTTCGAGCGCCAGATGATTACTCGCAATCAGCTCGATGTGGACGCGGTCGAAGACGGGATCCCCGGGCTTCGGGGTTTCGTCCGTTTCGCCGCATTGAGCCATGTCGAGCCGTTGCCGGAGCGCCGGCGGTAGCCGCGTGAGAAGCCCCGCGGCATCGAGGAGCCGCCGCACGTCGGCGGCGCTGGATGGATCGGGGACGCAGGGGCCCGAGCCGATGGCGGCGAGATCGTCGCCGATGACATCGGAGACGACGTAGAGCCGCACTCGCGCGGCGCGGGCGAGTGCCCGCGCGAGCCGGCCGCCGCCCCAGCGGGTGAATCGCTTGCGGACCTGGTTCATCGCGCCGATGTCGAGGCCGGAGCGGAGCAGGAGCGCGTAGAGCGCGGTGAGGTCGGCGGCGCTGATCCCTTCGTCGGGCGCGCCGATGAGGCTGGTGGTGCCGCCGGAGAGCAGCACCCACGCTTCGTCATCGTCGCGCACCCGGGCGGCCGCGACGGCGAGCTGCGCGGCCGCGGTGAACGAGCCGGCGCCGGGCTCGGGGTGGTCGCCGACGGCGAGCGTGAGCGCCGAGTGGGGCGCGGCAGCGGCCTCCGGCACTACGACGACTCCGCCGATCGGCGCCGCGCCCGACGCGTGGAGCGCGGCCACCGCGGCGTCGGCCATCGGCAGCGCCGCCTTGCCGAGCGCGAAGAGCCAGACGCGGCGGCCGGCGGGCGGAGGGTCGCGATCGAGCGCGGCGCGGATCGCCGGCCCCGGCATGGCGGCGGCGACCGCGTGGGCGTAGAGATCCGCGAGAATGTCGCGCGATCGCGAGGGGGCGGTAACGACGGCGGTATCGGCGGCCATGGCGCCGCACAATATACGACGGCGGGGTCAATGCGCCCGCGCCGTCGGCTGCGATGCAGTGACCGACGCAGTGCGGACGCAGTGTGGCAGTCGCGGGCGCCGGTGAGCGCGCGCGAAGTTGTTCTCTCTATTCGACGGGGTTGCGACATGCCTGGCCGAAATTTCCTCTTCGTTCCCGGACCCACCAACGTGCCCGACCGGATCCTCCGTGCCATGCACCGTGCCATGGAGGATCACCGCTCGCCCGACTTCCCCAAGCTGGCGGCGCCGGTCCTGCGCGATCTCAAGAAGATCTTCAAGACCGCCGACGGTCAGGCCTTCATCTTCCCGGCGAGTGGCACCGGCGCGTGGGAAGCGGCGCTCTGCAACACGCTCTCGCCGGGCGACCGCGTGCTCGCGGCACGGTTCGGCATGTTCAGCCAGCTCTGGATCGACATGGCTCAGCGGCTCGGCCTCACGGTGGACATCCTCGAGACCGAGTGGGGCGAGGGCGCGCCGATCGACCGCTATGCCGAAGCGCTCGCCGCCGACAAGGCTCACGCGATCAAGGCGGTGCTCTTCACCCACAACGAGACGGCCACCGGTGTCACCAGTGATGTCGCCGGCATGCGCACGGCGCTGGACGACGCGAAGCATCCGGCGCTGCTCGCGGTGGACGGCGTGAGCTCGATCGGCAGCATCGATTTCCGGATGGACGACTGGGGCGTGGACCTCGCCGTCACCGGCTCGCAGAAGGGCTTCATGCTGCCGGCCGGTCTCGGCATCCTCGGCGTGAGCCAGAAGGCGCTCTCGAAGTACGAGTCGGCCAAGCTGAACCGGGTCTTCTTCGATCTGGGCGACATGACCAAGCAGAACGCGACCGGTTACTTCCCGTACACGCCGTCGCTGCCGCTGCTCTACGGGCTGCGCGAGTCGATCGACCTGCTGCTTGAGGAAGGCCTCGACAACGTCTTCGCGCGGCACCACCGGCTGGCCGAGGGGACCCGTGCCGCGGTGAAGGCCTGGGGCCTCGAGCTCTGCGCCCGCCAGCCGAAGTGGTACTCCGACACGGTCTCGGCGGTCATGGTGCCGGCCGGCATCAACGGCGCCGAGGTGATCGACATCGCGTACCGGCGCTACGACCTGGCGCTCGGCGCCGGGCTCGCGCGGATGGCAGGCCGGCTCTTCCGCATCGGTCACCTGGGCGATCTGAACGAGCTCATGCTGCTCGGCGGGCTGGCCGGCGCGGAGATGGCCATGCGCGACGCCGGCGTCAAGATCGAGCCGGGCAGCGGCGTCGCCGCGGCCGAGGAGTACTGGCGCCGCACCGCCCCGAAGCTGGAGCAGCGGGAGCTGCCGGCCCGGGCGCCGGAGCCGCAGGCCGCCGCGCCCAAGGCGCGCGCCGCGGTGCCCGCGTGAGCCGGCGATGAGCCACACGCGCCACGAGCCCGCGCATCCCCGGCTGCAGCGAAGCGAGCTGGCGGTCCCGGGCTCCGCACCGGCGATGTTCCCGAAGGCGCTCGACAGCGACGCGGACGTCGTCTTCCTCGACCTGGAGGATGCGGTCGCGCCGGCGGACAAGGAGCAGGCGCGGCGCAACGTCGTCGCCTCGCTGCTGGAGCACGACTGGCGCGGCGCGGGGAAGACCATCTGCGTGCGCGTCAACGGGATCGACACCCACTATTTCTATCGCGACATGGTGGACGTGATCGAGCAGGCGGGACACCGGCTCGACACCGTGCTGATCCCCAAGGTGGGCGTGGCGGCGGACGTGTATCTCACCGACGCCTTGCTCACCCAGATCGAGGCGGCGAAGCGGATCCCGCACCGGATCGGCATCGACGTCCTGATCGAGACGGCGCTGGGCATGGCCAACGTCGAGTCCATCGCCCGGAGTTCACCCCGGCTGGAGGCGATGCACTTCGGCGTGGCGGACTACGCGGCGAGCTGCCGGGCCCGCACCGTCAACATCGGTGGCCTCAATCCCGATTACCCCGGCGACCAGTGGCACGCCGGCCTCTCGCGCATGCTGGTGGCCTGTCGCGCGTACGGACTCCGTCCGATCGACGGCCCCTTCGGCGACTTCAAGGATACGGACGGCTACCGGCTCGCGGCGCGGCGGGGTGCCGCGTTAGGCATCGAGGGGAAGTGGGCCATCCATCCGTCGCAGATCGCGCTGGCCAACGAGGTGTTCTCCCCGCCCCCCGCGGAGCTCGAGCGTGCGCGCCGGATCCTCGCGGCGCTGGACGAGGCGGCGGCGCAGGGGAAGGGCGCGGCCCAGCTCGACGGCAAGATGATCGACGCCGCGAGCGCGCGGATGGCGGACAACGTCGTCCGCACCGCGGCGGCCATCGAAGCGAAGTCGAAGGAGCTCGCCGCAACGCGGTAGTCCACTCCCACGCGGCGTCCGGTGAGGCGCCGCACACAGGAGATCATCGTGGAGATCCACGAATATCAGGCGAAGGAGCTGCTGGCCGGCTTCGGGGTCGCGATCCCGCGCGGCGGGGTGGCGTACAGCCCGGAGCAGGCGGTCTACCGGGCGGCCGAGATCGGCGGCGCGCGCTGGGTGGTGAAAGCGCAGATCCACTCCGGCGCGCGCGGCAAGGCCGGCGGCGTGAAGGTCTGCAGCAGCGAGGACGAGGTCCGTCAGGCGGCCAAGGCGCTGCTGGGCAAGAAGCTCGTCACCCACCAGACCGGCCCCGAGGGACGCGTCGTGCACCGGCTCTACGTCGAGCAGGCGGTGCCGATCGCGCGCGAGCTGTACATCGGCTTCGTGCTGGATCGCAAGTCGCAGCGCATCATGATCGTCGCGTCGGCCAACGGCGGGATGGAAATCGAGGAGGTGGCGAAGCGGCATCCCGACTCCATCGTGCGCGAGGTGGTGGAGCCGGCGATCGGCCTCAGCGCCTTTCAGGCGCGCGAAATCGCGTTCGCGCTCGGACTGCCGGCCGCGCAGGTGAATCGCATGGTCACCGTGCTTCTCGGTTGCCACCGCGCCTTTCGCGAGCTCGACGCGACGATGGTGGAGATCAATCCGCTGGTGCTCACCGAGGACACCCAGATCCTGGCACTCGACGCCAAGATGGCGTTCGACGACAACGCGCTCTTCCGCCGGCCCAACGTCGCCGAGCTGCGCGACTACGCCGAGGAGGATCCGCGCGAAGCGCAGGCGGCGGAGTATGGCCTCAACTACGTCGCGCTCGACGGCGACATCGGGTGCATCATCAACGGCGCCGGGCTCGCGATGGCCACGATGGACATGATCAAGCACGCCGGCGGCGAGCCGGCCAACTTCCTCGACATCGGCGGCGGCGCGAGTCCCGAGCGGGTGGCCAACGCGTTCAAGCTGGTGCTCTCCGACGTCAAGGTGAGCGCCATGCTCGTGAACATCTTCGCCGGCATCAATCGGTGCGACTGGGTGGCGCAGGGCGTGGTGCAGGCGGCGCGCGAGCTCAAGCCGCGGGTGCCGCTGGTCGTGCGCCTCGCCGGGACCAACGTGGAGGAGGGCCGCCGCATCATCAGGGAGAGCGGCCTTCCCATCATCAGCGCCGACACGCTCGCGGAGGCCGCCGATCGCGTGGTCGCCGCCAAGCAGGGAGTGTCCGCATGAGCATCCTCATCGACGAGAAGACGCGGGTCATCATCCAGGGCTTCACCGGCGACAAGGGGACGTTCCACGCCAAAGAGATGATCGCGTACGGCACCAACGTCGTCGGCGGGGTGACGCCGGGCAAAGGCGGCACGCGGCACCTCGACCGCCCGGTGTTCAACACGGTGAAGGAAGCGGTCTCCGAAACCGCTGCCGAGGCCACGCTGATCTTCGTGCCGGCGCCGTTCTGCGCCGACGCGATCATGGAAGCCGCCAATGCCGGGGTCCGTCTCGTCTGCTGCATCACCGACGGCATTCCGGCGCAGGACATGATGATGGTGAAGCGCTACATGCTGCGCTTCCCCAAGGAGCGGAAGGCGACGCTGATCGGCCCCAACTGCGCCGGCATCATCAGCGCGGGGAAGGCGATGCTCGGCATCATGCCGGGCCACATCTACAAGCGCGGGAGCGTCGGCGTCGTGACCCGCTCGGGCACGCTGGGCTACGAGGCCGCGAGCCAGATGAACGAGCTCGGCATCGGGCAGACCACCAGCGTCGGCATCGGCGGCGACCCGATCAATGGCTCGTCCTTCGTGGACATGCTGAAGCTGTTCGAGGAGGATCCTGAGACCGAAGCGGTAATGATGATCGGCGAGATCGGCGGTCCCCAGGAGGCCGAGGCGTCGCTGTTCGTCAAGGAGAACATGCGGAAGCCGGTCGTCGGCTACGTCGCCGGCCTGACGGCGCCGAGCGGACGCCGGATGGGGCACGCGGGTGCGATCATCTCGGCGTTCGGCGACAGCGCGGCGGAGAAGGTGGAGATCATGCGCACGGCGGGCCTCACCGTGGCGCCGAGCGCGGCCGAGTTGGGAAGCGCCGTGGCGGAGGCGTTGCGCAAGGCGCCGAGCCGGCCCGTGATGGTCGGCACATGAGCGCGCCCGCGGGCTCGCGGCCGCGCGTCGTCGTCACCCGCAAGCTGCCGGCGGAGGTGGAGCGGGCGCTCTGCGCCGAGTTCGACGTCCGGCTCAACGAGAGCGACACCCCGTTAGGCGCGGACGGGCTCGCGCAGGCGCTGCGCGAGGCCGACGCGCTGCTCCCCACCGTCACCGACCGGCTCACCGCCGCCGTGCTGGCAGCGGAGCCGCTGCGGACGAAGCTGCTGGCCAACTACGGCGTCGGCTTCAATCACATCGACACCGCGGCGGCCGGGGCACGCGGGATCGCCGTGTCCAACACACCCGACGTGCTCACCGACGCGACCGCCGATCTCGCGGTCACCCTGCTCCTGATGGTGACCCGCCGGACCGGCGAGGGCGAGCGCGAGCTGCGCGCCGGCGGCTGGACCGGCTGGCGGCCGACCCACATGGTCGGCACCGCGATCACCGGCAAGACCCTCGGCCTGGTCGGCATGGGGCGGATTGCGCGGGGCGTCGCGCGGCGGGCGCATCACGGCTTCGGGATGAAGGTGATCTACCACGACCCCTTCCCGCCGAAGCCGGAGGACGCCGCGGCGTTAGGCGCCGAGGGCCGGTCGTCGCTGGAGGCGGTGCTGGAGGAGGCCGACGTGGTGAGCCTCCACTGTCCCGCGACGCCGGAGACGCGGCACCTGATGAATGCCGGGCGGCTGGCGCTCATGAAGCGCGGCGCCTACCTGGTGAATACGGCGCGGGGCGACGTCGTGGACGAAGCGGCCCTGGTGGAGGCGCTCCGCAGCGGTCATCTCGCCGGCGCCGGGCTCGACGTGTTCGAGCGGGAGCCGGAGGTGACGCCGGCGCTGCTCCAGATGGAGAACGTCGTGCTGCTGCCGCATCTCGGCAGCGCGACGCGGGAGGCGCGGATCGGGATGGGGATGCGCGCACTGGAGAATCTCCGGCTCTTCTTCGCCGGCTCGCCGCTGCGCGATCGCGTCGTCTGAGTCGCCGCGCGTGACCATCTTCGAAGCCACCACGCTGCCGCCCTCGGCCGATCCGGCCGCGGCCAGCGCCGCGCAGTACGCCACCGAAGTCGCCGAGCTCTTGTTCGCGATGCTGGTGGACGTCGTCCGCACCCGGCAGCCGGAGGTCGAGCCGGTGCTCCGCGGCGAGGCGCCGCCCGACTCGCTGGCGCCGGAGCTGGTCGGCCGCGCGCTGCAGGCCCAGGGCATCTGGTTCCAGCTCCTCTCCATCGCCGAACAGAATGCGGCGATGCGCCGCCGCCGGCAGACCGAGGCGGAGCGGGGCCAGGAGCAGGTGCGCGGCACCTTCGCGCAGGTGATCGCGGAGGCCGCGGCCGCGGGCACCCGGGCGGACGAGCTCGCCGCGACGCTGCGGCAGCTCCAGGTGCGGCCCACCATCACCGCGCACCCGACCGAGGCGAAGCGCGTGACGGTGCTGGAGAAACACCGCCGCATTTATCGCCGGCTGGTGGACCTCGAGTCCCCCCGCTGGACGCCGCGCGAGCGCCGCGCGCTGCACGACGCGCTCCGGAACGAGATCGATCTCCTCTGGCTCACCGGCGAGCTCAAGCTCGAGCGTCCGACGGTGCCGCAGGAGGTGTACTGGGGTCTCCACTTCTTCAACGAGACGCTGTTCGAGGCAGTCGCGGAGCTGCACGAGCGGCTCGACCGCGCCGTCGAGCAGCACTACGGCAGCGCGGCGGGCGAGGCCGGCGCGTTCATCCAGTTCGGCTCCTGGATCGGCGGCGACCGCGACGGGAATCCCAATGTGACCAACGCGGTCACGCGACAGACGGTGAAGGAAAACCGGCTCGCGGTGCTGCGCCGCTATCGCCAGCGCATCGGCGAGTTGCTGCGCGCGCTGAGCATCACCGAACGCGGGCTGCCGGTGCCGGCGCCGTTCCGCGCCGCGCTGGAGAAGGCGCTGGCCGCGAGCGGCGACGGCGCCGGCATCGCGTCGCGCAACCCGGGCGAGATCTTCCGCCAGTTCGTCGCGGCCATGCTGCGCCGGCTGGACCAGACCGTGGAGGCAGCCGAGGGAGGCAACGCGGCCGGAGAGCGGGGCTACCGCACCGCGGACGCGCTGCTCGCCGATCTGCGCACGCTCGACTGCGGGCTCCGGGAGAGCGGTATCGCCGCCTCCGCCGACCTGCTGGTGCGGCCGGTGCTGCGCGAGGTCGAGGCGTTCCGCTTCAGCACCGTCCGACTGGACCTGCGCGACAACTCGACCAAGGTGAACGCCGCCGTGGCCGATCTCTGGCGCGCGCGCCATCCGGGCGGCGAGCCGCCCGACCCGGCGAGCGACGCTTGGAAGAGCTGGCTCCTGGCCGAGCTCGCGCGGCCGCTTCCCGCCGATCACACCGCCCCCGCGCTGCCGGCAGGGTCCGCCGAGACGTTAGGCATGTTTCCGCTGGTGACGGCGCTCCGCGGCGAGGTGGACCGCGAGGCGTTCGGCTGCTTCGTGCTGAGCATGACGCGGAGCGTCGCCGACATGCTCGCGGTCTATCTGCTGGCCAAGGAAGGCGGCCTCTTCGCCGACGCCGCCGGCGTCGAGAGCTGCACGCTCCCGATCGTGCCGCTGTTCGAGACCATCGACGATCTCCAGCGGGCGCCGCAGATCATGCGCGAGCTGCTGGCGGTGCCGGTGGTGCGCCGCAGCGTGCGGGGGCAGGGCGGGGTCCAGGAGGTGATGATCGGCTACTCCGACTCGAACAAGGACGGCGGGTTTCTCACCAGCAACTGGGAGCTGAGCAAGGCGCAGGTGAAGCTGAGCCGCGCGGGCAATGAGTCGGGTACGCCGACCAGCTTCTTCCATGGGCGCGGCGGCTCGGTGAGCCGCGGCGGCGCGCCGACCGGCCGTGCCATCGCCGCGCAGCCGGCCGGGTCGGTGCGCGGCAGGCTCCGCCTCACGGAGCAGGGCGAGGTCGTCAGCTTCAAGTACGCCAACCGCGGCACCGCGCAGTATCAGCTCGAACTGCTCGCGGCCAGCGTGCTGGAGCACACGCTCAAGTCGGAGCGGGAGGAGGCGCTCACGCCGAGCGGCGAGTTCGACGAGGCGATGGAGGCCCTCTCCGGCGCCGCCCAGGCGGCGTATCGCGTGCTGATCGATCATCCCGACCTGCTGCTCTACTACCAGGCGGCGAGTCCGCTGGAGGAGCTGTCGCTGCTCAACATGGGGAGCCGGCCGGCGCGGCGCTTCGGCGCCAAGTCGCTGGCAGATCTGCGCGCAATCCCCTGGGTCTTTGCCTGGTCGCAGAACCGCCATTTCGTGCCGGGGTGGTACGGTGTCGGCAGCGGGATCGAGACCTTTCTGCAGGTCCGTGGCGCCCGCGGCGACGCGCTGCTCAAGCGCATGTTCGCCGAGTCGCGGCTCTTCCGGCTGGTGGTGGACGAGGTGGAGAAGACGCTGACCTACGTGGACCTGGACCTGGCGCGCGAGTACGCGGCGCTGGTCCCGGAGGAGCATGCCCGCTCCGCGGTGTTCGCGATGGTGGAGGAGGAATACCATCGCACGGTGGCGGCGGTGTTGCACGTGAGCGGCGGGCGGACGCTGGTCGAGCGCTACCCGCGCTTCCTGCGCCGGCTCGGCCGGCGGCTCGGCACGCTGAACCAGGTGAGCCGGCAGCAGGTCCAGCTGCTCCGGCGGGTGCGGGAGGCCGGCCCGGGGAACGTCGAGGAGGAGCAGCTCTCGGCGCTCCTCCTCAGCATCAATTGCATCGCGGCGGGCTTCGGCGCGACCGGATGAGCCGCGGGCTCACTCCACCTCGACCTCGTGCGCCGGCACCACCTCGATCGCCTCCGCGATCGCCTCCGCCGCCCCGGTGCGCGCCGCCGTCGCGTCCCGCCGCCGATTCTTCTCCACTTCGACCCTGAGCTGCCCGCACGCCGCGTTGATATCGAGCCCGCGGCTCCGGCGCACCGTCGCCTCGATGCCCTGATGGCGCAGCCGCTCGGCGAAGGCACGGATGCGCGGCGCCCTGGTCGGAGCCAGTCCGGGCGCGCCGCCCGGGTGCAGCGGCAGGATATTCACCAGCGCTCCGAGCCGCCGCGCCAGCTTCGCCAGGTGGTCGGCGTCGGTGTCGGCGTCGTTCACGCCGCCGATCATCACGTACTCGAACGTCACCCGCTTGCGGAACGCCTCCGCCGCCTTCAGCACGTCGTCCAGCGCGTACTTCTTCTCGACCGGCATGATGGCGAGCCGCTGGGGCGAGGTCGGCGCGTGGAGCGAGATGGCGAGACGGAACTGCTCGGGCCGCCGGGCGAACTCGGTCATGCCCGGCAGAATGCCGACGGTCGAGACCGTGATGCGCCGGGCGCCGATCCCGAGGCCGGCGGGATCGTTCAGGATGGTGAGCGCGGTGTCCACCGCCGGCCAGTTGAGCAGCGGCTCGCCCATGCCCATGAAGACGACGTTGGTCGGCTTGTCGGCCGGATCGCGCAGAATGATCTCGCGCACCTGGCCCGCGATCTCGAACGCCGAGAGGTTGCGGCGGAAGCCCATGGTGCCCGTGGCGCAGAAGGCGCACTTGAGGGCGCAACCCGCCTGCGACGAAATACAGAGCGTGCGGCGCGTGCCTGACGGGATCAGCACCGACTCGATCGCCTCGCCGTCGGCCAGCCGGAACAGGTACTTCACCGTGCCATCGGCGGAGCGTTGCACCACCGACTCGGCGAGCCGGGCCAGGGGGAAGTCGCGCGCGAGGCCGGCGCGGAGCGCGGCGGGAAGCTCGGTGGCGTCGGCCCAGTCGGCCACGGGCGCGGTCCAGAGCCGGCGCACGATCTGATCGGCGCGGTAGCGCGGCAGCTCCTGCGATGCGATCCATGCGGCGACCGCGGCGCGGGCCGCGGCCGGGGTGCGATCGAGCAGATTCAGCGGCGTGCGGGCGTCCGACATGGGGTCAAGATAGTGGTTATTTTGGGGCGGTGCGCCCACCGATCCGGCCGTGCTGCTGAGCGATCTGCTGTCACCCGACCGCGTCGTCATCCCGATGGCGGCGCACGAGAAGCGCGCGGCGCTTCAGGAGCTGGTCCGGGTGCTGGTGCAGCGGGCCGGCGGATCGTACCAGGACGTCCTCGGGGCGGTCGAAGAGCGCGAGCGCGTCATGAGCACCGGAATCGGGCTCGGCGTCGCGATCCCGCACGGCCGCTCACCGACGGTGCGGGAGCTGGCGCTGGTCTGCGGCGTCACCGACGCGCCGGTGGCCTTCGACGCGCTGGACGGCGAGCCGGTCCGGCTCTTCTTCCTCGTCGTCGGCCCGGAATCGTCCGCCGGCCGGCACGTCAAGGTGCTGAGCCGCATCGCTCGCCTGGTCCGGCGCGACGCTCTCCGCGCGCAGCTCGTCGCGGCGGGGTCACCCCGGGAGTTCTACGACGTCCTGATCGGCGCCGACGCGCGGTGACCCTCTCACTCGGTGGAGCATGACGGCACTTTCGTATCCGGCGGGCGCGTGACGGCGACCGCTTTTCGCAGCCATCGCTGCGGCTCGCTCGACCCATCGCTGGTCGGCCAGACCGTGCGGCTCGGCGGCTGGGTCCATCGCCGCCGCGATCTCGGCGGCCTGGTGTTCATCGACCTGCGCGACCGCGACGGGCTGATCCAGCTCTCCTGCGACCCGCGCTGGACGCCGCCGGAGGTGATGGCGCGCGCCGCCGACGCCGGCGCCGAGTCGGTGCTGCTGGTGACCGGCACCGTCGCGCTGCGTCCCGAGAGCGCGCGCGACGCGACGATGGCGACGCGCGACATCGAGGTGCAGGTGCGCGATCTGCGCGTCGTCGGCCCCGCAGTGACGCCGGCGATCCCGGTGGCGCGGAAGGAAGGCGAGGAGCTGCCGGCGGAAGAGCTCCGGCTCAAGCATCGGGTGCTGGATCTCCGCCGGCCGGAGCTCCAGGCCAACATGATGCTGCGCCACCGGCTGCTCCAGTGCGCGCGCCGCGTCATGTCCGAGCTCGGCTTCCTCGAAATCGAAACTCCGATCCTGACCAAGCCGACGCCCGAGGGCGCGCGCGACTACCTGGTACCGAGCCGGGTGCACCAGGGCGAGTTCTACGCGCTGCCGCAGTCGCCCCAGATCTACAAGCAGCTGCTGATGGTGGCGGGCTACGACCGCTACTTCCAGATCGCGCGCTGCTTCCGGGACGAAGACCTCCGGGCCGACCGACAGCCGGAATTCACCCAGATCGACCTCGAGGCGTCGTTCGTGGCGCAGGAGGACGTGCAGGCGGTGGTCGAGCGGGTGCTGGTCGAGCTGTGGGCCGAGGCGGGCGAGGCGGTGACCGCGCCGTTCCCCCGGCTCGCGTGGCGCGAGGCGATGGAGCGGTTCGGCGTGGACAAGCCCGACCTGCGGTTCGCGTTCGAGATCCGCGACCTGACGCCGCTGCTGCAGCCCGATGCCGCGCCCTTCGTGCAGCAGGCCGTCGAGGCCGGCGGCCGGGTGCGCGGCATCGTGGCGCCGGGCGCGGCGGGCGCTTCGCGCAAGGAGCTCGACGCGCTCACGGCCGCCGCCCGGGAAGCGAAGGCGGGCGGGCTCATCTGGGCGCGCCGGAGCCCGAGCGGTTGGGACGGCCAGGGCGTCAAGGCGATCGGCGCCGCGACGCTGGAGCGGCTCGGCGGCTCCGACGGCGACCTGCTGCTCGCCGTGAGCGGACCCGATGCCGTCACCTCGCCGGCGCTGCACAACGTGCGCACCCTGCTCACCCGCCGGCCGGGCGTCGTCGCCGAGCGGGCGCACGCATTCTGCTGGATCGTGGACTTTCCGCTCTTCGAGCGCGACCCGGAGAGCGGCGCGTACGTGCCGGCGCATCATCCGTTCACCGCGCCGCATCCCGAGGACGCCGGGTTCCTCGAGAGCGATCCCGGCCGCTGCCGCGCGCTGCACTACGACGCGGTGTACAACGGCAACGAGCTGGGCAGCGGCTCCATCCGCATCACCGATCCCGCGCTGCAGAGTCTGATCTTCCGTCTGCTCGGCATCGGCGCGGCGGAGCAGCGGCGGCGGTTCGGCTTCCTGCTCGATGGGCTGGCGACCGGCGCGCCGCCGCACGGCGGGTTCGCGCTCGGCTTCGACCGGATCGCGATGCTGCTCGCCGGCGCCACGTCGCTGCGCGACGTGATCGCGTTTCCCAAGACCACCGCCGCGCGGGCGCTGTTCGAGGGCGCGCCGACGACGGTGGACGCGCGCGACCTGGCGGCGCTGCATCTCGAGGTGACGGGCGCTGCCCGTCGCGAGGACTAATGGCCGACGACATCCAGCACAAACTCTCGACCGAAGGCGCCGACCCGCTGCTGCTCGCCGGCGTGAACGACGCCAACCTGCAGGAGCTCCAGCGCTCGCTCGGCGTGCGGGTGGCGTTCCGCGGCGACACGCTCTCGCTCAGCGGCACGCCCGAGCAGGTGGAGCGCGCGACGCCGGTGGTGCAGGGACTGATCGATCTGGCGCGCATGGGCGAGGCGACCACCCCGGACGACATCCTCCGCCTGATGAGCGAGGGGCCGGCCGACGGAACGCCGGCCGGCGGGGATGGCCGGATCATCCTGCCGGGGCTCCGCCGCGCCATCATGCCGAAGACGCCGGGCCAGCGCGATTATCTCCAGGCGATCAGCGCGCACGACATCGTCGTCGGCATCGGCCCCGCCGGCACCGGCAAGACGTATCTCGCGGTGGCGAAGGCGGTGGAGGCGCTG
>JAICWE010000051.1 GCA_025934955.1 Gemmatimonadales bacterium | reverse complement strand
CGGGAACCGGCACGGTGATGACATCGGGATCGGCGTTGGTGTCCACGATGGCGACGACCGGAATGCCGAGCTTGTTGGCCTCCTGGACCGCGATCTTCTCCTTCTTGGCGTCGACCACGAACAGCGCGCCCGGGAGACGGCCCATCAGCTTGATGCCCTCGAGATTGCGGGCCAGCTTCTCGCGCTCGCGCTCGAAGAGCAGCTTTTCTTTCTTGGTGTAGCTCCCGAAGCTGTCGTCGGCCTGGCCCTGCTCCAGCTCGCGCAGGCGCCGGATCTGCTTCTTCAGCGTCTGGAAGTTGGTGAGCATGCCGCCGAGCCAGCGCTCGGTGACATAGAAGCCGCCGCAGCGTTCCGCCTCGGCCTGGACGATGCCCTTGAGTTGCTTCTTGGTGCAGACGAAGAGCACGCCCTCGCCCTTGAGGACGACGTTCTTGAGGAGCTCCTGGGCCTTGCCGATCTGCCGGAGCGTCTTCTGGAGGTCGATGATGTAGATGCCGGAGCGTTCGGCGAAGATGAACCGGCGCATCTTCGGATTCCACCGGCGGGTCTGGTGGCCGAAATGCACGCCGGCTTCGAGCAGGTCCTGCAGTTGGGGCTGTGCCATGCTGTGCTGAGCTTCCTTCCTGTGGGTTTGGCGTCCACCGCCTTCGTCTTCCGGCCCGATCCCGACAGTCCGTCGGTCGTTGGCCTGGTGGGCTCAGTCGGGACACCCGGGCCGGAATCCAGCGGTGTGCGAGATAGTAGTGCTGCCGCGCTCCTGCTCCTGTGACTACCGCTTGCTGAACTGGAACCGCTTCCGGGCGCCGGGGCGGCCGGGCTTCTTGCGCTCCACCGCCCGCGGATCGCGGGTGAGCAGATTGTTGGCGCGGAGCTTGGTCCGGTGCTGCCCGTCGGCCGTCACCAGTGCGCGAGCGATCGCGAGGCGGAGCGCTCCGGCCTGGCCCGACTGGCCGCCGCCGTCTACGTGCGCCTTCACGTCGAACGCGCCCAGCGTGTCGGTGGCGGTGAAGCTCTGCTGGATGTGCTGCACCAGCGAGGAGCGCGGGAAGTAGTCGCCGAGGGTGCGGCCGTTGATGTCCCACTTGCCGGTGCCCGGCGTGAGATAGACGCGGGCGACGCTGGTCTTGCGGCGGCCGACCGCCTGCCAGCGGTATTCGGGGGCGGCGGTCATGCGCTCACCTTGGACGGAGTGACGGAGTACGGCCTGGGCTGCTGCGCCTCGTGCGGATGCTCGGCGCCGCCGTAGACCTTGAGCTTGGTCCGGAGTTTCTGCCTGGCCAGCGACGTCTTGGGCAGCATGCCGAAGACCGCCTTCTCGATGACGCGGTCGGGATGCTTGGCCAGGAGATCGCGCGCTTCGGTGAAGCGCTCGTGACCCATGTAGCCGGTGTGGCGGAAGTAGACCTTGTTGGTCAGCTTCCGGCCGGTCAGCTTGACCTTCGACGCGTTGATCACGACGACGAAATCGCCGCCGTCCATGTGCGGCGTGTAGGTCGGCTTGTGCTTGCCGCGGATGAGCTGCGCCACGGCGCTCGCGAGACGGCCGAGCGGTACGCCTTCGGCGTCCACCACATGCCAATCGTGCGAGATGTCCGCCGGCGTCGCGGAGAAGGTCTTCATCGGTCCTCTAGCTGCTGATGCGCTGGCTTGTCGCTGCGGGCCCAGCCGGGTCAAATCGAAACAGACCCACAACATAGCGAGTGAATCGGGGGCGGGTCAAGGGTCCGCAGATGGCCCGAACTCCACCAGCGCCTGCCCCTTCTCCACCGCCTGGCCGGTCTGCACCAGCACCGCCCGCACGACGCCGGGGCCGCTCGCCTTCAGCTCGTTTTCCATCTTCATCGCCTCGAGCACCACGACACCGGCGCCCGCCCCGATCTGCTGCCCGACCTCGACGGCAAGCCGCACCACCAGCCCGGGCATCGGAGCCCGGAGCGTGGCCGGGCCTGCCGCGGCTCCGGACCGGACCGTGAGGCTCCGGATGTGGCGGGTGCGCTCGTCCATCACGTCGGCCTCGACCTGTTCGCCGTGCCAGCCCAGCCGCCAGCGCCCGGCCGAGAGCGGCTCGCAGGGGAGCGCCGCCGTCGCGCCATCGAGCGTCAGCAAGCGCACCGGCGCGCCAGGCAGCACGCCGAGCGTCGCCGCGAAGCTTCGGCCGGCGACGGTGACACGCTCGCGGTCGACCTCGACCTCCACCTCACGGTCGCCGATGGTGACGAAGTACTTCATGCACGCTCCAGCCGCGCCACGCTCTCGACGTGCGCCGTCTGTGGGAAGAGATCAAAAGCCCGTACCGCCGCGAGCCGGTAGCGGGGCGCGAGGCGGATGAGGTCGCGGGCGAGCGTAGCCGGATCGCAGGAGACGTAGACGATCCGCTCCGGCGCGCGCTCGACCAGCGCCCGGGTCACCCGTTCGTCCATCCCGGTGCGCGGCGGATTGGTGATCACGAGATCGGGGCGCCGGAGCTCGCGCAGCGCATCCTCCACCCGCGCGGCGAGCCGGCGAGCCGGCGGGCCGTCGCGCTCGGCCAGCGCCACGGCCCGCGGATCCGACTCGACGCTCTCGACGACGGCCCGCTCGCGCGCCAACGCGACGGTCGTCTCGCCGATGCCGGCGTAGAGATCCCAAACCGCCCGGCCGGCGAGGGCACCGAGCTCCCCGACGGCAAAGGCGCGGGCGCGATCACCCATCGCGGGGTGCACCTGCTCGAACACCGTCGCCGGGAATGCCTCGCCCGCCCCGGCTACGGCACGCGCGGCGCCTCCTTCCGGCTCCCACCAGACCGTGGCCTCTGCCCCGGCGGCGCGGATGGCGGCGTGGAGGCGCGGGCCGTCGCCCCACGCCGGGGCCGGTGGCGCGCGCACGATGAGATGGCGCGCGCCGGAGCGATCGAGCCGCAGCACCAGCTGCGTGAGCCCGCGCGGGAGCAGCCGGCGGGCCGGACGGACGGCGTGCCACAAACGGTTGAGCGGCGCCGCGGCGATGTGGCACCACTCCAGCTCGAACACCCGATCGGGCCGGCCATACGGGTGCAGGCCGATGTGCCGCGCGCCGGCGTCCGCGTGCAGCGTGAGCCTGGTGCGGTACTCCCAGTCGCTCGGCGCGGGCTCGACCACGGGATCGGACACGTCGAGCCGCGCGATCCGCCGCAGCGCATCTCCGGCGATCCGGGCGCGTGCGCCACGCTGGGCTGCCGCGTCGAGGTGCTGGAGCTGACAGCCGCCGCAGTCGTCCGCGACGTAGTGGGGACAGCGCGGCTCGATCCGCTCCGGCGCGGGCTCGATGACGTGCAGCAGCCGCGCGCGCGCAAAGCGGCGGTGCACGCGCAGGTCGGTGAGTGTCACGCGGTCGCCCGGCGCGGTGCGAGGCACGAAGACGGCGCGGCCGTCGTCCAATCGACCGACGCCGTCGCCGCCGGCGGCGATGCGCTCGATCATGATCGGCGCCTCCGCCTCCGCCATCGCCGCCGCATTCGCCGCCGCTATTGCACCGCCTCCTGGCGCGCGGCACGTCCCCACTCGCCCGCACGCGCATCGTCGGCGGAAACGGCGGGCCGGCGCTGCCGGCGGCGCTCGTCCTCCGCCAGCGCCGCGGCGATCGCGACGTGCAGCACGGCGGCCTCGTCCGCATCGGGCGACGCGAGGTCGGGCCGGCGCTCGAGCAGCTGGATGTCGATCTCGCCGGCCTGAAACGCCGGGTCCGCCATGAGACGGCGGTGGAAGCCCTGGTTGGTCGGCAGGCCGACGATGACCAGCTCGTCGAGCGCGCGCGCCATCCGGGTGATCGCCTGGGGCCGGTCCGGCGCCCAGACGATGAGCTTGGCGAGCATCGAGTCGTAGTAGAGCGTGACCTCGTTGCCGACCTCGATGCCGCCGTCCCAGCGTACGCCGGGGCCGGCGGGTGCGCGCAGGTATGCGATCCGGCCGGTGGCGGGAAGAAATCCCTGCGCCGGATCCTCGCTGGTGATGCGGCACTCGATCGCGGCGCCGCGCGGATGCAGCCAGACGTTAGGCACCCGCATCGGCAGTCCCCGGGCGATGCGGAGCTGCTCCCGCACGAGGTCCACCCCGTATACCAGCTCGGTGACCGGATGCTCCACCTGGATCCGGGTGTTCATCTCGAGGAAGTAGTACGAGCCGTCGGCGGCCAGGAGGAACTCGCAGGTTCCGGCGCCGCGATACTGCACCGCCTCGGCGGCAGCGACGGCGGAGGCGCCCATCCACTCGCGCAGCTCCTCGCTCACCGCGACCGACGGCGCCTCTTCGACGAGCTTCTGGTGCCGCCGCTGGATCGAGCACTCGCGCTCGCCGAGATGCACCGTTCGCTCGGCGTCGGCGAGGACCTGGATCTCGATGTGGCGGGGCCGCTCGATGTAGCGCTCGAGATAGACGCTCGGGTCGCCGAACGACTTACCCGCCTCGGACGCCGCGGTGGCGAGCGCGCCGGCGAGCTCGTTCTCCTCGCGTACCACGCGCATCCCCTTGCCGCCGCCGCCGGCCGCGGCCTTCACCATGACCGGGAAGCCGATCTCCCGCGCCATCGCGAGCGCCGCGTCCGGATCCGTGACCGGGGCGGTGGCGCCGGGCACGATCGGCACGCCGGCGGCGGCCATGCGGCGGCGCGCCTCGGTCTTGTCGCCCATGGCGCGGATTGCGGCCGGCGGCGGGCCGATCCATACCAGCTCCGCCGCCTCCACCGCCTCGGCGAAGGCCGCGCGCTCGGAGAGAAAGCCGTAGCCGGGGTGCACGGCGTCTGCACCGCTCGCGGCGGCGGCCTCGATGAGTCGGGGGATGTTGAGATAGCTCTCGGTGGGAGACGGCGGCCCGATCGGCACCGCGTGATCGGCGGCGCGCACGTGCGGGCTCAGCCGATCCACCGCGGAGTACACGGCGACGGCCTCGAGACCTTCCTCGTGACACGCGCGGATGATGCGGAGCGCGATCTCGCCCCGATTCGCGACGAGCACCCGCTTCACGTCACCGCCCTGGCGTCATCGGCGACAGGCGGGAGGCGGCGAGTCTCCGGAGACGAGCACCAGTGAACCGCAGAGGAGGGAGTTGAATGCGGCGGCGCGATCGTAGACGGCGCGGGTCTCCGGCACCCAGGTGCCGGTGCCGGTGCGCACCGCCCGGGTGATCTCGACGAACGAGAGCGGCTCGGTACCGCGCTCGGTGGGGCTCGCGACCCGCACGAGGCGAAACGGCTGCCATGCGAGCGGCGGCGCGGCAGCGGTGTCGGTGAAGGGCGTGAGGCAGACCGGCCGGCGGGCGGCCACCACCGCGAGCGCACGGCGCACCGGGAGCGTGGCATCCACGCCGAGCTCCTGCGCCATGGCGCGGCGGTAGAGCGAATCGGTGGCGTAGAGCTCGGGACGAATCGGCGTCACGTCCGGCCGCACGCTCGACTCGAGCGACACATACCACACCGAAAACGTCTCCAGCTCGCCGCCCGTGAGGAGGACGCCGGAAGCGGGACAGGAATTGAGAAGATTGGTGCCGAGCTCGAGGACGAACGGGGGAGGCGGGGGCGCATCGGAGCGCGGCCGTCGCTCGCGGGCCGCATCCCAGCCGGAGTCCTCCACGAAGACCAGCGCGCGCTCCATCTCGGTCATGTCGCGATAGACCGCCGCCGAATCGACCAGCAGCCGGATGGCCTGATCGAACGCGGTCGCGGAGAAGTCAAGGTACAGGAGCCCGTCGGGATCGCCGCCGTGGCCGGCCGCGTGCCAGTCGCGCGCATCGAGAAGGTAGAACCGGCCAAGCTGGAACCAGGCGCGGCCGTCGTCCGGCGCGACGGCGAGGTAGCGGCCGAGGAGGTCCGTGGCCACCTGCCGTTCGCCCTCGCGCTCCAGCTCCGCGGCGCGCGGCGCGACCCGCGGATCCACCGCCGCCTGCGCCCCCGCCCGCGCGGCGATGACGCCGAGCGCACACGCGACCCAAGCCCCGCGGGCGATCCGCCGGAGCGCGCCGCGCCGGGCGGCGCGGAAACGAATGGGAGTACGGAACATGAGGTTCTAAGATGAAGCACCCGCGATCCATACGCTAGGGGCTGGAGCCGCCGGGTGCCACCTCCGTCAGAGCGGGATGTTGCCGTGCTTCTTCGGCGGGTTGCGATCCCGCTTGGTCCGCAGCGTTCGCAGCGCGTCGACGAGGCGGGGGCGGGTGTCGCGGGGGTCGATGACATCGTCCACGTAGCCACGCGCCGCGGCGGCGTACGGGTTGGCGAACTCGGCGGTGTATTCGTCGGTGAAGCGCGCCGCCGCCGCCGCCGGGTCGTCGGCTCGCGCGATCTCGTCCTTGAACAGGATCTCGACCGCGCCCTTGGCGCCCATGACCGCGATCTCGGCGGTGGGCCACGCCAGGTTGACGTCGCCGCGGATGTGCTTCGAGCTCATGACGTCGTATGCCCCACCATACGCCTTGCGCGTGATCACCGTCAGCTTGGGCACGGTCGCCTCGCAGTAGGCGAAGAGCAGCTTGGCGCCGTGCTTGATGATGCCGCCGTGCTCCTGTCCGACGCCGGGCAGGAAGCCCGGCACATCGACGAAGGTGACGACCGGCAGGTTGAAGCAGTCACAGAAGCGGATGAACCGCGCCGCCTTGGACGAGCTGTTGATGTCGAGCACGCCGGCGAGCACCGCGGGCTGATTGGCGACGATGCCGACCGGCCGCCCGCCCAGCCGCGCGAAGCCGCAGAGGATGTTGTCGGCCCAGCCCCGATGCACTTCGAGGAAGCCGCCGTCGTCCACCACGCGGCGGATGATCTCGTGCATGTCGTACGGCCGGCTGGCGCTGTCGGGGATGATGTCGAGCAGCGTCTCGTCGCGACGGTCGTCCGGATCCTGCGTGCGATGGAGCGGCGGCTCGTCGAGGTTGTTGCCCGGCAGAAAGCCGATCAGCGCGCGGATGCTCGCGATGCACTCGGGTTCGGTGTCGCAGGTGAAGTGCGAGACGCCCGACGTCCCGCCGTGCACGTCGGCGCCGCCGAGTCCATCGAACGACACCTCCTCGTGCGTCACCGTCTTCACCACGTTGGGCCCGGTGACGAACATGTAGCTGACGCCGCGGACCATGAACACGAAGTCGGTGATGGCCGGGCTGTAGACCGCGCCGCCGGCGCAGGGACCGAGGATGGCGCTGATCTGAGGGACGACACCGGAGGCGAGCGTGTTGCGGAGGAAGATGTCGGCGTAGCCGCCGAGCGAGGCGACGCCCTCCTGGATGCGGGCGCCGCCGGAATCGTTGAGGCCGATCACCGGCGCGCCGTTCCGCACCGCGAGGTCCATCACCTTGCAGATCTTCTCGGCGTGCGCCTCGCTCAGCGACCCGCCGAAGACGGTGAAGTCCTGGGAGAAGACGTAGACCAGCCGGCCGTCAATGCGGCCGTAGCCGGTGACGACGCCGTCGCCGGGATAGACCTGCTCGCCGATGCCGAATGCGGTGGCGCGGTGGGTGACGAAGCGGTCGAGCTCGACGAAGCTGCCGTCGTCGAGCAGGAGATCCAGCCGCTCCCGCGCGGTGAGCTTCCCCTTCGCATGCTGCTGCGCGATTCGCCGGGGACCACCACCCTGCTCGGCCTCGGCCTGGCGATGGTGGAGCTGTTCGACCAGCTCTCGTGGGTTGGGCATGGGGGCAAAAGATAGCGGGCGGAATCGCGATGTGCGATTCCGCCCGCTTCTCACGCCGCGGCGACCCGCGCCGTTATTCGGCGGGGCTCTCCTCGATGACCGGCCGGACCGGCGGGATAATCGGCTCGTCCGGGTACCCGACGACGGCGAGCACGATGCGGTGATGGATCGGATCCACCTCGAGCACCTTGAGGTCCACGACCTGTCCTTCCTTCACGGCGTCGCCCGGGTTCTCGATGTTCGCGATACCGAGTTGCGACATCGGGACGAAGCCCTCGATGTCGTTGCCGAGGTCCACCACGACGCCCTTGTCCATCAGGCGCACCACGCGACCGCGGAGGTCCATGCCGATCGGGTAGGTCTCGCCGATGCGGAGCCACGGATCGTCTTCGGCCTGCTTCAGGCCGAGCGAGATGCGCTTGTTGTCGGCGTCGATGTTGAGGATGATCACGTCCACCGTGTCGCCCTTCTTCACCACCTCCGACGGATGCTGCACCCGCTTGGTCCACGACATGTCGGAGATGTGGATCAGGCCGTCGATGCCCGGCTCGATTTCCACGAATGCGCCGAAGCTGGTGAGGTTCCGCACCTTGCCGGTGATGCGGGTGCCGACCGGGTACTTGAGCGGCAGCACCATCCACGGATCCTGCTCGGTCTGCTTCATGCCGAGCGAGATCTTCTCCTCGCTCTCGTCCACCTTGAGCACGACGGCTTCGATGGTCTCGCCGATGGAGACGATCTTGGACGGGTGGCGCACGTTGCGGGTCCAGCTCATCTCGCTGATGTGCACCAGGCCCTCGATGCCCGGCTCCAGCTCCACGAAGGCGCCGTAGTTGGTGATTGAGACGACCTTGCCCTGCACCCGGGTGCCGACGGGATAGCGCTCGGCGACGTTCTGCCACGGGTACGACTGGAGCTGCTTCATGCCGAGGCTGATGCGCTCGCGCTGCCAGTCGATGTCGAGCACCTTGACCTCGACCTCCTGGCCGATCGAGACCATCTCGCTCGGATGGGAGACGCGACCGTACGACATGTCGGTGATGTGGAGCAGGCCGTCCACGCCGCCGAGATCGATGAACGCGCCGAAGTCCGTGATGTTCTTGACGACGCCCTTCCGCACCTGGCCGACCTGGAGCTCCTTCATCAGGTGCTCGCGCTTGTGGGCGCGCTCGTTCTCCAGAATGACGCGGCGGCTGACGACGATGTTGCGCCGGCGCTTGTTCAGCTTGATGATCTTGAACTCGTAGGTGTGCCCCAGGAGCTCGTCGATGTTCGGCACCCGCCGCAGCGCGATCTGGCTGCCGGGGAGGAAGGCATCGACGCCCATCAGGTTCACGACCACGCCGCCCTTGATCTTCTTGACCAGGGTGCCTTCGACCGGCTGATCGGACTCGTGGGCCACGCGGATCTTTTCCCAGACCCGCATGAAGTCGGCCTTCTTCTTCGACAGGACGACGGCGCCTTCCTGGTCCTCGAGGTGCTCGAGGAAGACCTCGACCTCGTCGCCTTCCTTCGGCACTTCCTTGAACTCGTCGAGCGCGACGGAGCCCTCGGACTTGAAGCCGACGTCGAGAATGACGGCGTTGTCGGTGATGCGAAGAACCTTCGACTTGACGATCTCGCCCTCGACGATCGAGGCCATGGTGCCCTCGTACATCGAGAGCATCTGCTGGTACTCGTCGTCGGAGTAGTCCTCGTCATACAGATCGGCGCGAACGCGGAGACCGGCGGGGCTGGTGAGCTCCTCGGCGTGTTCGGCGGGGATGGTGGCGTGGTCGGTCATGGGGTGGAGTTGCGTCCTCGTCATGCCGCGCGATGTGGCAGCGCGGGGTCGGGGTGTGCGGCGCGGGGCGCGCCGAGTCGCAGTGCGGCGGAAGTGCCGAGCGCGAAGCCCGCCAAGTTAGAGGCGGCGGTGGCTTACCGCAAGAGAGCGAAGCCGTTCAGCGGCGCTCGAGCCGCTCCCGTGCGAGCGCGACGATGCGGGCGACCTGCTCCTCGAAGTCGAGCCGGGTGGTATCGAGCTCCACGGCGTCGCCGGCGCGCTGGAGCGGGGCCGTGGCCCGGGTGGAGTCGGCGTGGTCGCGCGCGGCGAGCAGTTTCGCTTCCTCCGCCAGCGACGCCGGGTCGATCCGCATGCCTCGCTGGCTGATGCGGCGGGAGGCGCGCGCCTCGGGCGAGGCGGTGAGGAAAACCTTGAGCAGCGCATCGGGAAAGACCACCGTGCCGATGTCGCGGCCGTCCACCACGACGTCGCGCCCGGCGCGCACCAGCCCGTGGAGATGGATGTTCACCCACTCCCGCACCGTCGGCACCGCGGCCACGGACGAGGCATGCACCGTCACGTCCGCGGCACGGATCGCGGAGTCGGCGGGCTCGCCGTCGACGTAGGTGGAGAAGCCCACGCCGTCGGACTGGAGCATGAGGCCGCGGTCCTCGGCGGCACGGAGCACCGTCTCGGCGTCGACCACCGCGAGCGGCTCGGCGGCGGAGGGATCGCGACGCGCCGCCTCGCGCAGCGCCACGAGCGTGAGCCCGCGATAGAGCGCGCCCGAGTCGAGATGGGCAAAGCCGAGCCGCTCGGCGACGGCGCGCGCGGTGCTGGACTTGCCTGACGCGGACGGGCCGTCGATCGCGACGACGACGCCGCTCACGCCGCCGCCGTCACCGGCGCACCACCCGCCGCAGCGTCGCCGGAAAATTCGGGAAGCTCACCGCCGCGCAGGCCAGGTCGTCGATGCGCACCCGCGCCCCGGGCAGCTGGCCGAGCACGGCGAACGCCATCGCGAGCCGGTGATCGCCGGCGGTACGAACGGCTCCGCGCGGCGGCGCCGCGCCGCCCTCGACCCAGAGGTCGTCGCCTCGCACCTCGGCGGCGGCGCCGGTCGCGCGGAGGTTGGACGCAATGAGCCCGAGCCGGTCGCTCTCCTTTACCCGCAGCTCGCCGACGTCGCGGAACACCGTGGCGCCATGCGCCCGGCTCGCCACGACCGCAAGGATGGGGATTTCGTCGATGAGCCCGGGAATATCCGCGGCGTGGACCTCGGTCGCGCGGAGCTCGGCCGGCCGCATGACGATGTCGGCCACCGGCTCGCCGAACTCGTCGCCCGCGGGCTCGATGATCGGCGCCACGCCCATTCGCCGGAGCACGTCGAGGAAGCCGACGCGGGTCGGATTGACACCGACGCCCGCGATGCAGAGCTCGCCGCCGTCGGCCAGCGCGGCGAGACCGACCAGAAACGCCGCGGACGAGGGATCGCCCGGCACCTGGAGATCGAACGGGACCACCCGGCCGGTCGGCGCGAAGCGGATCCAGCCGTCGTCGTCCTTCACCTCGTAGCCGAAGGCGCGGAGCATCCGCTCGGTGTGGTCGCGCGAGCGGCCGGCGGGCTCGTGCACCGCGACCGGCACGCCGCCGGCGAGACCGGCGAGCATGACGCTGCTCTTGATCTGCGCGCTCGAGACCGGCATCCGGTATTCGATCGGATGCAGCGCGCCGCCGCGAATCGTGAGCGGCAAGCCGTCGCCGCCGTGTTCGGTGAAGCGGGCGCCCATCCGGGTGAGCGGCAGCGTGACGCGGCGCATTGGCCGGCGGCGGAGCGAGCGGTCGCCGGTGAGCGTGGCCGTGAAGCGGTGGCCCGCCAGCAGGCCGAGCAGCAGTCGCGTGGTGGTGCCGGAGTTGCCGCAGTCGAGCCGCGCCTCCGGCGCCCGCAGGCGACCCTGGCCCCGCACGGTCACCAGCCGCTCCGACGCGAGCGGCGAGATCCCGGCGCCCAAGCGGCGCAGGACCCGCGCGCTGGAACGCGCGTCCAGCGAGGTGAGCGCGCCGCCGACGTGCGAGGTGCCGCGCGCCATGGCCGCGAGCAGCAGCGCGCGATGGGTGATGCTCTTGTCGCCCGGCACGCGAACGGCGCCCTGCACCATCATCGGTCGAGTCCCCGTCGGAAGATTGCGGCGGCGTCGAGGTAGTCGCGCAGCGCGGCGCGGTCGCCCGCGCGGATCAATGCCGCGAGGCGGCCGGCGTCGGCCTGCGCGGCGTCGAGCGCCTCGGCGACCGGCGCCGCGTTCTGGAGGAAAATGTCGGTCCAGAGCTCGGGGCTGCTCGCGGCGAGCCGCGTGGTGTCGAGTCCGCCGCTTCCGAATGTGAGCGGGCCGAGCCCGCGCTCGGCGAGCGCGTGGGCCAGCGCGCTCGCGACCGCCTGCGGGAGGTGGCTGGTCCAGGCGAGCTGCCGATCGTGCGCGCCGGCATCGATGCGCACGGCGGACGCATCCAGCGTGTCCTGCCAGAAGCCGCTCACACCGCGCGCGGCGCGCTCGCCGCCGTCGCTCCCGGTGGCGCAGACGTACACGACGCAGCCGCGCAGCCGGTCGGGCGAGGCATGATCGAAGCCGGTCCCGTGGGTGCCCGCGAGCGGATGGGCGCCGGCGAACCGGTCGGCGAGACCGGCGGCGACCGCGGCCGCGACGATCGGCGCCTTCACGCTGGCGACATCGGTGACGATCGCGCCGGCGCCGAGCGCGCGCGAGATCCGCGGAAGGAGCTGCACCGTCGCGGCCGGCGGCGCCGCGATGACCACGAGGTCGGCGCTCGACGCGGCCGAGGTCGCGGAGTCGGCCATCTCCGTGATGGCGCCGGCCTTGAGCGCGGCGATTCCCTCGCGGCGTTCGGGCGAGTAGCCGACGACGCGCGGCACACCGGCGCGTGCCGCCTGCCAGGCGAGCGAGCCGCCGATCGCGCCGAGGCCGATGACGGCGAGCGAGTCCGGTCGCAGGGGTGCTCCTCAGGGAGAACGGGCGGGCGGCAGGCCGACGCTAAAGGCCGGCAGTCGATCAGCCGAAAATTGCATGCAGCAAGCGCAGATTGTACTTATTGGAGGCCGGATTCTCAACCAAGCCGGTGTCGGTGCCGCTCTCACCGCCTCACCCGTACCCGGGACACTCGTGTCCGATCGTGCAGCCCGAGCGGCCCCCCCGCCCAGCGACGCGTGGCTGGGGCCGGTCCTGCTCTCCGCGGGCGTGCTTTCCCCCGACGAAGCTCAGGAGCTGGCCGCCGCCGGCGTCGAGAGCGTCTGGCGGGCGGCGGTCGAGCGCGGCTTCACCTCCTCCGACCGCGTCGCCGCCGCGCTGGCCCAGTCGTTCAAGGTACCGATGGCCGACCTCGCCGCCGCCGACGCGCGCGCCGCGACGCTGCTGCCCGAGGCGATGGCCCGGAAGCACCAGGTGGTCGCGCTCGCCGTGAGCGACCGCATCATCCGCATCGCCACCGCCGACCCCCGCGATCTCAATGTCGAGCAGAGCCTCGGCTTCGTCACCGGACGCGAGGTCCGGTTCGAGGTGGCGCCGCCGGCCGCGATCGCGGAGAAGCTGGACGAGCTCTACCGGCCCGAGAAGAGCATCAACCGGCTGCTCTCCGGCCTGAACGCCGGCTCGGTGGAGCAGATCGAGGATCCCTCGCCCGCCGAGACGCGCGATCCGTCACTCGACGCGCCGATGGCAAAGCTGGTGGACGCGATGATCGGCGACGCGGTGCGCGAGCGGGCCAGCGACATCCACGCCGAGGTGATCGACGGCGGCACCGCGGTCCGGTACCGGGTCGATGGGGTGTTGCGTGAGGTGATGCGGCTGCCGGAGTCGGCGTGCCCGGCGCTGGTGCGGCGGGTGAAGATCCTGGCGAAGCTCGACGTCACCAACGCGCTCCGGCCGCAGGATGGGCGCACGGCGACGCGGGTGGACGGGCAGGCGGTGGATCTCCGCGTCTCCACGCTGCCGATCGCGCGGCGAGGCGAGAAGGTGGTCATCCGCATCCTCGACCGCACCAATCTGCGCAGCGGCATCGAGCATCTCGGCCTGCCGGAAGACGAGCACGTCATGCTGCGCCGGCTGCTGGGCCATCGCGAGGGCATGGTCCTCGTCACCGGCCCCACCGGCAGCGGCAAGACGACCACGTTGTACGCGATGCTCAACGAGCTCAAGGACGGCAAGGTCAACATCGTGACGGTGGAAGACCCGGTCGAGTACGACATGCCGGGGATCTCGCAGATCCAGGTGAACGAGGCGCAGGGGCTCACCTTCGCGACGTCGCTCCGGAGCGTGCTGCGGCAGGACCCCGACATCCTGCTGGTGGGCGAGATCCGCGACAACGAAACCGCGAAGACCGCGGTGCAGGCCGGGCTTTCGGGCCACATGGTGCTCTCGACGCTGCACACCAATGACGCTCCGTCGGCCATCGTGCGGCTGCGTGACATCGGCGTCGACGCGTTCAAGGCGGCGACGGTGCTGAAGGGCGTGCTGGCCCAGCGGCTGGTGCGGCGACTCTGCGACGCATGCGCGACGCCGGTCCCGGTGGACTCGCTGCCGGTGGATGCGCGGCCGCCCGCTGGTCGCGCGGCGATTCCGCGAAAGCCGGTCGGCTGCAGGGCGTGCAACGGACTCGGCTACCAGGGCCGGCTCGCGATACTCGAGATCCTGCCGGTGGACGAGGCGGTGGCGCGCGCGATCGACTCGGCGCAGCACACCGAGGTGATCGCCGCCGCCGGGCGGCGCGCCGGGATGCGCACGCTGTGGGAGAGCGGCCTGCTGCGGGTGTGGGCGGGGCAGACGTCGCTCGACGAGCTGGTCCGGGTGCTGGGAGAGCCGGCGGCGGACGAAACGGTCGCCGCAGTCCCTGGCGCGGTCGCGACAGGGGCGGGGTCGTCGCTGGTCCCCGAGCGGGTGCAGCGGGCGGTCGCGCCGGCGGCGGCGAGCGGCGGGACCCGCGTGCTGATCGCGGACGACGACCCGCAGATGCGCCGACTCATCCGCACGGTGCTGGAGCGCGAGGGATTCGCGGTGACGGAGGCGGGCGACGGGCTCGATGCGCTCGACGCCGTGGAGCAGGCCGCGCCCGATCTCCTGCTGCTCGACATGGACATGCCGCGACTCGACGGCATGGGCGTGCTGGAAGAGATTCGCGCGCGGGTGCGCACGGCGACGCTCCCGGTCATCGTGCTCACGGCGCGCGGTGGCGAAACCGAAGCGGACGCACTCGAGCTCGGCGCCGACGACTTCCTGGCCAAGCCGGTCCAGCCGCGATCACTCACCGCGCGAGTCCGCGCGGTGCTCAAGCGCGCCCGCGCGTAGACCGTGATGGCGCGCATCCTGATCGTCGAAGACAGCCCCGACAACATGAAGCTGTTCCGCGCCGTGCTCGCGCTCCGCGGGCACACGGTCACCGGCATCGGCGGGGGCGAGGGGCTGCTCGCGGCGCTGGCGGAGGGGCGGCCGGAGCTGGTGCTGATGGACATCCAGCTGCCGGGCAAGGACGGCTTCGCCCTGCTGGAGGAGATCCGCGGCTCGGAGTTTGCCCGGACCCGCGTCGTCGCCCTCACGGCTCACGCCATGACGGGCGACCGGGAGCGCGCCATGCAGGCGGGCTTCGACGGCTACATCACCAAGCCAATTGACATTAGAACCTTTCCGGACGAGGTCGAGCGAGCACTGGGACCGGTGCCGCCCGCCTGACCCGCCGCAGGGGTTCGCCGATCGCAAGGGAGCCCCGATGGCCGAGGCCGACGTTCGACGGTCGCAAAACGCCACAGGCGCGGGCGCATCGCCGGAAAAGCAGGCGCTGCTCAGCGCATTCGAGAACGTGCTCAAGTCCGAGGCCGAGCGGCGGAGCGAGGAGGCGGCCGAGCCACGCCGCCGCCTGCCGATCGGCCTCATCGGCCTGAGCATCCTCGGCATCCTCGGCGCTGCGGCCCTGATCACCCAGCCGGCGTGGCTGTTCACCCCGCCGCCGCCGGCGGAGTCGGTCGCGGTGCGCGACGCCAGTCTGCGCATCGCGCTCTACATGACCGCCCAGCGGGTCACCCAGTACCGCGCGGTGCACGGACGGCTTCCGGTGACGCTCAAGGAGCTCAACGCGACGGTGCCGCCGGGCATCAACTACCGGGCGGGTGACTCGACGTTCGTGCTGGACGGCAACAACGAGGGCGTCGCGCTCCGGCTCCGGTCCACCGATTCGCTCCCGCTGTTCCTCGGCCACAGCTTCCGCACGCTGGCGGAACGGGGGAAGCCATGAAGCGGCGCGGCTTCACCCTCGTCGAGCTGCTGGTGGTGCTCATCGTCATGAGCATTCTCGCATCCATCGCCGTGTTCAAGTACATCGACCTGACCAACGAAGCGGAGACCGCGAAAGTGGCGGGCGCGATGCACGCGATCCGCATCGCCGCGTTCAACTATTACGCGGACCAGCAGGTGTGGCCACCGGACGGCGCGGCGGGCGCGGTGCCGCCCGCGCTGGCGCCCTACCTGCCGGGCGGGTTCAGCTTCACGTACCCGAAGTATCAACTCGACTTCGAGAACGTTCCCGGCGGCGGCGGCACCGGAGCCACGATCGGCGTGACGCTCACGACGAGCGATCCGAAGCTGCTGGAGCGGCTCCAGCGACGGCTGGGCACCAGCTCGCCGTACATCATGGTCGGCGGAACGCTGACATACGTGATCGTGGACGCGACCGGCGTCTTCTGAGCCGGCGGCGCGCTCGGCTCAGGCGAGCTCGTCACGATAGCGCTCCAGCGAGGGATCGGCCGGCGGAAACGCCGGCCGCATCGTTTCCAGCACCCCGAGCACGGTCTCGCCGACAAGCAGGTCGCGCAGCGGCTTCCGATCGGCGGGGACGACGTACCACGGCGCGGCCGGCGTACTGGTGCGCGCCAGCACCTCGCGGTACGCCTCGGTGTACGCATCCCACCGCGCCCGCTCCTTGAGGTCCACCGGGTCGAACTTCCAATGCTTCTCCGGATCGTCGAGCCGGGCCAGCAGGCGCCGCCGCTGCTCCTCGCGCGAGATGTGGAGCAGAAATTTCACCACGGTCGTGCCCTGCTCCGTCAGCATGCGCTCGAAGTCGTTGATCTGGCGGTAGCGCCGCTCCCACTCATCGCGGGAGATCTCCTGATGCACGCGCGGCACCAGCACCTCCTCGTACTGTGACCGGTTGAACAGGCCGATGGTCCCGCGGGCCGGCACGGCGGCGTGGATGCGCCAGAGGAAATCGTGCGCGCGCTCGACCGCCGTGGGCACGCCAAAGCCGGTCACGTGCAACCCCTGGGGGTTGAACAGCCGTCCGACGTGCCGCACCACGCCGTCCTTGCCGGAGCAGTCGCGGCCCTGGAGGATGATGAGCAACGCGCGGCGCCGCTCGGCGAAGAGCGCGGTCTGGAGCCGCTCGAGTCGGGGTCCCAGCCCGGCCAGCTCGGCCTCGAGCTGGTGCTTCGAGCGGTCGTCCTTCGCCGAGGCCGCCTGGTCATCGAGCGCCGGGGCGCGATCGGCCGGTACGGGCGCGAGCGGCATCAGACCTCCGGCGCGGGAGCGGCGCCGCTCACCAGCACGGCGACGGGAAGCGGCGCGAGCACGGCGTCGAGCGGCAGCCAGTCGCCCATGGGGTGGACCGGCCCGCCGCCTAACGGCCGCTCGAACCCGCCGCCGATGCCGGCCGGCAGCAGGACGGCGGTGGACTCCCACGCGCGCGGATCCAGCCGGAGCGCGGGCGACAGGAGCGGCAGCACCAGGCGCGGTGCGACGACGATGAGCACCCGGTCGCCCAGGCGGCGGAGGAACGCGACCGCGTGCGCCGCTCGCGGCCCCTCAAGGTCGAGCGGCTCGTAGCTGCCGTCGAGGAACAGCGCGGGGTCGCGGCGGCGGAGGGCGAGTGCGGCACGGGTGACGTGGAGCTTGAGCCGGCCGTCCTCCGGGACCGCGAGCATCACGGCGAGCGCCGTGTCGCTCGGCTCGCCCGCGGCGATGAGCGCGTCGAGCATCGCGGCACGCCATGCGAAGTCCACCGGACGGCGATTGTCGGGGTCCACGAGCGAGAAGTTCCACAGCTCGTCGCCCTGGTAGATGTCGGGAATGCCGGGTGCGGTGAGGAACAGCACGGTCCGCGCGAGCGCGTTCCACAGCCCCGGCCGGGCGAGCCGCGCGGTGAAGGCGACGAGGTCGGCGAGGAAGCGGCCGCTGCGCGCCGGATCGAGCAGTGCCGCGACGAACCCGGCGAGCGAGGCCTCGTAGTCCTCGTCGGGATCGAGCCAGGTGGTGCGCTCCTTCGCCTCGCGCGAGGCCTTGATCACGTAGCCGGTGAAGCGATCGCGCAGCGTGGCGAGGCAGCGCTCGTCGGGCAGCACCGGGCGCGCCGGGTCGAGGCCGTCGAGTGGCCACGCGCCGACCAGCGTCTGGTAGAGCAGGTACTCGGTCGCGGCGTCCGGCGCCCGGCGTCCGCGCACCTTGCGGCGGTGCACTCGATTCCAGCGCCGCCAGCGGTAGAGGTGCGCTTCCCACTCCCCCGGCAGCTCGGACAGCACGTCGAGGCGGGCGCGCACGTCGGCGGAGCGCTTGGTATCGTGGGTGGTCACGGCGACCATGGTGTGCGGCCAGCGCGCGCGCCGGTGGAGGTTCGCGGCGTGAAAGCGGGCGACGGCGGCGTCAGGCATCACCTCGGGGGAGCCGCCCACTTCGTTGCGCGAGAGCAGCGGCGCGTACACGTAGGCCGCGGTGTCCTCCACTCCCTTCGCCGCGGCGGGGCCGCTCAGCTGCTGAAAGCGCTGACGGAGTCGGAGGCGCGCGCTCGACTGCGCGTCGCTGCCGTTGCCGCCGAGCAAGACCGCTTCGACCGCATCGAGCGCGGCGGGACGGGCGCGACCGGCCCGCCGCGCATCGGCGAGCGCGGCCGCGAGGAGCGCCCGGTCCTCCGCGTCCCCCTGCGGCGCGAGTCCGTCCACGTAGGTGCGGTATACCGGCAGCGCGACGATGGTCTCTTCCAGCGCGGTCTCCAGCTCCGTCTGAGAGGGCTGCAAGTCCGGCAGCTCCGCGCGCCAGCGCGCGGCGAGCTGCCGCACGCCGGCGGAGAGTGCGGTCTCGAGCGCGAGCCGCTTCCCGTCCCGCGCGGCGGCCGCGTAGTCGGCGCGGCGCCGCGCGATGCGCCGGTAATCGGCATCGAGCCGCGCGACTCCGGCCGGGTCGACGAAGAGCGCCTCCGCGTCGTTCAGGAAGTCGTAGCCTGTTGTGCCGGCGACGGGCCACGTGTCGCGCAGCCGCTCGCCGTGCGCGAGGATCTTCTCGACGAAGATCGGATAGCGCGCATCCGGTCGCCACGGCATCGTCGCGTCCACCAGGCGCCGCAGGTACTCCAGGGGATCGAGCAACCCATCGGGATGATCGACGCGAAGGCCGTCGACGCCGCCCGCCTGCACCAGCTCGCGCAGCAGCGCGTGGTGCTCGCGGAAGACTTCGGGGTTCTCCATGTGGAGCGCCACGAGGTCGTTCACGTCGAAGAACCGGCGGTAGTTCAGCTCGCGCGCGGCGCGGCGCCAGTGGGCCAGGGCGTAGGGCTGCGCCTCCAGCAGCCGGCGAAGACGCGCGCGTCCACCGGGACCGGTGAAGCTCCGCACCGCCTCGTCGATGGCATCGCGCACGTCCGCACACTCCTCGGCCAGCGCAGCGAGCCGCTCGCGCGCCGCTTCGGCACCGCCGCGCCGCCGCGCCAGCGCGCGGGGCTCGCGCGCCCCGCGGCCCGGCAGGCGCCGGAGCAGGGCGGCGATCTCCCGCAGCTCGGCGCAGCGCCCGTCGTCCGGACTCAGGCGTTCCTCGCAACCGCGCGCGACGTCGCCCAGCAACGGCACCAGCGTCGACGGATCCAGCGGGAAGCGATGCTCCCAGTAGGCGAGCCGCACCCGGCCCTCCTCCCACACGAGGTGCAGGTCGTCGCCCTCGAGCACCGTTCCCAACCGGTCGCCGAGCACCGGCACCAGCACGCGCGGCTCGCCGGCCGGGCCGGCGCGCCAGTTCACGTCGAACCATCGCGCCGCGGACGCGGCGGGACCGTGACTCAGGAGCTCCATCCACCGGCGATTCGCCGCGTGCGCGGCCATGTGGTTGGGCACGACGTCGAGCACCGCACCCATGCCGCGTCCGCGAAGGGACTCGAGCAGCGCATCGAGCGCCGAGCGGCCGCCGAGCGCGGTGCGAACGGCGCCGGGATCCACTACATCGTAGCCATGGGTGCTTCCGGGCCGCGCTTCGTAGACCGGGGAGCAATGAACGTGGGAGACGCCGAGACGGTCGAGGTACGGCACCAGCGCGGTCGCGGCCCCGAAGTCGAATGCGGGCGAGAGCTGAAGCCGGTAGGTGGCGCGGATGGGAAGCATCGCGGCCGCCCCGGCTACTCGGCCCGGTGTCCCAGGAGCAGGAGCGAGTGAGCCACGAGGCTCACCGCGTCGTCGCGTACCGGCCGGGAGCCGGGCCGCGCGGTGTTGACCAATTCGGTCCAGACGCCGCGCTCGGCGAGCGCGGGCAGCGTGAAGCGGACCGTGCGGCCGCCGCCGTTGAGCAGGAGCAGCACCGTCTCGCCGACGACCGGCCGGCCCCGATCGTCGATCTCGTCGGTGGCATCGCCGCGGAGCAGCATGCCGAGCACGTGGGTGCCGCTGTCCCACTCCTCGGACGTCATCGCGCCGCCGTCGGGACGGAGCCACAGGAGCTCGGGCGCGGCGTCGCCCTCCGGATGCTGGCGGAAGAAGGTGCGGCGGCGGAAGACGGGGTTCTCGTCGCGCAGCGCGAAGACCTGCCGCACGAATCGAAGCATGTCGCGTCCGCCGGCGTCCAGCGACCAGTCGACCCAGGTGAGCGGCGAGTCCTGGCAGTAGCCGTTGTTGTTCCCCCGCTGGGTGCGGCCGAGCTCGTCGCCGTGCGACAGCATCGGAATGCCCTGCGAGAAGGCGAGCGTCGCGATGAAGTTGCGCTTCATCCGGTCGCGCATGCGGATGATGTGCGGCGCCTCGCTCGGGCCCTCGTGGCCCCAGTTGCGGCCGGCGTCGTCGTCGTGTCCGTCGCGATTCGCCTCCCCGTTCGCCTCATTGTGCTTCCGCTCGTAGCTCACCAGGTCCTGCAGGGTGAAGCCGTCGTGGCAGGTGACGAAGTTGACGCTCGCCTGCGGCGGACGAAGACTCGGCTGATACAGGTCGCTGCTGCCGGCGAGTCGCGACGCGAGCTCGGCCACGCCGGGATCGCCGCGCCAGAAGCGGCGCACCGTGTCGCGATAGCGGCCGTTCCATTCGGCCCAGCCGATCGGAAAGCGGCCGATCTGGTAGCCTTCGGGCCCGAGATCCCACGGCTCGGCGATCAGCTTCACCCGCGAGAGCACCGGGTCCTGCCGCACGACGTCGAAGAACTTGCCGAACGGATTCATCGGCCCGCCCTCGCGCGCGAGCGTCGGCGCCAGGTCGAAGCGGAAGCCGTCCACATGCATGTCGCGCACCCAGTGCCGCAGGCTGTCGGCGATGAGCTGCATGGTGCGGGAGTGCTCGACGTTGAGGCTGTTGCCGCAGCCGGTGGTGTCGAGATAGTAGCGGCGATCGTCGGGATCGAGCCGATAGTACGCCGCGTTGTCCACGCCACGGAAGCAGAGCGTCGGTCCGAGGTGATTCCCCTCCGCGGTGTGATTGTAGACGACGTCGAGGATGACCTCGAGGCCGGCGCGATGGAACCGCTTCACCATCGTCTTGAACTCGGCGACCTGATTGCCGACGCCGCGGCCGGCGCTGTAGCGCACGTCGGGCGCGAAGAATCCGATGGTATTGTAGCCCCAGTAGTTGGTGAGGCCTCGCTCGTGAAGGAAGCGGTCCACCGCGAAGTGCTGCACCGGCAGCAGCTCGACGGCGGTGACGCCGATCGAGCGGAGGTGGTCGATGATCGGATCGGTGGCGAGGCCGAGATAGGTGCCCCGCAGCGCGTCGGGCACGTCGGGATGACGCATCGTCATCCCCTTGACGTGACATTCGTAAATGACCGAGCGGCTCCACGGCGTGCGCGGGGGCTGGTCCTCACCCCAGCTGAACGCATTCTCGATCACTACCGACTTGGGCATGCCGCCGGCGCTGTCGACGCTCGACATCGCGAGGTCCTGCTCCGGGTCGCCGATGGTGTAGCCGTACAGCGCGTCGCTCCAGCGGATCGCGCCGCTGATGGCGCGCGCGTAGGGATCGAGCAGCAGCTTGTACGGATTGAAGCGATGTCCCTCGTGCGGCGCGTAGGGACCGTGCACGCGGTAGCCGTACAGCTGTCCGGGGCGCACGTCGGGAAGGTACGCGTGCCATACCTGCGCGGTGCGCTCGCGCAGCGGAATCCGCTCGCTCTCGCGCGCGCTCTCGGGCGAATCGAAGAGGCAGAGCTCGACCGCGGTCGCGTGCTCGGAGAAGAGGGCGAAGTTGGTCCCCTCGCCGTCCCAGGTGGCGCCGAGAGGCGCGGGAGCGCCGGGCCAGACGCGGGTCACCGCGGGCGGCCGGGCTGCGAGGTCGGGCGCGAGGCGCTGAGGATGAACTGAATCACGATACCCGGGGAGAGACTCGAACTCTCACGCCGCTTGCGCGGCCAGGGATTTTAAGTCCCGTGCGTCTGCCAGTTTCGCCACCCGGGCGGATGACGCGTCACCCAATATACCGCGCGCCGGTCAGTGGCCGAGCGCCTCGCGCCGGACACCGGAGGCCGCGCGCGTCGCCCACGCGGCCGGCACCCGGCCGAACGTCGCCTCGAAGTCGCGAACCACCTCGGCGACGATTCGGGACTCGCGCTCCTTCGGCGCCAGTACCAGCACCGCGCCGCCCCACCCTGCCCCGGTGAGCCGGGCACCAAGCGCACCCTGCGCCACCGCCGTCTCCACAATGCGGTCGGCCTCGGGGCAGCTGGACTCGTAGTCGTCCCGAAGCGAGCGGTGGCCGGCCACCAGCAGTCTGCCTAACGCCTCGAGCTCGCCGGCAGCCAGCGCCTGCGCCGCACTCCGGGTGCGCGCGGTCTCGGTGACCACGTGCCG